>NZ_JAWJBL010000001.1:0-209825 GCF_032842965.1 Psychrobacter sp. CAM01
CAATATGCTGACTGAAGACTGGATCAAGGTTTATAACACCGAAAGACCCCATGATTCACTTAATGATATGACACCTGCTGAGTACAGGCAGGTGGCTTAATTATTCTACGTTGATGTTGTGTTAAGAATGGGGTATTTACAGGATGAGTTTTACGCAGCATCACCATAATTTTTGTTACCAGCCCCATGCGACAGCGAAATATCAGCGTGCTACAATATTCAGTCTATAGTTGAGCCCCTCTACAATAGGCACTACACCGACAAAGGCCGCGCAAACTACCTATCAGTAGCACCTGGCCTATATAGTCATTGCCCGTTTTATTTAGGACTAACTATATACCGACGTCATGTCCTGATGACGATAAAAACGTTATATAATTAACATCAGCTATCCCCAACCACCCTTCACTATAAAAAGGATCCCTCATGAGCGAGTTGCAATTGTCTGACCGCGTCAATAGCATCAAACCATCACCAACGCTAGCGATTACCAATAAAGCCAAAGAGCTAAAAGCCTCTGGTAAAGACATCATCGGCCTAGGTGCTGGCGAACCTGACTTTGATACGCCAGAGCACATCAAAAAGGCAGCCATTGATGCAATCAATAACGGTTTTACCAAGTACACCGCTGTCGATGGTACGCCAGAGCTCAAAAAAGCCATCATTGATAAGTTCAAACGTGATAACGACATCAGCTATGAGCCAAATGAAATCCTAGTATCGGTCGGCGGTAAGCAGTCTTTCTTTAACCTTGCCCAAGCCTTTATCAATCCAGGCGACGAAGTCATCATCCCAGCACCTTACTGGGTCAGCTACCCCGACATGGTCATCATCGCAGGTGGCAAACCCGTCATCGTCGAATGCCCAGCAGCGCAGAATTTCAAAATCACCGCCGAGCAGTTAGAAGCCGCCATCACGGACAAAACCAAACTGCTAGTGCTAAACAGCCCATCGAACCCAACAGGTATGATCTACACACTAGATGAGCTAAAAGCCATTGCGGAAGTATTAAAAAAGCACCCACACGTCTATATCGCCTCAGATGATATGTATGAGCACATTCGCTGGACGGGTGATAAATTCTACAATATCTTAAACGCCGCACCTGAGCTAAAAGAGCGCGCCATCATCCTAAACGGCGTATCAAAAGCCTATGCCATGACAGGCTGGCGCATCGGCTACGCTGGCGGCCCTGCCAAACTCATCGGCGCGATGAAAAAAGTACAGTCGCAGTCCACTTCATGCCCAACTTCTATCAGCCAAGTGGCTGCCGAAGCCGCCATCAGTGGTGACCAAAGCGTACTAGCACCTATGGTAGAAGCCTTTGAGAAGCGTTGTGATTTGGTCGTTGATGGCCTAAATGCCATTAAAGGCATCACGTGCCTGCGTCCTGATGGCGCATTTTACGTCTATCCTCAAATCAAACCATTGATCAAAGCCGCTGGCCTGTCTTCATGTACAGAGTTTTCCGCATGGCTACTAGATAAAGTTGGCGTAGCCGTCGTCCCAGGTGATGCCTTTGGTCTTGGCGGCTATATGCGCATCTCTTATGCCACTGACGAAGCGACGCTAAAAGATGCGCTATCACGTATCGAAAAAGCCGTGGCTGACTTGGACGTTGCTGAATAAGCAACTCACTAAGCAAAAAGGCTTTTAAGCTAAGTAGTCTGATCGTTAAAAACCATAAAAAAAGACGCCCCATATTTGTTATGTGGGCGTCTTTTTTATGACGGCTTTTGATAAAATAGCTCTCTTTTCTCATTAAAATGACAATCTTTGCAATTTATGAAAAAAAAGGCTTGACGTATTTTTTATCTTTGCTAGAATACGCCCCACTTAGCAAGAACTCATTAGAGACTTTCTAAGTCTTGTTGTCACGTATCATGTACGTACAGCCTATTCTCCAATAGCTCAGTTGGTAGAGCAACGGACTGTTAATCCGTGTGTCCCTGGTTCGAGCCCAGGTTGGAGAGCCACATTTTAGTTGTAAAAATTTGAATTATTTTTAATTCAATTATGGCATTTGCCAAAACCCTCATCACTTTGATGAGGGTTTTTTTATGGTCGTCTGTTTGTTATGCAGTTTGGTCTTATCAGCAGTCTGATTTCTTTTAGCTCGGGGCTTGTAGCAGGGAATTTAAGGAGTATAACGCCTTGGTGGTATGAGGTCTTAAGTTAGCAAATAAAGATAAGATAGACAGACAAAGAAAAGCCCCGAACCTAGGGCGATTGGTTCAGGGCTTATGGCGCTTCATGTTGTTGTTATTATTATTTCTTCCATGTCGACTTATCCTAAGTCATAAACAGTCATCTATAAGACAGCGGGCTGACCTGTGCTTTTATCGATACTGCCTCAACACTGCATCCTTGCCTCTCCTTGTGTTGATGGTTGTATTGTAGGGCAATCACTTTGATGCGCCTAGAGGCTAAAGACCTTATTTCGCGTAAGCATATGCTTACATTTGTACACCCGCTTACTGCCCCACTTGCCTTGTTTAGCGGCTCGTGATTTGTCTAGAACCAATCTGCCCTACTATCCCACTCTATCCCAATAACTGCTGCTCCTTAGCATGCTCTTTAGAGACTTTTTCGCCTTCTTCTTTGCCCTCTTCTATTTTGTTATCTGTCTCTTTTATATCGTCTGCTTCGGCCGTTGGGGCGTTTTTCTGTTGTTGCGCGGCTTCTTCTGGCTCATACTGCAGCGTCGTCATGACTGGAAAGTGATCAGAGCCTATAGACGGCAGACGCTGAATATCAACGACTGTGAAGCAAGCACTGTGAAAAATATGATCAAGCGCCCAGCGCAAAAATGGATAATTGACATGAAAGGTATTGATAAAGTGGCGGCCGATACGCGGGTCTAGCAAGCCTGAGATACGCTGAAAGCGGCGCGTCGTCTTCGACCAAGCCACATCATTGAGATCGCCTGCCAATATAGCGGTTTGATTGTGCTCTTTGATGTGTTTGCCGACCATTAGCAGCTCGGCATCGCGAGTGGTCGATTTGTCGGCCTCAGTGGGACTGGGCGGCATGGGGTGTAGGCAGTATAGCCAAATCACTTGACCATTTTTCAGGCGCAGCTGCGAGTGAATCGACGGTATGTCATCTATCATCAAATACTTGACCTCAGGATCGATCAGCTCAAGTTTTGAGTACAGGTGCATGCCGTATAAATTGTCTAATGGCACCTTGACGGTATAAGGATAGTCTGACTCAATCTGCTCCAGTGCTTTTTCCCACTTTTTATCACTCTCTAAGGTGATTAAAATATCGGGCTGCTTTTGCTTGACCAGATCGACCAGCTTTTGGGTATGATCATTGGGCGTTAGGACATTTGACACCATGAGTTTTAGTTGATGCGCTTGCCCTGTAGATTTGGATTTTGCTTGTTGTACTTCTTTTTTCCATAGTTTGGTATAGGGCAACACCATTCTTAGCTGAAACGCCAATGTGAGGCTCAAAACCACAAACAACAACCACTGCCCTAGCTGCCAGTCTGGCCAAAACATCAACATACTAACCCAAGCGATCACCCCCAGCACCATGATCTGAATACGAGGAAACTCGACAGCGCGTACCCACCAATTATCCAGCGGCAGCCAGCCCCAAATCGTCACGAACGCGACAAGCCCTGCTAGCCACTGGGCAGAATAATATAATAGTGAAAGATCCATAGTATGTATTAACCGTTGGTTGAAATTCTGGTTTGCCGCTGCACAAGGTATGCTGGGTGTTCAGGCATCTTTAGGCGTACGGCTCACGATACTGATGCTAGCGCTTACTTTAGCACTTCAATCCAGTGACGCCTACTGCCACAGTCGAATTATATGACAACAACTATAAAACATTACAATGTCAAGCATCTGGCAGTGTGGTGTTGGTGACTCGTTGACAAGCTTTTGTTGATAAGGCTTTTGTACCATAAAACCGCAATGACCAGCATCTGCATACTAATAACATCACGTTATAATCAACATAGCAAATAGTGTATAAAAAACCGCTAAAAATCGCCAAAACGTCTTGCTTTTTGGGAGCATTCACGGCATTGTTATTGGTTGGCGACGCAACAAATAATTGTAAATAGGATTAAATTTCATGAGTAATTTAACAGTAGGCTTGGTGGGCTGGCGCGGCATGGTTGGCTCAGTGTTGATACAGCGCATGCAGCAAGAAAAAGACTTTGATGGTATTACGCCCGTGTTTTTTTCGACCAGTAACGCAGGTGGCGATGCGCCAAGCTTCGATGGCGTACAGACCAGCCAATTAAAGGACGCTCATGATATCGACGCACTCGCAGCTTGTGATGTGATTATTACCTGTCAGGGCGGCGATTACACCTCAAAGGTGCATCAGCCCCTACGCGATAGCGGCTGGAATGGCTACTGGATCGATGCAGCCAGCACCTTGCGTATGGCAGATGACAGCATCATTATCCTTGATCCAGTCAATCGCAATGTCATCGATAGCGCGCTCGCCAGTGGCAAAAAAGACTTTATCGGTGGTAACTGCACGGTATCCTTGATGCTGATGGCGATCGGTGAACTGTTTAATAAAGGCTGGGTAGAATGGGTCAGCGCCATGACTTATCAGGCGGCGAGTGGCTCTGGCGCAAACAACATGCGCGAGCTCATCGAAGGCATGGGCGTACTACGTGATGCGGTCAAGGACGAGCTGGCTGATCCTGCAAGTGCTATCTTGGATATCGACAAAAAAATTGCGCAGACCCAGCGCGCAGATGACTTCCCTAAGCAGTATTTTGGTGTACCGCTCGCAGGCAGCTTGATCCCTTATATCGATGCGCAATTAGAAAACAAGCAATCGCGCGAAGAATGGAAAGGCGGCGTCGAAACCAACAAAATCCTTGGCAATTCAGCAGCCAACACCATCCCTATCGATGGTATGTGTGTGCGTATCGGTGCCATGCGCTGCCACGCCCAAGGCCTGACCATCAAGCTCAAAAAAGACATCCCGCTAGAGGAAATCGAAGCGGCGCTAAAAAATAGCGGTAATGAGTGGTTGGACTTGGTCGAAGACGACAAAGAAGCCACGATGAACCGCTTAACACCTGTTGCCGTAACAGGTACCTTGACTGTGGCGCTAGGACGCCTGCGTAAGCTAAACATGGGGCCTGAATATCTCGGTGCATTTACTGTGGGTGATCAGCTACTGTGGGGTGCAGCCGAACCCTTACGCCGTATGCTAAACATCATCCGCAAGCAAAACGCCTAATTTTATAACTCAACTATGAAGTACAAAAAAGACAGCAGATGGCTGTCTTTTTTTATGGCGATTTTAGGTTCACTCCTCATAACGCGCTATGAGCCGTACATAATCGCGCATAATATAAATGGCAGAAAATAAATTGATACTGGCATCCCTGTCCCAATAAACCCTTAACAATGCTATAATTAGTGCCATTTTCATAGCTTACATAGCGGTTATCATATGCAATTTGTCTTACACAAAACGGCCAGCGGCGAGACGCGTGCGCGCCGTGGCACTGTCCATCTCAATCATGGCGACGTACAAACGCCTGCCTTTATGCCTGTCGGTACGTACGGCACGGTCAAAGGTATGCTGCCGCGCGATATCGAAGCCATTGGCGCTGATATTATCCTTGGCAATACGTTTCACTTATGGCTACGTCCTGGTACTGAGGTCATCGACAAGTTTGGCGGTCTGCACAAGTTTATGCATTGGGATAAGCCTATCTTGACCGACTCAGGCGGCTTTCAGGTCTTTAGCCTCGGTGCAATGCGCAAAATTACCGAGGAAGGCGTTAATTTTAAGTCGCCCATTGACGGTGCTAAGGTATTTTTGTCACCAGAAAAATCGATGCAAATTCAGTACAGCTTAAACTCAGACATCGTCATGCAGTTTGATGAGTGTACCCCTTATCCTGCCACTCACGACGAGGCCAAAAAGTCTTTAGAGCTGTCGCTACGTTGGGGCCAGCGCTGCGTTGACGAGCATAACAGACTAGGCAGCACCAATGCGCTGTTTGGTATTATTCAAGGCAGTATGTACCCAGATCTACGCCAGCAATCGCTCGAGGGCCTGCTTGAGATTGGTTTTGATGGTTATGCCATCGGCGGCCTATCTGTCGGCGAACCAAAAGATGAGATGATGGATGTACTAGACTATATCCCAGATGCGATGCCAGCAGACAAACCGCGCTATCTGATGGGCGTTGGCAAGCCTGAGGACATCGTTGAGGCGGTACGCCGCGGGGTCGATATGTTTGACTGTGTCATGCCCACTCGTAACGCCCGTAATGGTCATTACTTCGTCACAGGCGATACAGACAATGCAGGCGTGGTGCGTATCCGCAATAGCCAGTATCGTAACGATGAAGGCCCACTAGACCCTGAGTGTGATTGCTATACTTGCCAAAACTTTAGCCGTGCCTATTTATACCATCTCAATAAGTGTAAAGAGATGCTAGGGGCGCAGCTGGCTACCATTCATAACCTGCGTTATTATCAGCGCTTGATGCAAGGCATCAGAGACGCTATCGAGCAAGATACCTTTGATGCCTTTGTCAGTGAGTTTTATGCCAAGCGTGGTCAAACGGTGCCTGAGCTAAACCTACGCTAACGCTTTAAACACTCATCTATCTTTCTGCATCTTTATCTATCATTCAAACCAAAAAAGGGCTTAAGAAAATTCTTAAGCCCTTTTTACTGCTTGACTGATGCATGCATCATTTAAAGAGGTTAACAACCAAACGTTTTAATCCATCAATGTGGTCACAAATACGATAACCACTGCGATTGGTGCTACAAACTTGGAGATAATCTGCCATAGCGTCCACGTACCATTAGACAGACCCAGTTCTTGCTGAATACCGCGCTGATCCATCTGCCAGCCAAGGAAGATAATCGCCGCCAGACCCGTAAGTGGTAGGATAAACTTACTGGTGAGCTTGTCTAAAGCATCAAAGACACCGTTGCCCATGATTGTAAAATCAGCCCATAGGTTAAACGACAACAAGGCTGCGATACCGAGTAGCCAAATCACAATACTCGCCACGATGGTCGATACTGTACGGCTCATCGAGGTACGCTCTTCTAAAAACTCCACCGTCGGCTCAAGCAGCGAAATCGATGAAGTGATAGCGGCAAAGGTAATCAATAAGAAAAACAAAGTACCGATGATCGTACCTGCGCCCATGCTACCAAAGGCAATCGGCAAACTGACAAAGATAAGACCAGGGCCTGAGGCAGGATCTAACCCATTGCTAAAGATAATCGGGAAGATCGCCAGACCAGCAGCCAAGGCAATCACGGTATCCAATATAACCACTGTACGAGCAGTTTTTAGTAAGTTAACTTCACGGCCCAAGTAAGAGCCATACGCAATCATAATACCCATACCGATAGATAGGGTGAAGAACGCATGACCAAGCGCAGCAAGCATCACGTCTGCAGTCAGCTTACTAAGGTCTGGAGCAAATAGGTAAGCAACCGCTTCACCAAATCCGCCGTTCATGACGTTATAACCAACGATGACAAACAAGATAAGACCCAATAATGGCATTAACACCTTGGCGGTTTTTTCGATACCACCTGTCACCCCCATACCGACGATGATAGCCGTCAGCACCATAAACACAGTATGCCAAATGGTCAATGTGCCGGCTGATGCCAGCATAGCATCAAATGTCGCACCGACTGCATCACCATCTTGGCCAGCAAATTCACCTGAGGCGATTTTGGTGATGTAGTTTAGCGCCCAGCCACCGATGACACTATAAAACGATAAAATTAAAAAACCACCCAAAATACCTGACGCACCCACGATACCCCAGCTGCGTGACTTGCCTTCGCTGGCGGCCACATCAGCAAAGGTATTGACTGGGTTTTTTTGTCCGCGGCGACCGATCAACCACTCAGCGACTAGAATCGGAAAACCTACTAACGCGATACAGAATAAATAAGCGATAACGAAAGCGGAACCCCCACTTTCACCGACCATATATGGAAATTTCCATATATTTCCCAACCCAACTGCCGATCCTACCGCTGCTAGCACGAAGCCAAAGCTTGAGCTCCATTGTGCATGTTCTTGTTTATTCATAGCCATCTTTTCCGTCCTCTTGCTTCAATTAATACCACTGATAACCTTCCTTGATTATCATAAGCCGCCTATCACAATACTTAAGCGAATTATTAAACGCCCCGATATGAAGCGTCCAGTAACATTAAGAAAAAATTGTTTACAATACCGTAAACGCTCAGTTTCTGCTAAGCCATC
The DNA here is from genome assembly GCF_032842965.1 of Psychrobacter sp. CAM01. NCBI lineage: Bacteria > Pseudomonadati > Pseudomonadota > Gammaproteobacteria > Moraxellales > Moraxellaceae > Psychrobacter > Psychrobacter sp. CAM01. The sequence continues at coordinate 8,257 of NZ_JAWJBL010000001.1, forward strand.
AAAAAAGTCAAGTGCTCATAAATATAAAAAGCCATAACAATTGGTTATGGCTTGCTATCATTTTACCTATAACTAACAAGAGTTTGGACTATTAACAATTCTTTTTATCATGGACTGTGATTAAGCCTAATCAATTGTTTACTAACTACTTAGCGCACGACACCGCGGCGTTAGCGCACGACACCGCGGCGGCTGTTTTGTAATGAGTCGATAAGCAGCTGAATCTTTGGCTCTTTCGGCAGTAGCTCGTTATGCAACACCTCAAGCGCTTGTACAGTGGTTAGACCAGATCTAAAAATCGTACGATACGCTTGACGCAAAACATCAATTGTCTCTTTTGACCAGTTTTTGCGGCGCATACCTTCGACATTGAGGCCATGAGTTTTGGCAGGATTGCCAGATACCATAGTAAAGGCTGCCACATCTTTTAAGATTAGACTTGCTCCACCGATCAGACTATAGTCATCTACCGTACAAAACTGATGAATACCAGAGTTGCCACCGATGATGGTATGGTTGCCGATAGTGACATGACCCGCGACCCCCACATTATTAGCCAACACATTGTGATCGCCTATCACGCAGTCGTGAGCCACGTGGGTGTTGACCATCAACAAATTATGACTACCAATCTTGGTCAACTCGCTGTCTTGGGCGGTGCCGCGGTGCAAGCTGCAGGCCTCACGAACGGTATTATAATCGCCAATCTCAAGCCAAGTGCGTTCGCCTGCATACTTCAAATCCTGCGGATCTTCACCAATACTGGCAAACTGATAAAACTGATTGTGCGCGCCGATACGAGTCAGCTTGGTCACGACCACATGACGATGCAACACCGTATGCGCGCCGATGCTGACATCATCCCCGACGATACAGTACGGGCCAATGGTTGCAGTCTCATCTATCTGAGCGGAGGGTGAGATGAGTGCTGTTGGATGGATCTGACTCATAATGTGGGCCTTTGTATCTTCTGGTGCGAATAAATGGTAAAACACTGACCGTCAGTCATAACTTATCAAACAAACCAAAGTCAGTCTTGCGACAAAATATCGATGCTCATTATAATTCTTCTTGTCTGTTTTGACATAACTCTTTAGATACTGATGAGCCTAAAAGTTATCAGCCAATTTTATTGCTCTTGACGAGCAATCATAACCTGTGCGCTCGCCGCCAGCTCGTCTTCGACATGGACGGTACAGTCAAACTTATAAATACCGCGCTTTTGCATCACAGTTTTTGCTCGAATAATCAGCTGATCACCAGGGATAACGCGGCGCTTAAAACGAACCTTGTCCACCCCAGCAAACAAATACAGATAACCATCTTCGGCAGTCAATCCTGCACTGATAAACCCAAGCACCCCTGATACTTGTGCCATACACTCGACCATCAGCACGCCTGGCATGATAGGCTCATTGGGGAAATGCCCATTAAAAAACTCTTCATTAATGGTGACGTTTTTGACCCCAGTGATGCATTCACCAGGGATACAGTCGATCACTTTATCGACCAGCATAAAAGGATAGCGATGCGGTAAGTAGTGCTTTAGCGTATGATAAGTCAGAGGCAAAGTCAGGCCTTGCTCAGCCAAGCTTTTCATATCGGTATCATTTAAAATATCTATGTCATTGCTGCTCATATGCCGCGTCCTTGCTCATTGCTAAGTATAAAAGGATTAAAAGGTTAAGGGTTAAAATATTGGATATTATATGGTTAACTACTAAAGGTTGTAACAGAGAGTGATATCCTGTGGTCAGTCAAATCAGCGCTCATCGCGACCAAGCTGGCGAAACCTAACTGCAGCGCGTCGCCAATTGGCAGTTGGCATGGCCGCGGTACCTGAAGAGTAAGAGCCTGCTTGTTTGATGGATTTGGTCACCATCGTCATACCCGATAACGTAACATCATCAGCAATCTCGATATGGCCGGTGATACCGACCGCGCCACCAATGATACAGCGTTTACCGATATGCGTACTCCCAGCGATACCAGTGTGCGCGGCGATGGCCGTCCCATCACCGATATGCACGTTGTGCGCCACTTGCACCAGATTGTCGATAATCACATGATTGCCGATGACGGTATCATCGATAGCACCGCGATCGATACAAGTCTGACTGCCAATACGGACATGATCACCGATGATGACTCGGCCTAACTGCGCAATACGCTCCCACCCGGTGGTGCTTGGGTCGTTGGTCGGGGCAAAGCCAAAACCTTCTGAGCCAATACTTGTACCAGCATGCACTCTGACATGATCGCCGATGGTACAGTCATGACCGATGACCACCTGTGATTTGATAACACAATCGCTGCCGACCCTCGTACCTGCCTCAATCGTCACATGGGCGGCCAGCGCTGTTCGCGCCCCAAGCTGCACCTGCTCGCCTATCACACAAAACGCCCCTATGCTCACCTGCTCGCCGATGATGGCACTATCGGCAATCACCGCACTCGGATGAATACGACTCGAGGCTGACTGATAAGCAAATAACTGACTGGCGCTGGCGTAAGCCAAGTATGGATTTGCGACCACTAACGCCAAGGTTGATGCAGGTACTTGCTCGCGATGATCTGCCGTGACTAGTACAGCTCCAGCCTGACTGCCTGTCAAGCTAGAGAGGTAACGAGGATCGGCCAAAAAACTCAGCTGCGTGTCATTGGCTGTCGTCAGACTACCGATACCGCCAAGCTGTTGGCATAACTGCTCAGCGCTCAGCTCTGCTTTATTTATAACAGGCTGGCGCTGCTCAATTTGGGTGATAAGTTGCTCAATCGTTATCATAGTTATTATTAGTATGAAGTAAGAATAAAAGTCGTATTATAAATAAGACAGTCATCAAGCTGCTATATCAGCTTGATGACCAAGTTATCTATTGCCATCTATTTATACCACACAAGTTATGGTGCCGTACAAATAAGAACAAAGCCAAAGCGCTTCAGATGGTCGCTACATTAGAACGTATTACCAATCTGGAACTGTACTTTTTCGGTCTCATCACCTTCTTTATCGCCGATAGGCACCGCATAGCTCAAGGAGATAGGGCCAATTGGCGTATACCAAGTGATACCAGCACCAGCACTAAAGCGCAAGTCATTGTCTTGAGTCAATAATGGTATACCAGTATCCGTTCCATCATTCGGGTTAATAAAGTTGCGATCCTCTTTATCGGTGGTGTCAAAGACTTGCCCGCCCTCTGCAAATAGTACGGGACGTACTTGGTCAGCCCAGTCACCTTTAAATGGCATGGGCAACACCAGCTCTGCCCCAAAGCTGGCCAGCGCGTTACCACCGATCTCTTCGTCTTTATAACGAACCTCATCATTAATGGCATCATAATACGTCTGTGATTTTGGCCCAAGTGTTGAGGCTTCGTAACCACGGACAGAGCCATAGCCCCCAGCGTAGAAGTTTTCATAAAATGGTAAATCATTACCATAGCCAAGCTTGGTATAACCACGTGCTATCCAGTCCTTATAAATCGGATAATAAATATTACCGCGGTACACAATTTTTTGATAGCTGGCATCACCAAGTCCGATGGTTGCATCGACGGTATGGCTCATGCCTTTGGTTGGAAACACAGGACGATCTAGGGTGCTATAGTCCCAACCAAATAGTAGATTATAGGTCTGATAGTCGTTTTTAAAGCCAGTACGCCCAGATGGCTTTCCTTCACTATCTGTGAAGTTTTTAAACTCGCCGCCATCATCAATGATTTGCTGTACGTTCGATACGCCAAGCCAGCGGCCACCCCGTACTGAGGTATTATCCACATTGAGACCTGCACTAACACGTTTGGTTTCATCGACAGGGTAGCTGTAGTTGAGCGTCGCACCATAGGAGTCAGTCACATAGTTACTGACGTTTCTGTCATCGTACTTGGTCTCACGATAATACGCGCTCAAACCTTGAGAGACACCGTTTTCGGTAAAGTACGGATCAGTATAACCCAAACTATACGAGTCGCGGGTCTCTGAGCGAGACAACGCGGCTTTGACTCGGTTACCTGTACCCATAAAGTTGTTTTGGGTCAAATCCAGCTGGAAGGTCACACCACCACTTTGTGAGTAACCAGCGGCAACGGTCGAGCTACCTGAAGGCTGCTCTTCTACCGTGTAATGTACGTCTACTTGGTCTGGCTGGTTGGGCACTGGTTTGACATCGACATTGACGGCTTTAAAAAACCCGGTGCGCATCAGACGCGTGCGTGACAATTGAATTTTTTCGCTAGAGGCAAGCGCGCCTTCTAGTTGGCGCATCTCACGGCGCAATACTTCGTCTTGGGTTTTGATATTGCCCGTAAAGTTGATACGGCGCACGTAGATAGGACGGGCAGGATCGATAAAGTAATCCACATCGACCATTTTAGTATCGTCATTGATACGTGGTACTGGTCTGACTTGGGCCAGATAATAGCCTTCGTTGCCATAACGGCGCTTGAGCTCGGCGGTGGTTTCATCGAGTTTGGCTTGCGAGTATTTTTCGTTTGGGGCAAAGGTAACCAGCTCTTGTAGCTCAGTCGTCTCAAACGTCGGCTTACCTAAAAAATTGACCTCACCAAACTGGTACTGCTCGCCTTCGCTTAAGCTGACTTCGATAAACACACTGCGCTTATCTTCGCTGATGTTAAGTACCGCATTGTCGACAGCAAAACGCACGTAACCGTCGTTTTGATACAAGGCTTTTAAGTTTTCCAAGCTGGCCGCCAGCTTTTCTTTGGCATAGCGATCAGACTTAGATAACAGGCGTGTCCAAGAAGATTCTTTTACGGCAAAGACATCTTTGATCTCATCATCGCTGAAGTGTTTGTTACCGATAATATTGATATCGACGACTTTGGCAGGTTTGCCCTCGATAAAGCGTACATCGAGCTTGACACGATTGCCATCGAGTAGCGTTTGGTCGACTTCGATATTACTGTTGTAATAGCCTTGGCTGATATACTGCTGCTGCAGCTCGTTGGCGACGCCTTGTAAGGTCGCTTGCTTGAGTACATCACCGACAGACAAACCTGCGTTGCTCAGTCCTTGCTCTAGTCCTTCTTTTGGAATGAGCTTATTGCCCTCAAAGTTGACTTCGGCGATGGTAGGACGCTCAACGACATCAAAGCGTAACTGACCACCTTCGACACGGCTTTGAATGTCCGCGAAGTTTTCGGTCGCATATAGCGCCTTAATACTGGCCGCCAAGCTGCTGTCATTTACCGTATCTCCTACCGTGATAGGTAGAACCGGATAGAGGCTATCGGGGGTTAGACGTTGTAAGCCATTAAAACCGATGTCAGTCACTACAAATTCTGCAGCCTGTACCGGCATACTCATCATCGCTACCACTAACGGCAACCCTGCCGCGCTCATAAATAAAGGCGTACGCATAAACACTATCCGTCAATAAAAAATTGCTTAAGTTAAGTTAAAAAGCATATGTTGTCTTGTCCATTTGCCACAAAGTCGTATGCTTTGGCGGACAAGACTCAGAACACTTTATATAAAACGCATCATAAAATAAACTAAAAATTACGATTAGTACAGAGACGGCGGCACAAAGCTGCTCTGCCGTCACCCTCGCAATCGCTGCCCGATACGCGTAAAACCATTAGTGTATCTTGCCTTATCACCCAAACGCTTGGGCAAACCATCAAAACAGTCGGCTGATATCATTACCAATTGCTAACACCATGAAACCTGCCAGCAAGAGTAAACCGATATTAAGTCCAGCCATTTGTACGCCTTCTGAGAGCGGCTTACCGCGAATCAGCTCTATGAGATGATAGACGATATGCCCTCCATCCAATACAGGAATGGGTAAAAGGTTGAGCACTGCCAGACTCAGACTGATCAGCGCGGCGGTAGACAATACCATCTGCCAGCTAATATCGAAGCTTTGTTTGGCGACTTTAGCAATGGTAATCGGGCCTGATAAATTATCGAGACCAATCATACCTGAGAGCATTTTGCCCATCGAGCTGACCGTCATCACCGCCAGCTGTTCGGTTTTTTCAAACGACTTGACCAGTGACTCGCCTGGACCATAGACCACTGTGGTTTTATATTCATCAGGAATAACAATCTCAGACTGTGCCACCATAGCACCAATTTGCCCAAAATCGTTACCTAAATTGTCTTTTTTGCCCTGCGGCATGATGGCCAATTGTACAGGCTTACCCTCTCTTAAGACGGTAAAATTGAGTAAAGTCTCAGGATTATCGCGAATGATGCGCGTGGCACTGATCCAGTCTGCGATGGCGACATCATTAATCGCAGTGATGCGGTCACCGACCTTAAGGCCTTGGCGACTGGCGGCGCCATCAGGCGTCAGCTCACCGACGATAGGGGCAATCGTCGGTTGCCATGGCAGCATACCAAAGCTGCTCAGCGCATCTTTTCCATGGTCATCGCCTTGCATAAACTCATCTACAGGCGCGTAGTAGGTCTTGGCGGCGTTGTCATCAGCTTGTAGTGTGACACTTATATTGTCCGTCTCGCCCATGCGCCCAGCGAGACGGTAATTAATCCCTTCCCACGTCTGCACCTCATGACCATCGATGGCGACGATCTTATCGCCAACGGGCAGCTGAGCGGTGGCCGCTGGTGTATCAGGCAACACCTGCCCAATCTTTGTCGCCAGCTGCTCAGATGGGGTCATAAACAACACCCAAAACAAACCAATCGCAATAACAAAGTTCATGATAGGCCCAGCGGCGACGATGGCGATTTTTTTTAGCGGATGTTGTCGGTTAAATGCCAAATGCTGCTCATCGGCTGCCACCTCGCCTTCTCGCTCATCGAGCATTTTGACATAGCCGCCCAGTGGCAGCGCCGAAATACGATAATCAATACCGCTTTTTTTGCTGGTCCAGCCTGCGACTTTGGGGCCAAAACCAATAGAGTATGTCAGCACCTTAACACCGCACAGGCGCGCCACGATATAGTGCCCCCATTCATGCAGAGCAATGAGCGGACCTAAGACAAAAATGGCCGCAAGGAGCGTCAATAAAAACGTCATGATGTCTTCTCAATATGGTTTTTTAGCAAGTTCTCTCGTACAAGGCTGATTTGCAGGACTTCTACTTTTATAGCGTCTGCGCCGCTTATATGGACTCTGCCACCTTGGCCACCAATGCCTCAGTATGCCGACGCGCTAGCTGGTCAATCGACAATATATCTTCTATATCCGCCGACGCCGCTAACAGTGGCACTTGTATCTCACTGAGCGCCTGTTCATTGATATCAGCAATATCTGTCAAGCGAATTTGTTCTGCCAAAAACGCGGCCACGGCAATCTCATTGGCAGCGTTGAGCACGATGGTCGCCTGCGTACCCGCTTGCATGGCTTGTCTCGCCAAACGCAAACAAGCAAATTTTTGTAAATCAGGCTCGATAAATTCTAGGCCGCTTAGTGCATACAAGTCCAAAGGCTGCGAGCCGCTATCAATACGCGCAGGATAGCTGAGTGCATGAGCAATAGGGGTCTTCATATCTGGGCTGCCCAGCTGCGCTAAAAAGCTGCCGTCGCTATATTCTACCATTGAGTGAATGATACTTTGTGGATGAATCACCACATTTATTTTATCCTCACTCAAATCAAACAAATGACAGGCCTCTATCAGCTCAAGCCCTTTGTTCATCATCGTTGCCGAGTCGACCGATATTTTTTGTCCCATCGACCAATTGGGATGTTTGACGGCTTCAGCGACACCAGCTTGCTGCATCTGCGCAAATGACTGCTGCAAAAATGGCCCACCAGAGGCGGTCAACCACAGCTTACGCACCCCGTGCTTTAGCTGATGAATCTGGCAGCTGTCTTGTTGGATATCTACCGGCAAACATTGAAAAATCGCGTTGTGTTCAGAGTCGAGCGGCAACAAAGTGGCGTGGTGGGTTTTGACCGCATCGATCATCACCTGTCCTGCCATCACCAGCGCTTCTTTATTAGCAAGCAAGATACGCTTGCCTGCGCGCGCGGCGGCCAACGTAGAAGGCAGCCCTGCTGCACCGACAATGGCAGCAACGACCGTATCGGTTTGGCTATCGGTGGCGATATCTATAAGTCCTGCTGCGCCGCCGACGACCTCGATATCAAGCTTCGCTGCCCTCAGACGCTGAGCAAAATCATCGACTGCGGCTGCCGGTACGTTGACGCGCTTTGGCACAAACTGCTGACACAGCGCAAACAGTTTGTCCAAACGATGGTAACCCGACAAGGCATAGACTTGGTATTGCTGCGGATGAGCCGCCAAAATCGCCAACGTACTATCGCCAATCGAGCCAGTTGCGCCTAATACGGCGATACGTTGCATCATAACCATCGTTGCCTATCAATAATACAAAAAAAATAAAAATAAAGCCTAACTGGATAAACCCAAGCAAGACACTTTTATACCACCATCAAACCAAAGTATTGCAGCGCCCAAAAGCCAAGCGCAAATATCGGCGTGGCAGACAATAAGGAGTCAATACGATCAAGGATACCGCCATGCCCTGGCAAGATCGTCCCTGAGTCTTTGACACCAGCACGGCGTTTGAGCATTGACTCAAACAAATCGCCGAGTACCGAAGCCAATATCGTCAGTACCGATAGCGCGACAAAGGCGATCAGCGGCACCCCTGTCAGCTGTAGCTTAAAGACGCTGATGGCCACAACGACGAGCAACCCTGTGACAATGCCGCCAGCCAATCCTTCCATACTTTTATTGGGTGAAACGTTTGGTGCCATTTTTCGGCGACCAAGCTTGCGCCCAACAAAGTATGCCCCACTATCCGCGCACCACACTAATAAAAACACATACAGTAGCCACCAAGCCGATAGCTGCCACAGATAAAACATAGCCGTGATGGCGGCGGTTAATATCACCGCGCCCATCACGCCCAGTTTTTTGCCATACCAATTGGTCGTCGTCGGAAAGACCCGAACCCAAGACAGCGCCATCAACCATATGGCGAGCGATGCGGCCCACCAAAACAGCCACGTCACTTCAAGCAGCAGCGACACCACGGTCAGCGCCAAAACCAAAAGCACAAACAACGCTGGTTGACGCCATTTGGGCATCAGTTTGGTCCACTCGTGAGCAGCGATGATTACCCCTACCCCCAACAGCGGCGCAAACAAAATCGGTGTTTGGCTCGCAAACATTGCAATACCAACGATAATAACGAGAACAATTGCCGTCTTAATCCGTTGCCACATACTCATTGAGCCTTATAATAATGAAAAACGTATGGTCAAAAAATGCATTATAGCAGCTAATCCACAATAGCCCACTCATTGCTACTGACTGCAACAAAAGCGGTTTATTATTTCATAAGCACGCGGCCTTAACCACTGTGAATAATCACGACTAAAAGCGTAGCAGGCTTTTAAGGCACAAAAAAGACAAGCAGCGAGCAAGTATCAGACAAGCAAGTATCAGATAAGACGTTAGGGTCGTTTAGGGTAATTGCTGCGCGCAAGCGATTTGCTCGCTGGTTTTACCAAAGCGGCGTTGGCGCTGGGCAAACTCTGCAACCATCGATGCCAGCTCTGCTGCGCGAAAATCAGGCCATAGGGTTTTGGTAAAAAACAACTCAGCATAAGCGGACTGCCATAATAAAAAGTTCGATAATCGGTATTCGCCGCCCGTCCGTATCAGCATATCGACCGCTGGGGCGTCTGCTAACTGGACATGGCGGCCAAGCAAGTCTTTATCGATATCATCAGCACACAGCTCCCCTGCCTGCACCTGTTTGGCCAACTGTTTGGCAGCATGGGCAATATCCCATTGTCCACCATAACTGATGGCAATGACCAACGTCATGGCATCAAAATGCGCGGTTTTTTCTTCTGCATCGGCCATCAGTGCTTGTAAGTCCGCACTGAGCGGACTGCGATCTCCGATAAACCGTAAGCGAATACGGTATTTGTCCATCCGCGGCATTTGCTCATGAATGGTCGAGGTTAAAAGCTGCATGAGCAGCGCCACTTCACTCGGCGGACGTTGCCAGTTTTCGCTAGAAAAAGCAAACACCGTCAAAACCTCGATACCAGTATCGACACAGTATTCGACAATAGGGTCTAGCGCATCTTTTCCTGCCACATGTCCATGGCCTTTGGGTAGATGATTGGCTTTACCATAGCGGTTGTTGCCATCCATAATGATAGCGATATGACGGGGAAGAAGAGCAGGAGCCGAGGCGGCTGAAGTAGACATAGGCTAGCTTGCTTATTGTTGAGATGGTTTAATGATAACGCATGCCATGACGGCAAAAAAGCCAAAAAGATAAGATGTGGTGATTATTCACAAACTTATCATAAAGCGGTCTGCTACGGCTTTATGATTGACGACACAATAATAAGCAGCCAATCGCACTGGCGCAGTGGCTGCTAAACGACATATAGTCCATTGGAAATAAAACTTTTATAGATAGGGCTGCGCGACTGCTATAAGCTTTACTTGCGTGCTGCTATCGTTCGATGCGGCGTAGCCTGCATTTACAGACAGCATCCCAGTCGCGCTCTGCTATCAATCGTTATACTTCCATCAGCTCGCTTTCTTTTTTGCTCAAACGGCTGTCGATGGTTTCGATATATTTGTCAGTGATTTTTTGAATATCATCACTAGCGCGGCGCTCGTCGTCTTCTGAGATCTCTTTTTCTTTTGCCAGATCTTTTATGTCATTCATCATATCACGGCGGATATTACGAATCGAGACGCGGCTGTTTTCTGCTTCACCGCGCGCCAATTTTTGCATATCGCGGCGGGTTTCTTCTGTCAATGCTGGCATCGGTACACGAATCACATCAGCGGTCATCGGGTTCAATCCCAAATCCGCTTCGCGAATGGCTTTGTCGACGGCCTGTACCATCGTACGGTCAAAAGGCTGTACAAGCAATGTGCGCGAGTCTTCGACGTTGACACTGGCCACTTGGTTGAGCGGTGTGTCGGCACCGTAGTAGCTGACCATCACGCCAGATAGCATGCCTGGATGGGCGCGGCCTGTACGTACCTTACTAAAGGTGTTTTCAAGCGCTTCTAAGGTTTTTTGCATACGGGCTTCGCCGTCTTGCTTAATCTCTTTAATCATTGTGCATCCTTATTTATCGCTGTCGATAAATCATTCATGGTTGTTAATATATGGTTGTTTTTCGGCAACTCATCGCTCGTGGCAGGCCACTTGACCGCGCATATTGGGCAATATTATGCCAATTAATGCTAATGATAAACGCGCGTGCCTTCGTTTTCGCCCATAACCACATTTAATAAGGCGTTGGGCTTGGTCATATCAAACACTTGTAGCGGTACATTGTGCTCACGGCACAAGGCGATAGCGGTTAAGTCCATAACGCCAAGTTTTTGCTCTAAGACTTCATCAAAAGTCAAACCATCGTATTTTTTGGCATCGGCATGCAAGCTTGGGTCTTTGTCATAGACGCCATCCACTTTGGTGGCTTTTAATATCAAGCCTGCTTCGACCTCGATACCGCGCAGACATGCTGCTGTGTCGGTGGTAAAGAAAGGATTACCAGTACCGGCGACAAAGATACAAACCTCACCGTTTTTTAGGTAGCGAATGGCATTGCGGCTGCTATAGCTTTCAGTGACTTCACCAATCGGTAAGGCTGACATCAAGCGCGTTTTGATATTGCGGCGCTCAAGCGCATCACGCATGGCCAGACCGTTCATCACAGTCGCAAGCATACCCATTTGATCGCCGGTCACACGGCCAACTAGGCCCTCTTGTTGCAGCTGAGCACCGCGATATAAATTACCACCGCCAACGACGATACCAACTTGCACACCAAGGCCGCGCAAGTGGGCGATAGATAGGCTCATCTTATCGAGCACTTCGGTATCGATACCCATGTCCTTGCCACCAGCTAAGGCTTCGCCTGAGAGTTTTAGCAAGATACGAGAGTAACGCGGGTTTTTGTCAGACATGAGGTCACCTTGTTAGCATTAAATTATAATTAAAGTCATCGGTAAAATACAAATGAAGATTGCCTTCTGATTTACGTACAGCCAGCGTTGATACGCAGGCCAGTGTCTGCGTATTGCTAGATTACGTGCAGCGCCCTACTCGTCGCCCTACTCGTGATGCAGTGCTGAGTAGATAAAAAGGCCAAATTGCGCTAATTGTAGCAAAAACTGCCCGCGATTGGGCAATTTTCACTCATCTATCATTGTGACGGCCTAGGGCGTATCCTCAATTCAATCAATAGCCATCTAAATGGGCTAAAAATGGCTAAATCTGGCCAAACGGTGTCAAATAGCTGACTAATATCTCGATATTATCTGCGCTATCTTCCTTGTTTGACTGCGATTTATCTCATTTTTATCACCATTTTTAAAATGAGGACACGCCCTAGCCTTGATAGCTGGCAAATAAGTCGTACTCGCTGGCCTCGTCAATGGTGACGGTCAAAAACTGACCAACCTTGACTTGCGCGCTGATGTCATCAACATAGACATGACCATCGATCTCTGGGGCATCGGCGTAACTCCGACAAATCGCAATGCCCTCAGCACTATCGATCTCATCGACCAATACCGTTAAGGTTTTACCGACTTTCTCTTGCAGCTTTTGTGCTGAGATGTCTTGTTGTAGCGTCATCAAGCGCTCATAGCGAGATTGCTTCACCGCTTCAGGCACATGACCTGGCAAGTCATTGGCTACCGCGCCTTCGACCTCTGAATAGGTAAAGGCACCGACGCGATCAAGGCGTGCCTCGACGAGCCAATCGAGCAGACATTGAAAGTCTTCTTCGGTCTCGCCAGGGAAGCCGACGACGAAGGTTGAGCGAATGACGATATCAGGGCAAATCTCACGCCACGCTTTGATACGTGCCAAGGTGTTTTCGCTATGTGCTGGACGCTTCATGGCCTTTAAGATGCGGTGACTGGCGTGCTGAAACGGAATGTCTAAATACGGCAGTAGCTTTTTTTCACCCATCAGCTCGACGACTTTATCTACGTGCGGATACGGATAGACATAATGCAGGCGCACCCAGATACCCAAGTCATTTAGTGCTTGGCATAAATCATAAAACTTGGATTTGAGCGGCATGCCATTCCAAAAGCTGGTTTTGTACTTCAGATCGAGCCCATAAGCAGACGTGTCTTGCGAGATAATTAGCAATTCTTTTACGCCAGCGTTTTTGAGCGCCAGTGCTTCGTTCATGACATTATCAATCGGACGCGAGACTAAGTCACCGCGCAAGCTTGGAATGATGCAAAAGGTACAGCGGTGATTACAGCCTTCTGATATTTTTAGATAAGCATAATGGCTTGGGGTCAGCTTAATACCCGCTTCATTGATCAGATCTATTTTTGGATCGTAATGGCTATCTACGTCGCGCTTGGGTTTGGGCACATGCTGCGAGACGGCAGTGATGACCTCATCATAAGCATGTGCGCCTGTGACCGATAGCACCGCTGGATGCATCTCACGGATTTTATCCGCTTCTTTTCCTAAGCAGCCAGTAACAATGACTTTACCGTTTTTGCTGATGGCTTCTCCGATGGCATCGAGCGACTCTTGTACCGCTGACTCAATAAAACCGCAGGTGTTAACCACCACCAAATCTGCGCCGTCGTAGTCACTTGCGACCTGATAACCATCGCGGCTAAGCTCTGTGATGATCCGCTCGCTATCGACCAGTGCCTTTGGGCAACCAAGCGACACAAAACCGATCTTTGGCACGGCTTGAACTGGCGCATCGCTCGCAGCTGTACGGGCTACTGTGGCATCGCCACTTTGCGCGATACTGCGGTTTTGATTGTGATTGGCTTTGTGGTGATAGGGCTGAGTGCCGTCCGCCTGACTCGTTGACTGCTTTTGCGCGTGCGCAGGCTTAGCAGGATTAAAGATAGTGGCTGTGTTTTTTGGAGCAGTAGAAGCTGGCTGTGAAGATATCGTCGTATTTACCGACTCGGTAGAGGTGTTGGGCATGGCTAACCTTGCTTGAGATAAATTGGCTGTGCGCATTGTACGTTTTTTTTATGATAATCACCAGTTTTGCCGCTCTATAGTGTTGATTTATGATTAAATATTGGTAGATTTCTTTTTTATGTTAGGCGCGCTTCATGACAGCTGATGTAGTAGTGACAAAACCTGCTCCCAATTTTGCCTTTATGGCTCAGCATTTGTTTACGGCTATCTTGTGGGTCGATGAAAATCTGACCATTACTTGGCTAAATACTCAAGCAGAGCAATTGCTGGCGACCAGTAGTGGCCGCCTACTGGGGCAATCTATCTTGGCGCTGCTCACCCCAAAGACCTCAACATCGACTTTCCAAGACCACCCCAAAGTTCATCTCAAAAGCCATAGCGATACTCAGAGCTCTAAAAAAACAAAGGATGCCTCTTGTTCCTTGAGCGAGCGCTTTCGGCAAGCCAGACTGTATCAACAGCCGTTTATTGATCACGATCATCTTGTGAGCACACAATTGAACAATCATACAGCGCTGCTGATCGACTATAGCGTGACGCCGGTCATTGATGCGCAGCAACATGGTTTTATCATTGAGATGTGGGGCAAGGATCGCCAAAGCCGTATCTCAGAAGAGCAGCGCCAGCAGCAGCAATATAACGTCGCGCGTCAGATGCTACGCTCGGTCGCTCACGAAATAAAAAACCCATTGGCCGGTATTCGCGGGGCGGCGCAGTTGTTGCAGCGTCAATTTATCAAGTTTAGTGAGGGCGTTTTTTTTGCTGAGGCAGCTCTCACTCAGCAAAGCGCGGCCAGCCTCCATCACGACAAACAAAAAAACGCGGCAAAGCTGCGCAGCTACACCGATATCATCATCGCAGAGACCGACCGTTTGACTCAGCTTATCGGTCAGTTTCTTGGCTCCCATCAGCTACCAAACTGGCAAATGCTCAATATTCATGAGCCGCTAGAGCATGTCTTGTCTCTAATCGTCAACCAATATCCACATGTAACGCTACAGCGTGATTATGATTTGTCACTGCCTGAGCTCTGCGCTGATAAAGATCAACTGATTCAAGTATTTTTGAACCTCATTAATAATGCTTGTGAGTCGATGACTGAGTTTGAACAAACACTACAGCAGCATAAAATCTCAGAGTCTCAAGAAACACCACAAGCTACCATGCAAATGGATAGCAATTCTACTTATCAGCCCATACTGCATCTACAAACACGAGTGGTCTTTCAGCACACCATCGGCAGCCAGCAGCACAAACAAGTTTTGCAAGTGACCATCACCGATAATGGCTCAGGCATAGATGCCGATCTCATCGGCCAGATATTTTTTCCGATGGTCACCAGCCGCGCAGCAGGCACGGGTCTAGGGCTGTCTATTGTCCAAGATATCATCAGCCGCCATCATGGTATGATCGATGTCAGCTCCGCCCAATCGAGCACCCATCACACACGCCAAACTCAGTTTGCTCTGTATTTGCCCTTTAGCCAGCCAGACCTTACTATAAAAACCTCATAACAATCCTATGATAACCTCATGACAACCAAGACGCCCTCTGATGTTATCGCCCACTAGGCCCAAGATATGACTGAGTATAATGACCACCGCGCTTTACATGACCATCAACCCTCAAGCGATCAGCCAATACCTGCTCAAACGGACAAGCCCAGCAGTCCTGCCGCTGCTACATTATGGCTTATCGATGATGATGCCGCCCTACGCCTGATATTGGCCGATACCTTTGAGGATGCAGGGCTCACTGTGATTAGCTTTACGCAAGCGCAAGCGGCATGGACACGCCTAAATGATATCTTGCAGCAGCAAACACCTGCAGACCAGCTCCCTGATGTGATATTGACTGATATTCGTATGCCTATGATGGATGGTCTGTCTTTTAGCGACTGGGTACATCAGCATTTCCCTCAGCTGCCCATCGTCATTATGACGGCGCATTCTGATCTAAGCTCTGCCATCAGTAGCTATCAGACGGGCGCGTTTGAATATCTGCCCAAACCCTTTGATTTAGATGACGCGGTGACAACGATTTATAAAGCCATTCATTATCAGTCCCATACCGATGTTAAGACAAAAAACACCAGCAAACCCGCTGTCAAATCAGATGCGACGCCCAACGAGCCCAATAAACCTACTGAGCCGACTGGCCATACAAATCAAGCACCCAAAACCTCATCAACCACCGCGCCGATCAAACCAGCTGCTAAAGAGACATCCCCGACACCACCCGCCGCGACCGACAACCCCAGCGGCATCATCGGTCAGTCACAAGCGATGCAAACGGTGTTTCGCGCGATTGGCCGTTTGGCCCACTCTCCCATAACAGTGTTGATCACAGGCGAGTCAGGCACTGGTAAGGAGCTGGTCGCCAGCGCCCTACATCAGCATTCACCGCGGCGACAGCAGCCTTTTATTGCCTTAAACATGGCAGCGATTCCGCATGATTTAATCGAATCTGAGCTATTTGGTCACGAAAAAGGCGCGTTTACGGGGGCGACGACCACACGGCAAGGACGGTTTGAGCAGGCCAATGGTGGGACGCTGTTTTTAGATGAAATCGGTGACATGCCGTTTAGTACGCAGACACGTTTGCTGCGAGTATTGGCCAATGGCGAGTTTTATCGCGTTGGTGGGCAGCAGCCTGTCAAAGTCGATGTGCGTATCATCGCCGCCACTCATCAAAACTTAGAAGCACTGGTCAAACAAGGTAAGTTCCGCGAAGATTTGTTTTATCGCCTTAACGTCATACGCTTGCCTCTGCCGCCCCTGCGCACACGCCGCGAAGACATCCCTGCCCTCGCCCGCTACTTTATGCAGCGCGCCGCCGAGCAGATGAATACTGCCAAAAAACATCTGCATCCAGCAGCACTGCAAGTCATGCAGGCGTTTGAGTGGCGCGGTAATGTGCGTCAGCTCGAAAATGTCTGCCTGTGGCTGACCGTGATGGCCACCGGTGACACGGTCATGGTAGAGGACTTACCGCCAGAGCTGCTCGATAGTGTGCCAGCGAGTATAACGCAGCAACCACAGCCACCTCATGCAGCGCGCCCATCCCAAATCCCGCCGCAGAACGATATAAACACCCAAGGGTCGATCGACTCTAGCGCTACTAGCCCCAATCCACCTATGATGACGCAGACCGACTGGCAACAGCCTCTAGCCGCATGGGCAAAGCAGGCGCTACAGACCGGCGAGACCGACATCCTACAAACAGCAATGCCTGAGTTTGAACGCGTGCTACTCACCGCCGCCCTTAACCATAGTGGTGGCAAAAAAATAGCGGCGGCCCACCTGCTAGGCTGGGGACGCAATACCTTGACACGCAAATTGCAGCAACTAAACCTCACACCAGCACAAGATCAAAATAAATATCACTAAAACGTTAAAAAAACTTAAAACAAAAGTCCTTTTATATCATAAACTTATAAAAAATATGAAAAATAATTGCTAAAATATCGAAAATAATTGCAAATAGGGGTTGCCAAACAATTTAAACTCTATATAATAGCCAACCACTGAGACGCACTACCGAATCAGTTAACTATTTCGATAGCATTTGAGTTCACATGCTTTTGATGATAGAGTAACGAAAATGGGGCTGTGGCGGAATTGGTAGACGCACCAGATTTAGGTTCTGGCGCCGCGAGGTGTGAGAGTTCGAGTCTCTCCAGCCCCACCATTTTCGGATAGTGATAAACGTTCTCAAACCTATACTAGACCTGCTTTCAAGCAGGTTTTTTTATGTCTGCAATTTGAGTCTAATCCCACGATGGGATAGACCGTGGGATTGCGCAGAACTGCCCCATCCCCCGCAAACCTTTATTCTATGCGCGTACAGCGCCGCCGTTTACCAATCCGAGCCGATTTGCCGTGGGATTGAGCATAAATATCCGTCATATCCCGTCACTTTTATTATCTAATTATCCGCCCTCGCCCTAGGCACCGCCAAGCCGCAATCAACATCGTCACTATCGTCAAAAACCACATTTTTTTATCGTGGGCGAGGCGGGGCTTCGATTGCGATTTTTGCTGGACGAAAAAAATCCGCTCGACTGGGAGCGGATAGTTCGTCTGTGTGTTACTGATTAACTATTATCTTTGAGCAGCTCATACTCTTTGAAGCGGATGACTTCTTCGCCTAGCCAATCATTAATCTGTAGCATGGTCTGTTGTAAAGGCATAAGCTCATTGACTGCGAAAACTCTGGCCGCTTTGATTAGGTCGCCAAAGCCGGCGGTGTTAGTTGGTGTGGCGCCCATGAGTTGGGGCGGTACTCGATGCGCAGCGGCTATGTCAATTCGACTGGCTTCTTTAATCTTGAAGAAGTCATCATTGGCGGACACTTCACTGATTGGTAAGATCTGAATGCCGTCTTTTTTTCCGTTTGGCGAATACATAAAAAGATTGCGGAAGTTACCAGGGCCTTTGCTGTCTTTGAGTGCTTTGCGGATCGCGTCGATGTCTTCTTTGTTTGTCGCTGGGTCATTGATATATAAAATATAACCAGCATGGCTGCCATTCAGATAATACTTGCGGCGGAATAGTGTCGCTGACTCATCAAGCCACGCCGCATTAAGCGCTGATAGATATTCAGGCGCACCATAGACTTCTTGGTTGATATCTGGTTCAATCAGATGACAGATGTTGTCGGCTTTATACTTATGCGGTTCGGCCCAGCTATGCGTTGCAAAGTAGTAGCTTTGAGCGTCAACACCGACGCGCATGTACTTAGCAAGTGGAACATTTAGCTTCATGGTTTTTTTAGAGCGTGAGGTAACGCGTTCAATGTAGGCATTGCCAAACGTCATATAGTCCAAGACTAAGCGGCTAAAATCACGATGGGATAATAACGGATGCGGGATAAAGGTGCTGGCCAAAATATTACGTTTAACAAATATCGCGCTGCTATGATGCGGCGATGCGCGCATAGTTTTGGCCAAAGCGTCTGGATCATACGGCGGTGCATACCACAGTTGATGATTATGACATTCGCCCCAGTATAAGGTTTGCCATTGTTCCATCACTGGGATGGGATCGCCGAAGGTAAAAGCCTCCATGCCCGGCATTTCTACCACTGCATGATTTTCTGTTTCATTCATTCAAATATCTCCAGTGCGGATTCGTCTTCACCTTGAGCGATCGCTAAAGGTTCTCTATGTAGTGCGTGCATTAATGCCCATGCTAAATCCGCATGGCCCGTGTCTTCATTGCGGTCGGCTTTATACGTGACCGCCTTTTCGCTGCTAGTGATTGTTTTGTGTATCGAAGTAAACGCGCCTACTACATCCGTCCATTCGTGGTCAAAAGTTAAGCGGCCTTTTTTGATAACGTCCTTTGTCTTTAGGACAAATTGCTGCTTCAACTCTGGGCTGTAATGCAGCTTGACAGCTTGCGGATAAAACTTAATGACCGACTGATAGACACCAATGCCAAGACCAGTCACGTCAATAGCTATATACTCCACGTTATACTTTTCTGTCATTTCTCTGATGACGTTTGCTTGTGCTTCGAAATCTGGGTTTTTAAACTGCAAACGCTCAATGCCACGAATCATGCCGTTTGGTGTGCTAGGCGCTGCCAAAATTACTAAACCTGCACTGTCACGGCTCAATGATGGGTCATAACCAAGCCATACGGGCTGGTTCCCCAGCGGTCTTGGCGTGTAGGGTTTATAGTCTTCCCATATCTCTAACGTATCGACCATGCATGATTGCAACTCTGCGACGCTAAATGCTGACAGCGTGTCATCAATAAACTCACACATAAGCAAGTTATTGAACTCGTCCTCGCTGTATTCCATCCGCAAGTCATCAATGTCGAACAGGTCACAACCACCGTTCATAGCGTCATAGACATTGACGACTTGCCGCCATTGTTTATCACCGCACAACTTGCCATTTTTTAGATTATGCGGGGTGACATCAATCTCAATCCGGTCATCGCCCTTACGCCCACGGTTGTAGAGCTGACCCGTCCAAAACTTGTAGGCTTGATGTTGTTTGGATGATGGCGTGGATATGTAGGTTTGCCGCCATTTTTTGTGCATCGCCATGCCAGACGCGACTTTTCTGAACTCAATAAATTTATGAATCCAAAAGTATTCGTCCATATAGACATTGCCGTGATAACTCTGCGCGGTACGGCTGTTTGTACCCAAAAAATACAGGCTTGCGCTGTAGTCCTTTTCTGGGCCTTCGATGTTGAGTGTAATTGGGTCGCCGGTCAGCTCAATCCCTGCCGTTTCCATCGCCCACGCACAGATATATTCACGGAATACACGCGCTTGCGCCTTCGATGCGGATAAAAATATCTGATTGCGGCCAGTCTCGATAGCATCCAAAAAAGCTTCGCGCGCAAAGTACCAAGTCGCCCCGATTTGGCGCGACTTTAATAGGTTTCGGATACGGTTGGTGAGTCCTGCCTGGTACCACGTTTTTTGATAATCAAACAGGCAATCACGGAATGAGTCTTTGAATTTATCGATATCATCTATCTGTATGACGTTTGATGGGTTTTTCTGGCCTTGCTTACGACCCCGATGCGATAGTTTTGGATTGATATCCGATTGTTTGCCAGATTCATTGTATTTATGAATTTTGGCCATACGCTCGACTTGGCGGCCTAGCAAATCTATTTCTTTGAAGTCTTTTCCTGTTTTGTCATCTTTATTGATCAGCTGAACCAATCGCGCTTCAAGCGTTGACTCTACGCGGTCTATGGGCTTTGCGTCATCCCAGCCGTCTGACTTTTTCCAACCGTCCACGGTGGTGCGCGGTGTATTGACCATTTCCGCGATGGCACTAATGCTCCACCCCTGCCAATAAAGACCACGGGCAACGGTTTTGGGGTTCTCTCCAGTCGGTAAGGTAATCAGCGATGACATCAATTCAGCTCATAAACGATATGCAGCTACTTTCCTTTAGTGAGTCTTTTTAATCATCGCCGTTTGTGGTGGATTAACACCTATGCACCGTATTTGCTTTTGTTTTTAATTTGCGTAGCGGTCAAAGTAAAGCTTTGTAAATGAACCTCCCTATTATCTTTACTCATGGACCGTCTATGACTACCAAAACATTTCGAGTTGCACGCGCCGGACAGACTACGGACGGCCGTGAAATCACTCGCGAACAGATCACCCAAATGGCCTCAAGCTATGACCCTGAAGTTTATGGCGCGCGCGTTAATTTAGAACACTATCGCGGCTTTATGCCCAACTCTGACTTTCGCTGCTATGGCGACGTGGTGTCACTATCGACTGAAGAAGTTGGCGATCACCTCTATCTATTGGCTGAGATTGAACCGACCAAAGAGCTCATCGCTTTGGCCAAGTCGAAGCAAAAAGTATATTTCTCAATCGAATTTTATCCAGAATTTGCAGATACGAAAGAAGCCTACATGGTCGGCCTTGCTTGCACTGACTCCCCTGCTTCGCTTGGCACCAGTTACATGCAGTTTTGTCAGCAAAATCCAGATGACAGCCCATTATCTGCACGCAAACAAAACCCTGATACATTTATCAGCACAGCCGAAAGCGTTTGGGAATATAAAGACGAACCAAAATCTGTATTGGCATCAGTCAAAGAGCTATTCGCCGCGCCCACTGCTACCAAAGCCGAAAAAAGTAAAGAAGTCGCTACCGCTGAAGCTTTCGCTGACCTACCAAGCACAATTGATAGTGTTAAACAGGTAATGGAAGCAATGGCCACAGCGCTAGACACCACTAATGCGAGTATTGGCAACTTGACCAACACTGTCACCGAGTTTGCAAACAAACAAAACGAGATCGAAACGTCACTAAAAACCGTGCAGGCCAATCTCGACAATACACCTGATGACAACTATACCGAGCGTCCGGCTGCCACCGGTTCATCTGATTATGTCAAGTCTGACTGTTAGGCTAAACGGCAACTAAAATCAATTATCTAGGACAAACACAATATGAAAAATACTACCCGTCAGCAGTTTAATGGCTATCTTGCAAATCAAGCAGAGCTAAATGGCGTACCAAGCGCTACCGAGCAATACACGGTCGAGCCATCAGTACAGCAAAAAGTTGAAACCCGAGTTCAAGAATCAAGCGAGTTTTTGAAAAAGATTAACGTCATCCCTGTTACCGATCAAAAAGGTGAAGCGCTTGGGCTTGGTATTAGTGGCGGTATCGCAAGCCGTACCAACACCAAAAACGGTAAGCGCCGTGAACCGAAAAACGTTGGTGAAGTGGGCCCTATTTACACTTATGTATGTGAAAAGACAGACTTTGATACTGCTATCCCTTACAACAAGCTAGACAGCTGGGCGCGTGATCCAAAGTTCCAAGAGAAAATTCGTGACGCGGTACTAAAACAGCAAGCGCTCGATCGTATCACTGTCGGTTTTAACGGCACTCATGTCGCCGCTGATACTGACATTGATGTCAATCCGTTGTTGCAAGATGTCAATATCGGCTGGTTGCAGAAATACCGTGATAACGCACCTGAGTCAGTAATGACTGAATCAGAAGTGGGCACCAGCAAAGTCTCTGTTGGCGCGTCTGCCACTAGCTATAAAAACCTTGATGCTCTGGTTAAAGACTGTGTTGATCAGCTGATTGATCCTATCGTCCGTGATGATAGTGATTTGCGCGTGATTTTGGGTCGTGATCTCAAGCAAAGCCGTGATTTCAACATGGTCAATGACAACAACACGCCAAGCGAGGTTATCGCGGTCAATAGCTTATTAATGCTCGATAAAGTGGGTGGTATTACGATTGAACCAACTCCGCCAAATTTCCCTGCTGACGGCATTTTGATCACACCTTTAGATAATCTATCAATTTACTATCAAGAAGGCAGCCGCCGCCGCAATCATAAAGATGAGCCAGAGTATGACCGCGTAGCTTTTTATGAATCAGACAATGAAGCGTATGTGGTTGAAAACTACAAAGCTGGCTGCTTGATTGAAAATGTTGAGCTTGTCTAATGACTGAAGGATGGGACGGATGAAAATTAACGAAGGATGGGAATTATGAGCGACAACATGACCCCAGCGCAGCGACATCGCCAGGCCGCGCTGGCACAAAAAGAAGTAACCAATATCACGGCGGGCCCTAATAGCGCCTACCGCTTATTGCAATTGAAACTACGCGAAGACAAGCAGCTGCTCAAATCTAAGCAGTCAATCCAAGCCAAGATTGAGCTAAAACGCGAATTGGTTGGACACTACGACGAGTGGATCAACGCAAGCTTGGCATCTGGCAAAGGCGATCAAGACAATCTATTGACCACGCTTATGCTTTGGCATATCGATATCGGTAGCTTTGAGCGTGCGCTTGATATCGCTGACTATGCGATGACTCATAAGCTCAAAATGCCCGACGCACACCAGCGCACGCTTGCAACGGTAGTCGCTGAAGAGATTGCTGACACTGCCAAAAAACTGGCTGCCAGTGGTGAAATCAATGATGAGCAAATCGCGCAAGTATTGCGAGCATCAACCATAACAGCTGAAGAAGACATGCCTGATCAGGTACGTGCAAAACTCGCACGTCAAGTAGGTGAATTGACTGAAGCTGTTACGCCAGAATTTGCCCTTGAGCAATTTCAAACAGCGCTAAAGTTTGACGAAAACAGCGGCGTCAAAGGCTCGATCAAACGCTTAGAAAAACAGCTTAAAGAAAAAGAGGTGCCAGAAGAAAAAAACTCGGTACCAGAACCAGATTTGTCTGAGCAATCAGGCGAAAACAACTCGTAGCCGCGAGCCGAGGCGGCTCATAACTGCATTCAGTTGATACTGCACATGACAATTATGACCACCGCCTCACCCTATTTTATTTTTATTTTATAAATGATTTTGGAGCCGTTATGGGTTTTAGCGCTGTCAATCCGGTACGTGACGATGTTGTGACCACCCCGCCATTTATGCCTGACTTGTCTGTCAAGGAATTTGGCGACGCGATGAAGCTTGACGGTACTGTCACCCCTGCGCGTATGGCATATGCGCTAAAAGATGCCGCGCTGAGCGTATGCCGTGAGCTGAAAAGCTGGGTCAGCTTTGTCATAGATAGTGATGGGTTTTTAACCCTTGCTGAATATGATGTGGCTTACCGCACTGATAAAAGCTTTAGTTTCAAAAAAGCCGTCTACAACACGGCAAAAGCACAATTAACCGAACATTACCGCGATTATGACACTGGCCGCGATGCCAGCGCACGCAGTAAAGAGCTGACACCCACAATTGACAGCTGCTACCGCAATGCACGTAACGCCATCGCTGACATTACCGATGAGCCGCATTCGACAGTTGAGCTAATCTAATGCGTACCGTGCAAACGATGCAAGGCGACACGGTTGACCTTATATGTCTGCGCTACTTTGGCTTTACTGGCGGCGTCACTGAGCAAGTCATGTCACTCAATCCGCAATTGACCAATCATGATTTGGTATTACCGGCTCTTATCAATATCGCGTTGCCAGACGCGCCAAAACGACAACAAAAAGAGATTATCCAATTATGGACGTAAATCAAATTCAGCATGTTGTCAGTTTTGATGATGTTATACGTGAACACATGACTTGGCTGCTTGCCACATTGCCGATTATTTATGCTGCCATCGCTGGTGCTGGGATACGCTTGCTATTGGTACGCGCCGAACCATTTTGGATGCGCACACAAAACGCGGCTGCTGGGGTTTTGTTGGCTATTACGTTGGCAGAGACCACAGCAATGCTATTCACTAACGGCAACTATGGCAGTGGTTATGCAGTCGTCTACGGAATGGTCGGCCGTGAGCTTTTTGTCACGATGTACGAATTCATTCATGACAGGGCCGCACCGGTGCTACTGTCCGCGATGCGCCACTACTTCCCTTTCTTATTCACAAAAGACAACGAGGACAATCATGACAATACTTAGCGTCATCAGCACTCTATCTATCGTTGTCATTGCTCTCGTTTGCGCGATGACAATTATCAAATATCACAGACAATTAGGTTTACTTGTCACCTTAGCCATTTTATTTTTTGCGCTGTCTTGTGTGGGACTTGCCTTTGATGAGACCACCGGACGCGATGGCGTGTGGGCGCTGCCAACATTTCGTATGCTGGCCGCGGCTGCCACTGCTACCGCCTATTTTAAATTACGCGCATTTTGGGCCCGCTACGGCGTTTTTATCAGCGCAATCAATCAGACTGGAGATAAAACAGCATGAGTAAAACTAAACCAATGACCCTAATTGACTGTGATTTTAAAGTAGCCGCGCGCCGACTGCGCTGTGATGAAGCTGCTATCCGCGCGGTCAGTGATGTTGAGTCGCGCGGCGATGGGTTTTTATATGATGACGATTCAAAAGAGTGGCGCATTAAGATTTTATTTGAGCGTCATATCATGTATCGACTGCTCAAAATCGAAAACGGACGTGACAAAGCGCTGTCTGCCGTCTATGCCAATCCCGATGTGGTTAATACGCGCAGTGGTGGCTACAGCGGCGGCAATGCCGAACATGATCGCCTTGCTAAAGCCCGTCGTATTGATAAAGACTTAGGTTTAGAGTCTGCCAGCTGGGGCATGTTTCAGATTATGGGCTATCACTGGGAGCGTCTTGGCTATAAATCAGCTGTGGATTACGTACTGACTCTCTCCAAGGGCGAACCTGAGCAGTTAGAGGCATTTTGTCGCTTTATCGAGACAGATAAACGCTTGCTCAATGCCATTCGTAGCCGTGACTGGGCCATGTTTGCAGAGATATATAACGGCCGCGATTATAAGAAGAATAAATATGACACTAAAATGCGTGACCGTGCCAAATACTGGGATAAAGAGTTGGCGAAATGATATTTGATGACAGCCTACGCCGATTTTTAACTGATAAAGTCGAGTTCTTTCAAGAGAACCCCGACCGGCTGATTATTAGCGTAGAAAAAGGCTCGCTAAAATGGACTGGAACCAGTTTGAGTCATCGACAGCAATACCAATTACTTGTCGAGGTAGACGAATGGCCTGAGCGTCTGGACGCGAACAGCATTATCGTTCCTATCCTTGACTGGTATCAGAAGCACCAAGACCCAGTTCCACCAACGTCACCACCACCGATTGAATTTGAATCTTATATATTGAGCAACTATACGACCACCGTAGTCTTTACTATCAAAGTCGAAGAAATTGTCCAGGTATCTACTGATACCACTGGTAACTACGTTTTCAATACTTGTCCACGTCCAATTCTACACCCACCTAAACCACCTCATAACCCGCACAAATAACTATGAGCGATTTAACTGAACTAGCCACTGCACTACCGGAATGGGCCACTGCTATCGCATCACAGCTGGATAGCAAACAGTTAAAAAAAGTCAATCGTACTCTCGCTATGGAAATGAGAGCGGTCAATCGCGACCGCATTCGCGCCCAGACAGATCCAGACGGCAGTCGTTTTGTCGATCCTCTAAAAGCCTCTAACAATCCTATGTTTCGAGAGCTAACCAAAGCACGTCACCTTAAGTTTAATGCGACAAGTCGTTACGCCCAGATTGGTTTTAAAGGTAGCGCGGCTAAGATTGCGCGTATTCACCACGAAGGTCAGCGCAGTACTGTCCGCCCTGATAGTTCTAAAAAATTCCCTTACCCTAAACGCGAGCTGATTGGCATTGCTCGTGCTGACAGACATATCATTATCCGAGTGCTACGCGAGTCATTAACCGCTGACTAATTACTGCTATTTTTTTGTGGTGGATTAACACATATGCACCGCCTTTGCTTTTGCCTCCGATAGTGCTTATGGGTGACGATAACGTCATGAATACATCCCCTATTGAAAATGAGCGCAGGCTCCAAAGCATCATCAATCGCGGCATTGTCACTCAAGTTGACCATGCCGCTGCTCGTTGCCGTGTACAGATTGATGGGTTAGAGACTGACTGGTTGAAATTCACTAGCACACGCATTGGCAAAGTCAAAATTTGGAACCCGCCTTCTATTGGTGAGCAAGTATTAGTCATTAGCGAGACTGGTGAGCTATCGACAGGCCTTGTGACCACTTCATTTGATTATGATGATCAGCCAATGCCGTCTGCCAATGCCGATACTTTTGAAATACGTTGCGACGATGGCGCGACCTTTATCTACAATCATGCGACGCATAACCTAGGGGTTACTTTACCTGATGATTCCACTACTACGCTCGTTTCCAGCCGCGTGCAAATATCTGCTCGCGATGTTTCTTTTGATTGTAATAACTTTGATGTTAATTGCGAGTCCTATTCTATTGGTTGCCAGTCTTATACCTTGAACGGTCAAACGATCAATCAAAACGGCAAACTAATTATTAATGACCAACCTTATCTAGATCACAATCACAAAGGCGTTGAAACAGGCAGCGGCAGTACTGGGGGCGTCAATGCTTAATCAAGAAAACCCTACAATTACCAATATAAAAGGCATGTCACGCCAGACAGGTCTACACATAGACCAATCTAGCCATATTTTGCAAAGCGTGCGTGATATTTTGACAACACCAATCGGCAGTCGTGTCATGCGCCGTGATTACGGATCATTACTGCCATTCTTGATTGACTCTCCTATCAACTCTTTTTTCATCATGCAGCTTCGTGCATCCGTCATTCATGCGCTAATGCGGTGGGAAACTCGTGTCACGCCAACTCGCATTAAGCTGGTGACTGACGATAGTACATCACAAGGCCTTGCCAGTCTGATGATTGAGTATCGCTATGTTATTAGCAAAAAAGTTGAACGTACCTATCTGTCATTGGGCGGTGCACTATGAGTCGTATTGACTTATCTGGCCTACCTGCCCCTGATATCTTAACGCCTTTAGATTTTGAGGTAGAGCTTGCAGACCTAAAAGCCGAATTGATAGCCAAGGATCCACAGCTGGCCGACGCTTTAGATCTTGAAAGTGAACCGCTCACCAAGCTGTTACAGCTGTTCGCCTATCGGCTAATGTCCAAGACTAATCATATTAATCAAACGGCCAAATCGATGCTGCTCGCGTATAGCACTGGCACAACCCTTGATCATCTGGCAGCTGGCGTTGGTGTCACTCGTCTATTGGTTAAGCCTGGCAACCCCAATTCTGTACCACCGGTTCCAGATATTATAGAGTCTGACACTGCCCTACGCCGCCGTGTGCAACTAGAGCCTGAGCGAGCGTCTGCTGGTAGTAAAGGAGCTTATCTATTTTGGGCATTGTCTGCTGATGGTGATGTTCGTGATGCAAGCGTCGTCACAGCTTCCCCTGGTCGTGTCACTGTCTATGTCCAAAGCCATAGTGATGCTGTTGCTAGTGATGCGCTACGTGAGAGTGTCAGACAAGCTGTTGATACTGATGAGCGGCGCCCTTTTACCGATAGTGTGCGCATTTCAGCGGGTCAGCCGCAAGACTGGACGCTACAAGCCGAATTAACGCTTTATCCTGGTCCAGACAAAGATGTCGTCATTGCCACTGCTAGAGCTGAGCTTGATAAATACATCGAGCAAGTCCGCTATTTGGGCTATGACGTTACTTTGTCTGGTCTATATCACGCATTACATCAAGCGGGTGTTCAGCGCGTTAGCCTGCTACAGCCGACGGCTGATATTAGTTTGCCAGATGGCAAGTATGCCAATTGTACAGATGTGACTATCAGTGCTGTGGAGTATCGTGATGTCTAATGCGCTACTACCAAAGAATAGTACCAAGCTGGAAAAAGCATTTGATGAGCAGACGCAGCGCATTGATGCGCTGCCCGTGACTTTTGCTCGTTTGGTTGATGCTGATACCTGCCCTTTGTCTTTTTTACCTTGGCTTGCTTGGTCACGCCGTGTCGAATATTGGGATGCTCAATGGCCAGAATCTAAAAAGCGTGATGTCATCAAGGGTGCACGTGCATTTAATGCGCAACGTGGTACCAAAAGCACACTAACGCAGGCTATGAAAAATATTGGGCTAGGTCATAGCTTGCTTGCATGGCATGAGTTATCACCCAAAGGTACACCTTACACTTTTACCGTGAAAATCACTAGCGGTCGTGTGAGCGTGCAGCAGCAACAAGAGATCTATACCGCACTAGATAGCGTCAAATCAGCGCGTGATCAATTCTCTGTCGATGCAAGCGTAGTTACTACCGCGAACTTCTTTGTCGCTGGGACCTGTCGGACTGGCAATACTACTTATCTATCAACTCCAAACGCTTAGGTATTAATAATGGCTAACTATTACGTATTACTCACTGACCACGGCAAATCTTTTATTGCAAATGCACAAGCGAACTCACAACTTGCATTGACGCATGTGGTGTTGGGTGATGCAAACGATCAGCCATATCTGCCTGAATCACGATTGAATCAGACAAAGCTTGTACATCAAACAGCAAAGCTGCCTGTGGCATCTGTCAAAGTCATCAATACAACAACTGCTGAAGTATCTGCAGTTGTACCGTCCAATGTCGGTGGGTTCAATGTTCACGAGATCGGTATCACAGATAGCAGCGGCAAACTTGTCTATGTTGGTAACTTCCACGGTGGCTATCGTCCAACGCTTACCGAAGGTGCTGGCGGTGACATGGAGCTGGTAATTACGATTACTGCGGATAACCTGGCGACTGTTGTGATTGAGATGGATGGTAACGTGGTCAGCGCTACTCGTGATTGGGTGCTTGATACATTTGTTCCGCTTAGCCATTTGGGTGATAAAGATCCGCACAGCCAGTACGTACTAAAAACTGACTACAACTTGCACGTTCAACAAAACGATGACGACCACCAGGGCTTTAATAATTGGCAAGATCAGCATTTAACCACACTTAATCCTCACTCGCAGTATGCTTTATTGGATGACATGCGGGATGCACTTGACTTGATACGTCAGCGTTTAGCAGCGATAGAAGATAGTGCTGGAGTTGGTGTCCTGGTTAGCACTTTAGATGTTACTTATAGCGGATCAGTTAGTAGCAAAAACGATTTTACAGGATCTGAAACGGTCACGTTAAACGAAGCCTATGGTTTTGCATTTGATTACCCGACCTCTTTTAGCTTGTCGCCACCGATAGGTAATAGCCCTAATAGTTACTTAAAGGATATAACCATCACCCTGCCAACTGAATACGTTGAACTTGATCATAATCTATCAATCACGACCAGCAGCGGTAGTTATGCAATCAACCAAGCTAGTAAAACCATTGTCTTTAGCGTGCCCGTTACAAGCGTTCGAGATGGCGAAGGCGTCGTCACAGATAGTATGTCTGCTAAATTCCGTATTTACATCTACAACAAGTAAGGAGCCAACCATGGCATTAACAACGTACCACCACGGCATTACTGCCACCGAGACCAGCAACATCACACCGATTATCAAATCGGTCAGTATGAGCACCATTGCACTGGTGAGCATCAGTATTGATGCTGATGATGCTAAATACCCGCTTGATACCCCTGTATTGCTGACAGGCATCACGACAGATGATGTCACCAAAGCTGGCGCTAAAGATACTTTGCTCAGTCAATGCTTGCAGACAATTAAGTCTATCCAAAACACAAGCGTAGTCGTATTACGACTGTCAGAGCCTGTCGATGTCACTGCTGTTGATACGCTACTGAGCTGCCAATCTCGCCTTGGTGTGACGCCAAAGATCTTGATCGCGCCTGAGATTGATACGCCGACGATGACACGTAAGCTGGTAGAGATTGCCAAGAAGCGCCGTGGCTTTGTCTATGCGTCACCACGTATGGAAGATGGCTCTTTGATTACGGCCAAGGAAGATATTGTCGCTTACCGCGATACGTTCGCAGCTCGTGAATTGATGCTGATTGAAAACGAGTGGGGTGTGCCGGG
Source organism: Psychrobacter sp. CAM01 (assembly GCF_032842965.1). Lineage (NCBI taxonomy): Bacteria > Pseudomonadati > Pseudomonadota > Gammaproteobacteria > Moraxellales > Moraxellaceae > Psychrobacter > Psychrobacter sp. CAM01. The sequence continues at coordinate 38,998 of NZ_JAWJBL010000001.1, forward strand.
AAAGTAGAAGCCGCCCCATCTTTACCAGATGGCGGCGGAAATGATGGCAGCGTCACTACTTGCACACCAAGTGAGGTGCCAATAAATCTAGATATACCTATCGGCACAACGGATGTTTATGCCAGATACCGTGTCAACAATGGCGAATGGTTGAACTTTCACGCCCCAGCCGAGGGTCAGAATCTGGACTTTTATTTATCAAAAATAGTACATCCATTCCCCGTTACGCAGCAGTTAGTTGGTATGCGAGATAACCAAATACGCGCAGCAGATAATAGCTTCCTATTCAGTGAAGGGGGTAATGGCTACAAGTTTGGTGATGACAATGGCCCAGATGGAGATATTAAATTTCCGTTCCCATTTTTCGTAGCTTTCAAAGGAGATACTCTTTATGGATCACCCGCTCAAGACATGGCTAGCGAAGATATATATGACTCTGAAGGCAACTTCATTGGCACTAAAGTCAGTGCACAAGTATTAGATACGACACCCGTAACGGTGGAATTTGTAACCTCAGCTGGTACAGGCTTGGATTTAGTCAAACATGCATTTGGTGGTGATATTACATTGCATGCCTGTGGATATGCCAATTGGGGTGGTATTTAAGTAATTAAAAACATCTAAGGAAAAACCATGACCCAAGTAACCCCAATCATCGCAGTGGCCGCAGCGCTACGCGCTCACCTAGACAAGACGCACCAGTATAGCTTCGTCAAGTCGCTGTCCAACGTTGCCATTGATACTGTTAGTGGTATCAAACATCCACGTACATGGGATTTAGAAGACCCAGATACTGAAGTCGGATATTTAAACGCGAATGATGTGACCAGCCTCATCCAACACAATGGCTTTCGCTTTTGGGGCAGTCATACCTGCTCTGATCAGCCTGAATATATGTTTGAGCCGGTCGTGCGTACCTCGCAATTTTTGCTCGATACCATCATCAATGGCTGCTTTCAGTTTATTGATCAACCGCTATCACCGACGACTGTGCGTGACATCATCCGCGCAATCAACGCCAAGCTTCAGGAGATGGTCAACTTCGGCTATTTAATCGGTGCAAAGTGCTGGTACAACAACGAACTAAACAGCGAGACGCTACTCATGCAAGGCAAGCTGTATCTAGATTATGACTTTACCCCAGTACCTAACCTCGAAAACTTGAACCTGAATCAGACGATCACTGATACATACCTGGTCAACTTTGCCGACTTGGTAGCAGCAGCGGCCTAATAGCCACCTGACGACCCTATTACTAAAAAGGAACCCCTATGTTACCTCGTAAATTAAAGAACTTCATGGCTTACAAAGGCCTTGGCAGTCAGAAGCGCTACCAAGGTCAGATCCCAGAGATTGAGCTGCCAAAGCTCACGCGCGTACTCGAAGAGTATCGCGCTGGCGGTATGGATATGCCGGTCAAGGTCGATCTAGGTCAAGAAGCCATGGAGATGACCATCAAATGCGGTGGTCACGAAGCAGATTTGTACCGCGACTTTGCGCGTGCTGGTATTGATAAAGTCGTATTGTCTTATTCAGGTGCCTATCAACGCGATGATGATTGTAGTGTGGCAGCTGTCGATATCTATTGCCGCGGTCGTTTAGAAGAGATCGACCCTGGTAGCGCCAAGTTAGGCGACGACACAGAAGAGTCGTTTAAGTATGCATTGGCTTATTACAAGCTGGTCGTGGACGGTGAAGACATCATTGAAATTGATGCCATGGCCATGAAATGTATCGTCAATGGCGAGGATCGACTAAAAGAAATCCGTGAAGCAATGGGACTATTCACTACGTTCTAAATTAATCATACAAATCAAGTGGCCAAACCAGACACCTATCTGATTAAAACATCTATTAAAACTTACTGATTAAGGATACACCATGAGCAACAACGTAGAAATGCCAACGATTGAGCTTGACTACCCTATCATCCGTGGCACTGGAGATAAGGCCAAAGAGATTAAAGAGTTTACCCTGCGTCGTCCAATGGGCGGCGACTTACGTGGCCAGTCACTTATTGATATAAGCATGGCCAAAGTCGATGCCATTGCTGTGGTGCTGCCTCGTATTAGTAATCCAGTTATTCACGAGCATGAAGTGCGCAGCATGGACGCGTCTGACTTGATGGACGTGGGACTAGCCATCGCGGGTTTTTTTACCAAAGCGAAGTTTCAGTCGCAAGCCGAAACCGCTCATACCCCAACCGTGTAGAAGACTGTATGGCAGATATTGCTCTGGTGTTCGGTTGGACACCAGAGTCTATGTATCACATGAGCATTGAAGAGCTGGCAGATTGGCGCGAACGCGCGCGTATTCGCAACAACCCCGATGATTAATTTGGTTCCCTCGTCTATGAGGGAACCATAAAACGGACCGATGACATGGCAGATCTAAATTTTAGAGCACAGATAGAGCTACTTGATCGTATGACGGCCCCCATGCGCTCAATCGCTAGCCAAGCAGATAGATTGGGTCGTCAGTTTGGAGAGACTGCACAAGCTGCTAAAAAGCTACAAGGTCAACAGCGCTTGATTGACAGCTTTAAGCAACAAAAACAAGCGTTAGCTGAAACCTCAGAGCAAGCGCAGCGTAGTCGAATGCGTCTGGAGCAATTAGAGCGCCAGATGCGTGATACGGCGAATCCTAGCGCCACATTGATTCGTCAGTTTGAGGCCGCTGGTCGTGAGTCACAGCGACTAAATACTCGCTTGGATAGCCAACGGCAGCACTTGCAGCAGTTACGGGGCCGTTTATCAGACGCAGGCATCAGCACCAGTAACTTATCCAGTCATGAGCGTGAGCTTGCACGGAATATTGAGCGCACCAATCAGCAGTTAGCAGAGCAGCGGCGGCGTATGAACGAGGTTCGGCGGCTGGAACGGCAATCACAGAATATGAGTAGTATGCGTGGTAATGCGATTGGCCTTGCAGCTGGTGGCGCCGCAGCCACTTATGCTGGCGCTCGTTTTATTCAGCCTGGATTAGACCTTGAAACCAACTTAAGTAAAGTTCAAGCGGTAACACGTTTAGACAAAAACAGCCCTCAATACCAAGCGCTGGTAGAACAAGCCAAGGAGCTGGGCGCGTCGACTCAGTTCACTTCAGCCGATGCCGCGGCTGGACAGACGTTCTTAGCGATGGCTGGTTTTACTCCTGAATCTGTGAAAGCCGCTATGCCGGGGATGCTTGATCTTGCTTTAGCAGGTGGCATGGAGTTAGACCGAACAGCTGATATCGCGTCAAATATTCTTTCAGGCATGAAGCTTGATCCCGCCAAGATGAGTCAACTAGGCGATGTGTTAGCAGGTACTTTTACTCGATCCAATACCAGCATTGAAATGCTTGGCGAAACCATGAAGTACGCCGCACCGAATGCTGCACTAATGGGTGTGTCATTAGAACAATCAGCAGCAATGGCAGCTAAGCTTGGCGACAATGGCATTCAGGCAAGTATGGCCGGTACAGCTATGCGGGCTATTATGTCTAGAATGGCATCAGGCCCAAAAGCGACCATAGAGGCATTTGAAAGACTGGGCGTCAAAACCTCCGATGCAAATGGCAACCTGCGCCAAATGCCAGATATATTAAAAGAGATTCATGACAAGACCAAGAAATTAGGCAATACAGAGCAAGCTGAGTTATTCAAGGATATTGCAGGAGAGGAAGCCGGTGGTGCTTTAGCCATTCTCGTTGATCAAGCTGGTAGCGGTGCGCTACAAAATCTCATTGGTGAGTTACAAAACGCCCAAGGCGAAGCTGGTAACTTGGCAAACACCATGAGCGACAATACCGTTGGTGACTTCAAGTCAATGACATCGGCGATTGACGCCCTTAGAACCTCCATCTTTGATGCCAATGGTGGCGCGCTTCGTGAGTTTATTCAAACGATAACTTCCATGACTCAACGCATGACCGCTTTTGCTAATGCCAATCCTGAATTAATGTCAGTTTTAGGCAAATTATTTGCGACCTTAGCCATTGGTGCCGTCATCATTGGTGGATTGGGTGCTGTGATGCTGACCATATTAGGGCCTATGGCATTATTAAGAGCATCATTGGTTACGCTAGGGCTACCCACAACTCTAACGCCATTATCAATGTTGGCTAAATCATTTGGCATGATTGGCGGTGCTGTCAAAGCATTGACGCTCACGCTAATGGCCAATCCCATTTTGGCACTATGCCTAGCATTAGCAGTACTGGCTTTTACCATTTATAAGAACTGGGATACGTTAGGCCCTATGTTTGCCGCGCTATGGGAGCGCATCAAAGCCATATTTAATATGGGGATTCAGGCACTCAAGTCCTTCATCATGAACTTTACGCCAGTTGGTCTATTTATCCGTGCATTCGCTGCTGTCTGGCCTTACCTATCTAGTCTTGGCGCGAAGTTTAAACAGTACGGCATGAACATGCTTGAGGGGCTAAAAAACGGCATTTTAGGCAAAGCTCAAGCAGTTGTTAGCTCAATCAGCAACGTCGTCGGTCGTATCAAGGGCGCATTTACTGGCTCAAAAGGTATGGATATCCATAGCCCCAGCCGTGTGTTTGACAGCTATGGCGGCTATATGATGCAAGGCTTGGGACGTGGCATATTATCCAATGCTGGTATTCCCGTTAGCGCTACCAAATCCATCGCTGGCCAAATCAATGACTATGCGCCCATCAGCATCGACAGCCGCAAGTCTATCTTACCGCCTCGCGGCCAGTCTAGTATCGCAATGATGGGCGGTATGAGTAGTGGCAATATTACCATCAACATCAATGGCGCAACCGATCCGCAAGCCGTGGCGCGTGAAGTCCAGCGCGTATTGGCTGGTGAGCAACGCAACCAAATGGCGCGTCAACGTAGCCGCTTTTCTGATATTGATTAAATAAGGATCAACCATGTTAGCCAGTTTAGGGTTATTCGTATTTGAGACCACCAGTGCCGCCTTTGAAGAGGTTTCGCGTAAGTCAAACTACCGATTTGGTACTGGCAACGCTGTCGGTACCAGGCCGCATATGCAGTATATTGGTCAAGATAATGACGATATATCGCTATCAGGCACACTATATCCAGAGATCACCAACGGTATTTTGTCGTTAGATGAATTACGTGACATGGCCGCGACTGGCAAAACCTATGCCTTGATGAACGGCAATGGTTACTACTACGGCATGTGCTATATCACTGACATCAGTGAAACCCAATCTCACTTACTGGACGACGGTACAGCCCGTAAGATTGACTTTAGCCTATCACTGAAGCTTGCTGATGACAGCGAGCGTGAGCAAGTGGCCATCTTAGACCAGGATCGAGCAGAGACATCTTAAAATTACCGACACCCCTGTAAGGTTCGCACTAGCAGCTCAGTAAAGATATATTTCATTGACAGATTAAATCAATGTGATATAGGAAAAATTTACATGAGCACATTCAGTATCGGCTTGGATGGCATCAGCTTGAATGGTATAGAAGAAATTCCAACGAGTAATTTGGTATTGATAATTATTGCCATATTAGTAGGAGTAATTATTTGGAAGCTGCCTGACATCCTAAAGCAATGGCGTAAACTTAAATAAGAAAGCATAGTATGAATCTATTCAAACTCACAATCGAAGGTATTGATCGCACAGCGCAGGTTGAGAAGCGTCTGATTAATCTCTCAATGACAGACAAGCGTGGTACTGAAGCAGATGAGCTATCACTGACACTATCTGATCATGACGCGGCGCTGCCCTTGCCCACTAAAGGTAATAAGATACGATTATGGCTAGCGAAGCCAGACACGGGCGATATGATTGATAAAGGCACATTTGTCATTGATGATGCCGAGCATAGCGGCACACCAGACCAGCTACAGATCCGCGCCAAGTCAGCGGACTTTAAATCATCATTGAAGGTAAAGCGCTCAAACAGTTATCATCAGCATAAACTTGGCGAAATAGCACAAACAGTGGCAAAACGTCACGACTTGGTACTGGCCATTGATGCTACGGTAGCAGCGATGATGATTGACCATATCGACCAGCACCGTGAGAGCGACATCAATTTACTGACCAGGCTTTGCGAGGATCATGAGTTGATGTGTACGATCAAGGCGGGTCGATTGATTATCAAGCCGATTGGTAATGCCAGATCACCTTCAGGGGCGACATTGGATACAGTCACCATCACTCGTCAGTCTGGCGACAGTCATCGCTATAGTCGTACCGATCGTACCAGCGACTATGACGAAACGACCGCGAGCTATCATGATGATAAATCTGGTAAGACCAAGCATATCAGCGTTAAAGATGGCAAATCTAAACCACTAGACACCCTACCCAGCGCTAAAGCTCATGTACTGACCAAACCTGCCAAATCAAAAAATGAAGCGGTATCCAAGGCAAAAGCGAGCGCCAATAAAAAAGCCCGCCAGATGGCGAGCTTTGAACTGACGTTAGCAACTGCGCGTCCTGATATCATCGCTGACAGTCCAGTGACGGTCAGTGGCTTCAGACCATATATTGATGCTCACGCTTGGACAGCTGTTGAGATTAGCCATGATTTATCAGGTAGTGGGTATCAGACTAGGGTTAAGTGTGAGGCTGGAATATAAATAAAAAAAACTGTCTCCCTGCTCGAGTTTTTCGAAGAGTTAGTGTATCATTCTAACGTAGAGGAGATATGTGATGAATATTGAAGCGGTTGACTTATTTTGTGGCGTAGGCGGTCTTACGGCAGGTCTTATTAAATCTGGTGTGCAGGTAAAAGCTGGCTATGATATAGAACCTTCTTGCCAGTATGGCTATGAGTATAATAATAAGGCTAGCTTTGTTCTCAAAGACGTGGCTGATGTCACAGCGGATGAAATTAACAGTTGGTACTCACAAGGCGCTGTTCGCCTACTAGCAGGTTGCGCGCCATGCCAACCTTTTTCGACTTACAATCAAGGTAAAGACACCACTTTAGATAAAAAGTGGCCATTACTTTATCACTTCATGAGATTGATCGAAGAAGTTCGCCCTGAGCTAGTAACCATGGAAAATGTTCCTGATGTCACTAAGCATAAGGTATATCATGACTTTGTATCCAAGCTTGAAGAGTTAGGATATACCGTATCTGCCAATAAGGTTGATTGTGTACAGTATGGTATCCCACAGACGCGCAAACGGCATGTTCTGTTAGCTAGCTTAATATCAAAAAATATTAAACTGATACCACCAACACATGATAAGCCTGTAACAGTGCGAGAGGTCATCAAAAACTTACCCGTATTGTATGCTGGCAAACAGAGCCAAAAAGATGCGCTCCATATATGTTCAAAATTAAGTGAGTTAAATATGAAGCGGATAAAAGCATCTAAACCAGGCGGCACATGGAAAGATTGGCCTAAAGAATTATTAGCAGCTTGTCACACTAAAGATTCAGGCAAGTCTTATAGTGGTGTCTATGGTCGTATGGAGTGGGACAAACCTGCGCCAACAATGACGACTCAATGCTTTGGCTTTGGTAATGGGCGCTTTGGCCATCCTTCACAGCATCGAGCCATATCACTAAGAGAGGCAGCAATCTTCCAGACGTTTCCAGAAGACTACCAGTTTTGTAAAGATGATTTTCACATTAAATCTATTGGTAAGATGATTGGAAATGCAGTTCCTGTCAGACTAGGCGAAGTTGTTGGGATTAGCTTATTAAGGAGCGCGTAGGTATTTTTGACGGGTTAAAAAGTTATTTAACCCGTTAAACACACCCATCAATACAGCCTCAACGCTTTGCAGGTTATCATCAATAGAATCAATGGGCATATTCTGCCCACATTGTGCGAAAGACTCTGAGCCATGAGCTAGGGAGTTACGCTTTTTCCTGATATCCTCTATTTTATCTGGATTCCAGAGTAAAGGTTGACTATCAATCTTATATGGTGAAATTCTGATGTCATATTTCTTACAATATTCATCTATTACTCCACAGTCAATATTTCCACTAAAAAGTTTCTTTTTATCGTATCCTAAATCAAATATTCTATCTCGGATATCTGCATTATCTCTAGAAAACTCTGAAACCTTTTCATTAGTTAAACCCTTACTGAAGGACTGTAAAATCACCTTATGCAGTTTTTCTGAAAGTTCTAGTAAATTACGATTTTCATCTCGTATAGTCTCATGTATAGCATTAATAGACTCACTCATTGTTGACTCCATTAAGTTATAGAGTAAGAGGTATGTTGAAGCTCTTAATGTCTTTTGTAACTCCCTATCTATCTTATGACATGCGAAATCACTTCTTGTAGGTGTTCTAGTCGATTGAGGTTCAACGGTAAGAACATTTATCCAATTAAAATTGTCTGTTTCCGTTCTCTGCTGTAAAGGATCTACAACTCTTCTCTGTATAGGAAAAAGTGAATTCAAATTAAATGAAGAGTTTAATTCATCATCTATATATTTTTCAATGTATCTTTCTTCTGATACCACTGGAGAAGATATATCAGCTAGTTTTTTTACAAAAACAACATAGTTTTTTACTTCCTGTAATCTTGTTTGGAAATTTTCATAAGCGAACTGAAGATTCGCATTACTAATTTGCATCTACTCCACCTCATCCTCTAAATTCACTTCATCACCCAACAGCTTATTTTTTACAAACTCTATTCGCTTCTTAATTTTTGGTCTAGAGTTACTAGCATCTGAACGTATCATTGCTAAAAAATCAGGGTCTTCATACGCCCAGTAATTATCAGTTGGAGAAATGCTAGAGTCCTCCGAAAGTGCTAAGCTTGCCCCAACAGACATAGCTTCAAAACGAATCCTAGATACGGCCTTTGAAGTAGCAGACTTCCTGAATCCATTTGGGAAATAATCACGAACAAAATGCAGCATCTCTATAAACTGGGTTTCTAGACTGTTCTCTGTAGCTTCAGTAAAAGATTCGTCCATATCATTGATGTAATCATCTAAAAAACCAAGAACACTATTATCTGTTGTTCCATCATTCCTTCTACCAAACTCTAGGTATCTGTCTCTATAAGCGAAAAACCGTAAAACGTATTCTGTTCTTTCACGCCTTTTCTCCTTAGATGCAGGCATTGGGGTCATAGTCATAAATAGGTCGTCGCTCGCAAGACGTCTGATAAAGTCTATAAAACGACTATTTTTTGTTCCTATCCACTTCTCCATATCTGTAAGCTTAGTGCCTCCACTATTTAAGCGATCAAACATTAAACGTCTTGCATCTTCATCAACATCTTTAAGCTCAATCATCCTTATAGTACTACGATTAAAACGTCTTTGTCGTACAGGAGGTAAATCACTAAATAAGCTGCCTTCTAAAATTTTCAATCGTTCCATACCAGTTAAAGACAGATGATCGTTTAAATATGCATAAATGGTTTGGATTCTTTGTGCTCCGTCAATGACCTCTACATTGCCTTCAGTATATGGATCTTCATCTTCATCAATATCGGCAACGAATAGATAAGGAATAGGCAAACCTATAAGTAAAGACTCAATAAACAGAGATTTTTGTTTGTCAGACCAGACAAACTCTCTCTGATAATCAGGTATAAATATTTCAGGATCTTTTTGCGATGGGTTGAATTTCATAGCAATAACTTCAATCGGATATTCTCTAATATCAAAGTCAAATTGCTTTTGATTATCTCTAATTTCTCTTTCAGTTTCTGCAAAGTCTAATCTACTGAAAAGTTGATTTTGGTATCCCATGCCTCTACTGCCCTTTACATACGAAAATTGTTTTTTTTACAAAACAAAAGCGTATCACTATGACACGCTTTCATCAATAAATATCTAACTTTTGTCAGTCCCAGTCTACTGCTTCACGATAGACACCCCATCCAAATGGTAAGTCTGTAACCAACGTAGCATGTTGCAAGAAGTGCTCAAGCCAAAGCGTCATCCATATATTATTTTGTAAATTCATAATATTTTCTAACTTTTTAAGTCTATATGAATGAAGCAAATTCCATTATTGCATTGGCCGGTAGCTGGATGCCCACCTACTGGTTTACTACGGTATTTACCACCATTTGACAAGTACATAACAGCATCCGCACCCTCACGACCTGCCATAGCTCTAGCCAATTTATAAGCATCTTTTAAACTTTGTTGGCTATATTCAGTAGTTTTAGGTTCGTCTGAATACATATACCAGTTTAACGAGATATTGTTTGGACTATGAGAAAACCAAGCGGATAGAGGGCTTTCGTCATTCATGATGTACAGTTTTTTAGGCTCACCTTCAGTATCGACAGAGTCTTCCACTTCGGCCGGTTCTAACCCTGCACTAGCCAAAATAGCTTTCCCATCGAGCATGCCCACAGTTTCAACAGGCTCGCTTAAATCATCTTGATACCATAGAACTTTGTTCTCTGCCGTTGAATTATCTTCAGGCGCTTTAACCTCAATTGCCCCATTCTCATGCGTCTCATACTCATCTGATGCAAGTCCAGCATTAGCAGCTGCTTCATCGACATCAATAACTTGTGGTTCAGGCTCGCTACAACCAAACATGCCTAATGACAACAACCCTATATAAAAGCCCGCTTTTAAGCTAGACATAGTTACTTACTCCCTTCCTCATGCAGACCTTTCTTAATAAACAAACGAACAAACTCAACAAACTCTTCTTTAGTTAATCCAGTTCCATCAAACAACTCATCACTTATAGTATGACGAACACCACTATCATAGCCAGGAATGTAGCCAGGGAAATAAGCCTCGTTTATAGCAAAGCTAGATTCAAGCCGAGCAACGATATCAGCGTTCATTGAACGGTTATGGGCTTTCGCCGATTCTTTTATTTTATCTCGAAGTTCTTCAGAGAGTCTAAGCTTGTACTGAGGCTCAGTTTGAGTAGTCATTTATTTTCCTTCAAGTACCTACTAGGTGTTGACATGTGTATTTTAAAAGAATAAAGTACCTAACGTACCTAGTAGGTACGTTAATGAACCTTTAAGGTTTAAACATATTACCATGGCTAAAAAGGAATAAGAAATGGCAAATGCTAGAAAACAAACCATTGATTACAAGCTTAAGCTTGACCCTAAACTTCATCACTGGCTAAAAGCTCACGCCGCCGAAAACTACCGCACGTTATCAGCCGAAATCACCATGCATCTGGACAAAGCATATAAAGCTGCACAAGAGGAAAGTAACGATGATAAGTAGTCCCAACACCACCCAGCAGATTAACACCTATATCCGCAATCAGCAGCTTATCCATGCTCACTTGCATTTATTACAGGCATTAAAAAAGGCAGACCACTCCCGCCAAGAAGTTTCTGCCTTCACTACAAAAGCAATTAACTTGATTAAAGTTAACTCTTTTAACCAATCAGCTCAAGGAGCTAATTAGTATGTCACATTATAACACAACAAATAAAGCGAACAACGAAGTCATGGCAATGTCATTTAATGGCCACACCCTACAGTCTATCATCAAGGACGGCCAGATTTGGATGACCGCCAGTGATTTAGCAAAAGCGTTAAGTTATAAAAACTCAAAGTCGGTCACTAATCTATTTAATGCAAACTCAAGCGAGTTTACTTCAGGCATGACAATGGTCACTGAATCAGTGACCAATGGAATAAATGGTAGTAAACGCAAAATGGCGATAAGAATATTTTCCTTACGAGGCTGCCACCTAATCGCCATGTTTGCCCGTACCAAAGTCGCCAAAGACTTCCGCAAGTGGGTACTTGATATCCTAGACCGTGAGGTCAGCACACCAGCTATCGAGCAGCCACCCGCTATCACCGATGCCGATTGGGTGCGCTACTCCCGCTCGATGACCATTCCCGAGATGGCACAGCTTACAGGCCATACCGAGCAGCAAGTCATTAACGCCTTACATAAGGTACTGGGCAGTAAAGTACCCACTACCAGTCCAGCCCCAGTCATGACGCCTGAGATGCAATACGCCCTTGACCAGTTTTGGGGCTTTATCGCCACTCAAGACATCAAAGCGCTCAACCACAGTCACAAGCCACATGAGTTAGCGATTAGCATTCCCGAGGTTTATGAGTTAGCAGAGCCGTGGCAGCTACCAGACACCAGCCTGTTATATAAGGCGCTACGCCTGAGCACGACGCCGCGCTTCTATCGTGCCAATGCTGTCATAGCGAGCGAGCGAACCAATAGATCGCGCCGTGTTTGGATATTCATCAAATCGTTTGGCCAAACCGCCATTGCAAAAGTATAAAGGGTACTATCATGACTACTCAATCAAATAAAAGTCTACGTGACTACACAATGAAAGCCGACATCAGCCAACATCACGAGCGCATCATACGCAATTTATTTAATGCGCTATTTGTCGAGCAGCAAGAAGGTCACGTCATAGACCACACCCCTAATATTAGTGATATTATGACGCTCGACTTAAATCAAATTCAGTGGTTACTGATAAAGCGCCGCGAAGGCGATTACAGCCAAGACGATATTCTTGACGCACTAAAAGGCTTAGAGTTTCCAAAACTGCTGTTCAACGGAACCATTAGCACATACTCTGATTTTAATGGCAAACAGATTAACGCCATCCGCTTGGACTATAGTCAACCAGCAAAGACTGACGAGCTGGCCGAAGAGCTGGCTCAGATTGACCTTGGAGAAGCGCTGGCAGATGAAATTGACAAATGCGATGCCGGTCGGCGATGGATGGAGCAGCAAGACACCATCCAATCGCTACGTTCCGTCATCGTTGATATGGCGGAGACACTACATGTCGCAGATCCCAATGCTCGTATCAGTATGACCAGTAGCGATTTGCTGGATTTGATAAACAGTCAAAACGACATGTCAGACAATGCATTCTAATAACTTAATAGCAGTAAAAAAACCAGTCTTAGCGGACTGGTTTTTTATTCATCTGGATTATTTGGAGGACTTGCTTTAAAGATATTGAACAAACTATCAGGGGACTGACCCAATACAAATATTATAGCAACAGCTGCTGATAGAGCTACCATCAGCACTCCTCCTATAGTTTTATCAAAAGCAAACAGGATTACGGCACAGCCAACCATAATAACTATTAATACCGCTGTTAGATTTATTTTCTTGTTGGTTAGTTCAGTTTGCTCTCTGCTCATTTCGATATTTCTATCATTGAGCCTGATATGCTCGCCTTGCAAACGTTCTTGAACTTGATGAGTAAAGGCCTGCTCAAGCTCCCCCATGGATAGTATCCTATCAATGGCTCCGGGATAAGCTTCTTCGAGCTGTGCCATTTCTTTTGCAGGCATAATGGGGTTATTGATATTGAACTGCGCATTTTGAATGGAGTTCTGCATAGAGCCTTGAGTTAAAGCATCTGGACTTTCATCGCTAAAAGACGCTTCAACCTGACTATCGGGAGAATAATCAGGTTGATCATTGTCTTTATGCTTGGCGGCATCATCGACATGCTCTGTAGCTTTCGGATCTCTATCCATAGGAGTTTTCCAGCTCTCTTTTATATGCTTCAACAGAACGATTCAACTGTTGAGCTACGCTTTCAAAATACTGCTTACTACCTGGCGAATAATTGCTGGGTTTTGCTCTTAGATAATTAGGCGTAATCCAACCACCAGCCACGCCATCTTGTATACCAAACGCGGCTGCATTTCTTGACTGCGTGATATGACGGTTGTTTTTGGCTTGAGTTTTCATATTTACTTCTCCCTTTCTACATATACAAATGCTTTTAAGTACTGCCTCGCACGGAGACAATACTTGGTTACTCATCTATATGTTATATAAACGATCTTTCAGGAATGAAGATTGTTTATAGTCGAAGTGTAGCACATTGCTATATCGCGAATCTATCGAGATATGTATGTAAACATAATACTCGCCGAAATGTCAGCTTACCACTTATATCTATACAGTCAATTGACGCTATCAAGCAGACCTAAGCCGAGCTGCCCTAATGTCTTGTAATCGTAGTCCTCGTTAGCACTTGCCCCAGCTTGCACCAATGCTTCTTCTGCATGATACATCGCCGTCAGCAGCCTATCCGATGGATTATCTAAGTCCATAATTTCAGGTAGATGTACCAGGCGCTGGTGATAGCTTGGTGCACCACTATGTCTTTTTACATCCAGAGCAATATCTTCCAAACGCTGACCTGTCAAGACATACATCACATCAAAACCCATATCCCATAGCTTTTTAAGCAAAGACGAGGGCATATCACGCTTGCCTGTTTCATAGTTTTTATATGTGGTTTGAGCAATCTTAATAGTCGGATCCTCATAGACTTCAACTGCCATCAACCCCAAACGCTGACGCTCAGACTCTAATCGCGTCCCCATGTTCAAAAATTCCACAACCCATCTCCTATATTTTCATTTGAATGTATAATATGATTGCAAATACGTTCATTTGAATGTATTATTAAACCGTACCAAGATAACACGCTTTCATTTAACTATAGGATACCACCAAATGACCCAAACAACATTACAAGCAACGCCTAAGGGAGAGTTAACTCACCTAAAACAGGGCAAACGCAAATCATTGCAATTGCGACTAACGCCAAGCGAACACAAAGAGCTGATGCAGACAGCCAAGCGTGAGCATCGCTCTATGAGCTTTGTCGCGCTTCGCCGCTATCAAAACGGACGCCAATTAGAAAGATAAGGCGAGCAAACCAAACCAAATCCAGAAGGAAACCAAACCATGAACCCAAACACCAAAAAACTACGCGATAACGCCATCAAAGTCAGTGTCGATCATTATGACTATCAAATCTTACTGGCCCATGCTGAACGCTCAGGTGTGGAGCTCGCTACCCTCGTCCGCCAGTTAGCTATGAGCAAGATCCATGACTTGATGTTCCGCGAACAACCTATTGCCATGATACTGCCGTCATCAAACACAGTCGAGATGCCTTTGAATCACTTCTGGGCATGGACGCAGTCACCACAGAGTACTACAGGGGTCACCAGTCATGCCTAACGATATCTATATTCATCCTACCCCAGCAGAGCAGCGCCTACTTGAGCAGCAGGCTACTGCACGCGGGATGAGCATTGATGAGTTTGTCGCGTGGGCATTGAGACAAGCACTAGCTGACACCGACACCGATTTACAACTCATCATCAAACACTAAAAGAGGTTTTTATGATCTGCCCTGTTTGCAAGTCCCTAACCCGCGTTCAACGCACCTACGTCATCACAGAACATCTACGCGACTTGGTGCACTGCTGCAAAAACAAAGAATGCGGCCATGTGTTTGTCACTCAGCAAGAGTTTATACGCTCAGTAGTACCTTCTTTGATGGACATCGAGACGACTAGTACAGCGCAGGCATAAACCAAACCACTTACCAAACCAAACGAGCACTATTATGCAAACCATGCAAGACGACACCCGTAACGAGCTGATCAATCGGCTCGTTCAAGACTACGCCCTCAAATTCTCAAGCGATAGACAATTTTTGCGTTATGGCCGCTGCCCGTCATGCGGCAAAAAGGAGCTATTCACTGGCGCCGATAGCCCTTGGACCATCCAATGTGGCCGCGCCAACAAATGCGGCTATCAAGCCTCTACCCGTGACATCTATCCAGACATCTTTGCCAACTGGACAAAGAAAAACCCACCAACGCCTAGCAATCCAAACGCCACCGCCGATGCTTATCTTCAGTCTGGGCGCGGCTTTGATATTGTCAAATGGCAAGGCAGCTATACCCAAGAAGTGTTCAAGGATTTTTATTCCGACTTCACCTGCCCCAGCGTGCGCTTCAATATCACCAGCGATGGCCAAGCCATCGGCTATTGGGAACGACTGATAGAGCCAGCTGCCCACATCAAAAAAGCACGAGTACAGACAGGCTTTAAGTTCAAAGGCCATGCTTGGCTACCGCCAAAGCTGCACTTACAGCATGGCGTCTGGCCGTATGTCAAAGAACTATGGATCACTGAGGGTATCTTTGACGCCATGGCATTGACTGAGAACGGCTTACATGCCATTAGCAACATCACCGCCGGAAACTTCCCAGCGCACACCTTAGCGCAAATAAAGACGCGAATGGCAGAGCTTGGTAAGCCGCAACCCAAGCTTATCATCGCACTCGATAGCGACCACGCTGGACGCAAAGCCACTGACAAGCTGGTGGCCACCGCACGCCAAAACGGCTGGGAGGTCACCGCCGCTCAGTCAAGTGAGTACGGCGACGGTGTAGACTGGAACGACTTGCATAAGGCCGGAAAACTCACCAAGACCGACCTTGAACGCTACCGCTTTTACGGTGAGCTGCTCATTGCCGATACGGCGAAAGACAAGGCGCTGCTCACCTATAACCAATATGGCACGACCAGCTTTTATATGTTTTTTAATCACTGTACCTATTGGGTAAAAGTCGATACAGAAAGCTTTGATAAAGCCAAACAGATGGATGCCGACAGCGAACCGACAGAAGACCTGTTCAGTACTGAAGAAGAACTCAAAGAAGCGTATCAACTATGGCATGACGATCTGATGCAGTCCTGCATGAGTGTCACTCAGATCATGAACTGCCAACCGCAAGCGCTCTATTATCAGCAAAACTTAGTCACTGATGAATCGTGGTATTTCTTTCGTATCCGCACGCCTCAAGGTGATACAAAAAACACCTTTACTGGCAGTCAACTGTCGGCCGCTGGTGAGTTTAAAAAGCGGCTATTGTCAGTCGCCCCAGGTGTCATTTACCAAGGCAATTCCAAGCAACTCGACATCATGCTAGGTCGTATGATTAACGGTATCAAGACCGTTGAGACCATTGATTTTATAGGCTACAGCAAAGACCACCAGACCTATATTTTCAATGATACCGCAATCCGTCATGGTGTGACTTACGCGCTCAATAAAGACGACTATTTTGACCTGCCCAATAATAAGAGCCTAAAGACATTAGCGGCCAGTCCAAATATCCGCATAGGCGACAAACCCAAAGAACCTGCAAATTGGCTAGCGGACATCATAACTGGTTGGGGCGTCCAAGGCGTCATTAGTCTAGTGGGTTTTATGGGTAGCCTGTTTGCTCAGCAGATCCGCGAGCGTCAAAAATCCTATCCATTTATGGAGATTGTGGGCGAGCCTGGGACTGGTAAATCAACGCTATTGAGTTTTTTTTGGCGATTGATAGGCCGTGACTCTTATGAGGGTATCGACCCCAACAAAACCACCAAGGCCGGGCGCCTGCGCTCACTGTCACAGACTTCAAACATGCCAAGCGTGTTCATTGAGTCGGACCGTGATGGCGCTGGGACTGGCCGCAATAGCCAGTTCAACTGGGACGAACTAAAAAACCTATACGACGGCGGCACCATTGGCACGCGTGGCGTCAAGTCGGCCGGCAATGAAGTCTACGAGCCACCGTTTCGCGGCACGATTGTGATTAGCCAAAACTTACCAGTCGTCGCCTCCAAAGCCGTGCTAAGCCGTATCTGTCATCTGTTTTTTACCGTCGAGCGTCAGACCCGCGATAGCGAGGCAGCGGCGCGTCGAATTGAGGCATTACAAACTGAAGATGTTAGCCACTTTTTGATTGATACGCTCAAAGTAGAAGACAAGTTTTTGCAGACGTTTTTTGATACCAAAATGCAGCATGAAAACTGGCTAAAGGACAGCGGTATCAAAGCCTTCCGTGTCGCTCACTGTCACGCCCAGCTATTGGCACTGTTTGATGCTATGAAACTGATATTGCCAGATTTACAGCGGGTGGATGGGGCCGTAAAGCAAGAAGTATTTAATATGGCAACCGAGCGAGATCAGACGCTTGATACCGAGCAT
Source organism: Psychrobacter sp. CAM01 (assembly GCF_032842965.1). NCBI lineage: Bacteria > Pseudomonadati > Pseudomonadota > Gammaproteobacteria > Moraxellales > Moraxellaceae > Psychrobacter > Psychrobacter sp. CAM01. Next base: position 56,736 of record NZ_JAWJBL010000001.1, read on the forward strand.
CCACTAAATATTCAGTTTTTTGATGTGCTTGAGCGCTTAAACGCCGCACCCAATGAGATCGAAGGCGCAGGTCATCATATCCGCCGCTTACATATCAATCACAGTAAAGACCCCAATTTGTTGGCAATCAGTATGCCAGAGATATATCAGCTAGCAAACGAATACCGTTATGACCTACCGCCGCAAGCGGATATGCACAACGCGCTACGCCAGTCACGACAATTTAAGTTTGTCGCCGCAAACAAGGTCGTGGCATCAAAAATAGCAGGACGCTCAATGCGCTGCTGGGTGTTTGAGATGCCAAAGAATTTAATTTTTAGTTAAGGGGTGGTCATGAGCGGTCCAGTAGAAAAACTCTTTCGAGTTATGCGACTTATCAATAATAACGATGAGCCAATGAGTCCACAGCAAATAGCCGCAGAGACAGAGATGAATGTTCGCACGGTTCAACGTCACGCACTACGACTGGCAGAAGAAGGTTTAATTGACTTTGGTAATAGAACCAATGGTTATCAATTTATGAGAAAAGGATTAAGAAAATGACTTACGAATTTAAAGACAGCGAAGGCGATTGCGGAGAATAAACAATGAACCTAGTCCGCGCCCTATTCCCTTACAACCGTGAAAGCCCTTTACATTGGCTGACCTTCGACACCGTAAGCGGTCAGATGATTGACTGCTCGATGCACCCAACGCACAAGCAGCGAGACCTCTATCAAGGCAAGCATTACAGCATTAATAAAGACAAGATCGAAATGCGCTGCAAGATCGAAGTCTACCAAGAGCGTAAATTTGAATCACTCACAGAAATTAAAATAGGAAAAGACCAATGAGCGACATTATCGACCGCGCCAACGACCAGGCGCAAGAAGAGTTAAATAGAAACCTAGCCAAGGCCCAACGCTTTGATACGCCATCACTAGCTGAATGCGTCGAATGCGGTGAAGATATTCCCGAGCGCCGTCGGCGTTTGGGAGGCGTCACCCGCTGCATTGATTGCCAAAGTGTCATTGAGCGGCGGAGGTAGTCATGCCATTACCACTAAGTTTATATCGTTGTCGTGACAAAGTTTGCATAGCAACTGATGAAAGTATGGTCAATGAGCATCTAAACCGTGATCGCATGGGCAGAAAATCACCCATCAAAAAGATGCCAGAAGGTAGCGTCATCTTACATAACAATAAACCCTACGGTATAGACGAACTGACCAGACTAGCGCACAAAAAAGCCAAGACAATGAAGCTCAACATAGACAACCCTTTTTCAATAATTATTGATGACAGGTTTATCAAATGAAAGCAGTACAATCGGCATAAAAAAAACAGCCCTCACCATTGTGAAGGCTGTTTTATCAAACAGTTAGAGCCAAAAGCCCCAAACCAAGAACTTTTCAGTGGCTCCATAGTTACCAAACCAGACCTTTATTATAGCGCGAAAATGTTGTAAAAGCTAGGTATATCAGGTGTTTAAGCCTATTAAACAGCATGTAAGCGCAAGGATTAACGACATAATGGCAAGTATTGAACCCCTAAAAACCAGCATCCGTATTATCTGGTACATCGACGGCAAAAAGGACAGCGAAACCCTCACTGATACACCGCCCACCCCAGCAAACAAGGCTCACGCACAGCGCATTGCAGACATGGTAGAGCAACAAATCAGCATGGGTATCTTCAACCGTGACCAAGTTTTCCCCGACTCCCCCAAGCGCCAAGCCGCATTCTTTGGCCACTACATCCCAGTTTGGCAAACCGCTGAATCTGGCACCGTCTCCCCATCAACATGGAAAACATATAAAAGCAAAGTAGCCAACCACATAGAGCCATATTGGCACGATAAGCAGATAAGCAAAATAAATGCTGAAGACATCGAGCACTGGGTCTATCAAGTACTCAAAAAAAAGCTATCACCCAAAACCATCATCGACGTGCTCAATCTATGGCGCAGCATTTGGCGCTACTGGGCGCGGCATCAAAAGCATCCTAACGACCCCAGCCAATATATCAAGCTGACTACAAAAGACCCAGAGGACATCAATCCATTCACCCGCGATGAAATCCGCACCATCATCAATAGTGAAACCGATCAAACCCTACGCAACCTTTGGACCGTTATGCTCTGGTCGGGCTTATCCAGCCATGAGCTCATGCCACTAGCAGTTGAGGATATCGACATCAAGCAAGCCACCGCTCACATCAAGCGCGGCTTTGTCAAAGGCCAGCACCGCGTCACCAAAAACCGCCGCCGTAACCGGCAAATTGAGCTACTACCCATCGTTGTAAATGCATTGGCCAATCAATCCGCGCTGGTAGCTACCAATGCAGCACAAACAGTCGACATACTTGATCGCGACAACCATACCTATCAGAATCAACAGTTGACTTGGCTTTGGTACAACGAGCGCACAGACATGCATTACACCTATCCGCAACTAGAAAAGCGATGGAAACGCCACCTGAAACTATGCGACATTGACTACCGACCGCTAAATAACGGACGACACACCTACGCAAGTCAAGTGCTATCAACAGGTGCAATCAGCGCAGAATGGTTGGCCAACCAACTTGGTCATGCGGGCACAGACATGATACATCGCCACTATGGTAAATTTATACCCAGCGATTCGCGGCACATCATCCGCAACCTAGACAGCGCATTGAAATTCACTATCAGCCCTCAATAACGAGGGCTTTTTCTTGTACCAATCTGCAAAAATGAAAATAAAATCAGGCAGGGGTCTGCAAATCATGTAATCCAAGTAACCCCCGAAGAAATAAGACATAAGCCATTGATAAATATACAAATAACAATTACTTGAATCAGGTAATAGAAAGTAATAATAATTACATATTTAAAGTAAGTGCATGATATATATAGTATTTATAATTTCTTAATTAATACCTTTTATACCTGTAATCAATTACCTAATAATTACCTTTAAATTACAAAATAAACCTAATAAAATCAATATGATTACATATATTACCTAGTTTTCAGACCACCCCCTAAAATTTTAAAACATCCAAAACAAGACCGTCACCGACACGCACCTGATTGTCTCTCTATCTAAGCGTGGGATTGGCATGGGATGCACTTATCTTGCTATACAACACCTTTAACGCTGCTATATCAATCACTTAATCTAACCAACCACGTCGCAAAAATTCCGTATAGAAAATTCGAGTCTCTCCAGCCCCACCATTTTCGGATAGTACATCTTAGACCAAATATTAAAACCTGCCTTAATGCAGGTTTTTTTGTGTCTATAACTTTTAAAGTTTACTAAATTCTCTACAAAATGTCTTTTGTTAAGGGTATGATAATGACTAATAACAACAAAGTTGAGTACGGTGACATAAGTTCTACTTTTGGCATTATGGTTGAGCTTGCAAGAGAATATGGACTCACTATTCGTCACTACAATCAAACTGGAGAATTACCACGAACTTTTGAACTTGTTTATAGACGAACTCCTAAAGGTGAAATACCTATAGTTGGCAATTTGTCAGTAGATGATGTGGTCGGAAATAATACTATAAAAGATGGTTTAACTTTGAAGCAGATAATCGAAAAATATGGTAAATAAATTAATAAGCTATTTTTAAATCTCTCAAACATTTCCTAATATTTGAATATCTTTCCTTATTTCGCCTTGCCAGTGCTTGATCAATAATAGGTTGATAATGGCGGTATGCTGGTGGTAGCCTTGGAATTGGCTGCTGACAGTGCTGGACTGCCCAAGCCTTGAGCGGTTCACGACTTTGTGTATCAATCTGCAACGGCCGCACCCCCACTAATATCTCATACAGCATAATCCCAAACGCATAGATATCGCTCTGTACCGATGCGGCGTGTCCTTGCCAGCGCTCAGGTGCCAGATACGCCGGTGTACCCGCAAGATGACCTACGGTTGATGCCTCCACACGAGTGGCCAACGCAAAATCAGTTAATAATAAGTCAGCCTTGAGGCTGCTATCATCAGCCTGACTTAATAAAAAATGAGATGGCGCCAAATCATCTAGCAAGATATTACTGGGTTTAATATCATTATGCAGCCAGCCTGCGCGATGCAGCTGCGCGATTACTTGTGCCGCTTGCATGATAAGCTGATGCTTTTGACGGGCGGGCAGCGGCTGCTTTAGATACTGTGATAGACTGCCGTTTTTATAATATGGCATCACCACAACGATGAGCGCTGACGGCGGCGCTGTGATGTGCAGACGTAACTTATGATGCGCCAGTAGTGGCGGTGCCACGCGCTTATATGGCGTTAGAGCAGACAGCGCGGTGATGACGCCATACTCATAAAAGATGCCGCTAGATACCGCTTGAGCGCTCTGCTGACAATGATGCTCGCTTAATTGCCATTTTAGTAGCACTGGGCCAAACTGTGAGTGTATGGCACGGCTCAAACCCTGATAGTCGGCTGCGTGTACGCCGATGCGCAAGTGCGATATCTGACAATACTGCAATTTTACCAATTCTTTTGTCAGTACAGGCAATATCTGCTGAGCATGAGCCTGCCATACGGGCGATGTCTTCGCTTGTTTTAACGATGACGATGAATTACTGGCATTGTCTTTCATGCTAAAGTAAGGCCTTTATTTAGAATTACTTTGTATTTTTATATCGTCATTTTATATAGTCAAACCGACATAAAATTGACACACTTGATGTCATGTATTACTGGTATTCATTTTGCATAGCATCTGCCGGCGTAGGCACAGCACGCAAGAAAAATAAATACCAGTAGGACGGTACCTATTTTCGTTAATATTTTTCCTGTTATAAGCGACCCAGTATTATGTCCCAGTCTTCCACATCCGTTATAAATTATGCCCTGCCAGAGCCGCTATTAAAGCTACTGGGGCAGTATCTGCAAGAGCAAGTCACACCAAAGATCGATATCGATCCTCAGCAGCTGGCCTATCGCTGGGTCGGTGGTCACCGCGGGCGCTTGGAGCCTTTGGCAGTCAATTTGTTTTTAAGTCTGGATGATTTGCATGGTATCGATAGACAAAAGGCAAAACTGGTGCAAAACACACGGCAGTTTTTAAAGGGCTATCCGGCCAATCACGTCTTGATGACAGGGACTCGCGGCGCAGGGAAATCATCGCTGATTCGAGCGTTGCTACAAGCCTACCATAGCGAAGGGCTACGTATCATCGAAATCGCCCGTGATGATTTGCGCGTACTTGATAAGATACGCGCCGCCATCCGCGCCCTACCAGCGGACACCGATTGCCGCTATATCGTGTACTGTGATGATTTGGCATTTAACGGTCAAGACGAGAGTTACCGTACCTTAAAAAGCGTGTTGGACGGGGCGCTGGACTCCGAACAAGACAGGTTACTGGTGTATGCCACCAGTAACCGTCGGCACCTTTTACCGCAGCTGATGAAAGACAATGTCAATATTTATAATGGGCAAACCGATGAAGTCAACCCTTATGAGACCATCGACGAGACGGTATCGCTGTCTGATCGCTTTGGCTTATGGCTGTCGTTTCACCCGATGGATCAAAACACCTATTTACATATCGTCCGCCATTATTTATCACTTTCCCCAAGTCGCACGCTAGATAATGCGAATGACGGTAAAGAAAGTAATGTTAATAACATTGATGTCGAAGCAACCAATAAGACGCTACCTGACAACATTAGAGCCGCCGCCCTACGCTGGGCATCAGAGCGCGGCGGGCGTTCGGGGCGAGTGGCTTATCAGTTTAGCCGCTACTGGATAGGACAAGCGCAGTTGGCTGCTGAGGACCGTCTGTCTTAAATACCGGCTACCAGTCATTTTTTAGGAGCGCGTGCAGAACCTAAGTACTGCACGCAGCTACCTGCTTCTTCGTCTATCAAGTCTGCAGCGCCATTTACTATATATTGGTCGAAATCTGCGGCCAGCCATAGATTACCGGTATAAGCACTTTGGGCATCCAGACGAATATGCGCCATGTTTGGCGTACGACTCTGCGGATTATCAAAGCTTTGATAACGTGCGCTAAAATGGGTCAATATCAAGTTTGGCAGTCCGCTATCTTGGGCAAATTTGCCGATCAGCTGCGCGCTACTGTGCATCGGATCAAAGTCTGGATTTTTTGTCTGTATCTTATTTAACACCTCATGGGTATAAGTGGCTTCATGCACCAGTAAATCTGCATCAACGACCGCCGCATATAAGCACTCTGGCGTATCATTATCGCCTGCAATCACAACCTTGGTACGCTGCATATCGTCATCGACATACTCAGTAGACGACAACATGCGTCCGTCTTCGGTCACGACATCTTGGCCTTGCTGCAGCCTGCCCCACAGCGTACTGGCTGGGATACCAGCGGCTAGTAATTTATCAGTATTCAGCGTACGGCGGCTGATCGTCTGAGTAATGCCAAATCCATAAGAGGCGACGCGGTGCGACAACGGATGAATGTCTATAACCAGCTGATGTTGGTGGTCTACATTGATAGTTACATCGCCTTTGTGCTCATCATCTGGCTCAGACAATATATCTTCTATCGCCATAAAATCAATGGTAAATGGCAAATACAGCTCGGTTGTCAGCCTCATCGCCTCAAGCATTTTGGCAATGGCTTTGGGCGCAATAAGCGTCAGCGCTGCAGTACGTCCTGACATGGCTGCACTCGCAAGCAGCCCCGGCAGACCATAACAATGGTCGCCATGCACATGAGTGATACAAATGGCTTGTAGCTGATGCAAAGATAGCTTGGTATGAAGCAGCTGCTGCTGTGTGCCCTCACCGCAATCAATTAACACCCAAGGACGCGACTTTTTGCTTTGTTGTCGACTTACCCCCGAGCTATAAGGATTGATGCATTCTATCGCCAAAGCAGTCACGTTACGCTGCTTGGTTGGCACGCCAGCGGAGGTGCCCAAAAAGGTGAACTTTAACATAGACGTCCTTTTTTAGCTAAACCCTCATCTACTGTAGCGACTGGCATAGCATGGTCCTTTGTGCTTGTACCATTTGCCCACCATTGGCCGTACATTCATTGACCATATTGGACTCATAAGATTTCCAGCCACCATAAAAGCTGGCAACACACAAAATCACCACCAGCAGCTTTTGTGACCACGCTTTGATAGATACTTGCTGGCTATTCACCTCTGCCGCCTCTATATGCTGTTTGGCTGCAATCTCACTGTCAGTCGGTGTCCTATTGGGCTTATTCAAGTCTGTCATTTCTTATCCTAAAAAAGGTTTTGTCTATAAATAAACAAAACCTTTTATGTTAGTTTTAAATCAATAATTAGAGCGTATCCTAATCGTTGATACCATTCGCTTTGTTTAGAATTTTAAACGCCCGCCTTTTTCTTCGGCACGTTTAAACGCCTCACGCTCTTCGCAGCGTTTTAGCCAGTTTAAAATATTGGTGTACTTACTGCTATCCAAACCAGAGCCTGCATTGGCTCCGACGACGGCAAGATGCATCTGAATATCAGCGGCGCTAAACTCACTACCAGCAAACCAATGATTGTCCTGTAGGTGCTGCTCCATCATGCCCAGCATACTATCTAGGCTGCGGCTAATCATGTTTTTTTCCACTTGGCTTTGGATTTTTTTGCTGACAGGTTTGATGAGCATCGGCGACTGCTGAACGACTTTGCTAAACACCAAACGCATCACTAGCGGCGGCATCAACGATGCTTCGGCAAAGTGTAGCCAAAAGGTATAAGCTTCCCATGCCGCTTCGTTGTCATCAGCAGGTTTGAACTGCTTATCGGTATCATAATGCTTGATTAAATACTCGATGATAAATCCTGACTCAATCAGCACGCGATCGTTGACCTCCAACATTGGCGCATGACCGATTGGATGCACTTTTTTTAAGCTATCAGGCGCACGATACGCTTTGTTGCGCTCGTAGCACGTCAATTCATAATCGGCGTTTAGCTCTTCTAACAGCCATAAGATACGAAACGAGCGTGAGTTTGCTAAATGATGAAGATGTAACATAAACCGTCCTAGTTATTATGTGAGTGAGCAATAGCATATAGACAAAGTGTCCTGCGCCTGATGCGCTTGGCAGTAACGGCGTTTGTCCGTGACAGCGCTTGGCGTGCATACTGCTCGATAATAGCGCACTTCATCTGTCATTAACACACAAACTGTGGCGCACGCGGGCAAAAATTATGGCTAAAAAACCATGGCTAAAAAATCAAACCTATCACCCGATAAATAATCGCCTTACTTTGAATGCAGCTGCTCTATCTTGCGTGTCATTTTGTCTATTTTTTGCTGATAGCGTTTGATTTTACGAAAACGATGAGCCGCAAGCACCCCTTCGATACGGCGGTTGGTCAGGCGGCGACGCGGTGGGAAGCTACCGACTTGTGGCTCATTGTAGCCATGCAGACGATCATCACGGCGACGCGCTCTATAGCCAAGCGCACTATCAGCAATCATGATCAGTAGCGCGACAAAAATCATGCCGTACATAAATAATGAGCCGCCCTCACTGATGCTTTGGTGCAATATCGTAATCGAAAAGATAAACAAAAAAATCGGCTCAAGATAGCATAGCGTGCCAAACAACGAGACGGGCAGCTTTTGACTGGCGACCATGGTCAGCGACATCGCCGCGGTGCTGATGATACCCAGCAGCGGCAACAGATACCAAAATTTATCGGTAGTGATCGCCAGCGCAAACCCGCCACTCATATAAAGGGCGATCATCACCACTGGCGTCAGCAGCACCAAATCAGAGATAAGGCCGGTGATGGGCGGTACTGCCAGCTTGCGACGCAGCAGATAATAAGGCGGATAACCCAGACAGACAAACAATGTCGCCCAAGAAATCGCGCCATACTGCCAAACATCATACGCGATGCCCAGAGCTGCGCAGATGGTGGCGACCCATTGTAGCGGCGTCATCGCTTCATTATAAAAAAACCGACCCACCATGATCATAATCATCGGGTACAAAAAATACCCCAGCGTTACCTCAAGCCCCAGATTATTGACTGGTGCCCACATAAATATCCAAATCTGGGCGCCCAGTATCGGCGTCGGCAAGATAAATAAAAACCACTCTTTGGGTGTTTTTAGGGTTTTTAGATAATCAAAAATATGCTGCCACTGTTTTAATACACTGACCAGCAGTACCAAACTCAGCAGCATCATCAGCACACGCCACGAGGCGACTTGCGTCCCAGATAGCGGCTGCATCAACAGACCAAATAAAAACAATAATGAGTATAAAAAGTTTGCTGCCACGGCAGCGATGGTGCCCTGCGACGTTTGGGTAGTGGTGAGCATAAAAACAGCCTTTTGAGATAAGCGCACGTCCTTGGCAATTTTAGAAAAAAACAAAAGCCTCAGACGCGGACGTCGGAGGCTTTTGTCTACAAGACCTGTTGTCTATCTCATTGTACACGCAGGTTGTACGTCGCCAATCGTGCTAAAACCCTTCGGTGTTAAAAGCAGGCTAATACAATCATCTGTCGTGACATATCACAAGATAAACGCTTGAAATGACTCATACTTATATCATAGCCAGCATTATGACAAAGTCAGAATAGATAAGCAATACATCCACTTAACGAGTCTTTAATTTTTTATATAGCCGATCTACTTTCAGACAGGTGCCGTACTACTGGAATGGATTTTATGCCGCCTCTGGCGTGACTAAGTCATCCAGCAAGCAAAGAAAATTTATACCAGTAGCGCCTGACACATAGTATCTTGCATGCCAGTTTTATTTAGAAGCAACTATATCATTACGAGTTTGGCGCTTTATTTAGCATCTAACTGCTCTATTTTTCGCTGGATTTTATCCATTTTTCGCTGATAACGGCGTATTTTACGAAACCGATGCGCTTTTAGTACGCCATCAATACGGCGATTTATCAGGCGACGGCGCGGCGGAAAGCCACCTACTTGTGGCTCGCGGTAGCCATGCAAATGATCCCTACGGCGACGACTCAGATAACCTATCGCACTATCGACAATCATCACCAGCAGCGCTGCCGTAATCATGCCATACATAAACAATGAGCCTCCTTCATCCAAGCTCTGACTGAGCACGGTGATGGACAATACAAACAATAACATAGGCTCGATATAGCTAAGCGCGCCAAATAGCGACACGGGCAACTTGCTACTGGCCAGCATCGTCAGCGACATCGCCAGCGCACTAAAAGCGCCTAGCAGTGGCAATAGATACCAAAACTTCATATTTTGCGCCGCCATACTAAAGCCGCCACTGGCATAGAGCATCAGCAGCACCACTGGCGTCAGCAGCGTCAAATCAGACAACAATCCTGTAATCGGTGGCACAGCAATCGTCCGCCTGAGCAGATAATACGGCGGATAGCCCAAGCATACAAACAGCGTCACCCACGATACCGAGCCATATTGCAAGATATCATGACCAATACCAAAAGCCGCTAGTAGCGCCGCCGCTCCTTGCAGCAGGCTCATCGGCTCACGATAAAAAAAGCGACCAAGCACGATCATCACCAGCGGCAATAAAAAATACCCCAAAGTGACATCAAGGCCATAACCGTTCACAGGTGCCCACATAAACAGCCAAATCTGCCCACCCAATATCGGGGTTGGCAGTATAAATATCAGCCAGTCTTTGGCGGTTTTGAGCGTTTTTAGATAATCGAAAACATGCTGCCACTGCTTGCTCACACTAACCAGCAGCACCAGACTGAGTAGCATCATCAACACACGCCATGACGCCACTTGCGTGCCCGTCAAAGGCTGCATAAATAACCCAAATAAAAACATCATCGAAAATAAAACACTCGATGATATCGACGCGATAGCCCCCTGAAAGGTTTGATTGGTCGTCAGCATAACAACAGCCTCAATTTAGCACTTTTTAGGTATCAGTAAGTATCATTCAAAGATCAGCATAAACAGTGGTCATAAAAGATAAAAAGGATTATCAAAGACAACATCCTATAAGCGATAAATAACATCCAAAAAAAAGCCTCCAACGATAACGTCAGAGGCCTTTTCTAGAGCAAAAATGCCAAACTAGAGCAAAAGCAAACTACTGAAACCGTTATTTATCGTCGGTATTGTCACCCTCAATATTTGTCTCATCTAATACAGGATCGTTGGCAATGTCGATCACATCGTGCACATCGGTCGTCGCCGCGTCATCGGTCACTGCATCGATATCGATTTGCGCTTGGCCTGCTACCTCAAAGGTGCCGTCTTCACGCATGGCATCGACCAGCTCATCGTCGCTCTCTTCGTGCTCGACTCGCGCCATCGCCACCAGCTTTTCTTCTTTCGATAGACGAATCAAGGTGACGCCTTGGGTGTTACGACCAGAGCTGGCCACATGCTCAACTGGCGTACGCACGAGCGTGCCTTTGTCCGAGATTAGAATGATATCGTCTGTAGGGTCAACCTTGGTCGCTCGCACCAGTGCGCCATTACGTGCGCTGGTTTTGATGGCTATCACACCGCCGCCGCCGCGGTTTTGCGTATTAAACTCGTCGATAAAGGTACGCTTACCAAAGCCGTTTTCACAAGCGATAAGGATTTCGCGTACATCATCCTCGATAACAACTAGTGATTTGATAAATTCATCATCAGCCAAACGCATACCGCGTACACCTTTGGCAGTACGGCCCATGGCGCGGGCATCGTTTTCATCAAAACGAATGGCTTTACCACTCGATGCAAACAGCATCACCTCTTGGCTACCGTTGGTGATACGGGCGCTCACCAGTTTGTCACCGTCCTCTAGACCAATGGCAATCAAGCCATTTGAGCGGATATTGGCAAACTGCTTGAGCTCTACGCGCTTCACCGTACCATTGGCAGTGGCAAAGAAAACAAACGGTGGCTCGGCCTCATTGCTATTCTCTGAGCTCTCATCATCGTCATCACTCACAGCATTGCCAGACAGCTCTTCGACGATTTTTGGAATAGGCAAAATGGTGGTGACGGTTTCGTCAGCATCCAAACTGATGAGGTTGACCAATGGACGACCTCGCGAGCCGCGGCTGGCAATCGGCACTTCAAACCCACGTAAGCTAAAGACGCGGCCGCTGTCCGTAAAACACAGCACGGTCGCATGCGTCGAGGTCACCACCAAGTGATCTATCACATCGTCTTCTTTCATAGCAGTTGCCGACTTGCCTTTGCCGCCGCGTTTTTGCGCCACATAATCATCGATGGGCTGAGTCTTGGCGTAGCCGGTGCGCGAGACAGTCATCACAACAGTCTGCTCAGGGATGAGATCTTCACGGTTGAAATCCATACGCGAGTCGATAATATCGGTACGGCGCTCATCCCCAAAGTTATCACGAATCTCGATAAGCTCATTAGAGATGATACTCATCAGCTTATCAAAATCACCAAGAATCGACTCCAAATGAGCGATTTCACGCAGCAAATCTTGGTACTCTTCGGTCAACTTGTCTTGCTCAAGCCCCGTCAAACGGTGCAGCTGCATGTCTAAAATCGCATTGACCTGCTCAAGTGATAAGCGATAGCGCTCCTCACCTTCGATCAAACCAAACGGCGCTTTTGGGTCTTCGCCTTCGATAAATTCAGGACGCACAGACTGGCTACCAGCTGCTGTTAGCATCGCCACGACGCTACCGGAGCCCCATGTATTATTTAATAAACTCTCGCGTGCCAAGCCGCGGTTGGCCGAGGCTTTGATAGTAGCGATGATATCGTCGATATTGGCGAGCGCAACGGTCAGACCTTCGAGCAAATGACCACGGACGCGCGCTTTGTTTAGCTCAAAAATCGTACGGCGTGTCACCACTTCTTGACGGTGACGGACAAAGGCGGCTATCAGCTGGCGCAAAGTCAGCAGTTTTGGCTGACCATTATCCAGCGCCACCATATTGATACTAAAGCTCGACTCTAGCGGCGTTTGCAAAAACAAATTATTGACAATGACTTCAGCCGTCTCGCCACGACGCAAGTCAATAGCGATACGCATCCCTTCCTTGTCCGACTCATCACGAATCTCGGTGATGCCCTCGATTTTTTTGTCTCGTACCAGCTCGGCGATACGCTCAATCAGCTTAGCTTTGTTGGCCTGATACGGCACTTCGGTAAAGACAATACGCTCGCGATCACGGTTGACACCTGTGTCACTCATCGGCTCGATATGATAGCGCCCACGAATATGCAAGCGGCCTTTACCGGTGCGATAGGCATCTAAAATACCCGCGCGGCCATAAATAATACCGCCCGTTGGGAAATCGGGGCCTGAGATATGCGACATCAGCTCTTCTGCTGAAACTTGCGGATTTGCGGCATAGGCCAGACAAGCATTGATGACTTCAGTCAGGTTATGCGGCGCCATATTGGTCGCCATACCAACGGCGATACCTGTTGCGCCGTTGACCAGTAGGTTGGGAATACGCGCTGGCATCACGCTTGGCATGCGCTCAGAGCCATCATAGTTGTCTTCCCAATCGACCGTGTCTTTATCCAAGTCAGCAAGCATCTGGTGCGTAAGCTTGGTCATACGAACTTCGGTATAACGCATGGCCGCCGGTGGATCATCATCGATGGAGCCAAAGTTACCTTGGCCGTCGACCATCGGATAACGCAGACTAAAATCCTGCGCCATACGCACGATAGCATCATAAACCGCACTATCACCATGTGGGTGATATTTACCGATGACGTCACCGACCACACGTGCTGATTTTTTGTAGGGTTTGTTATAATCGTTTGATAGCACGTGCATGGCATACATCACACGGCGGTGTACAGGCTTGAACCCATCACGCACATCAGGCAGCGCACGTGAGACGATCACGCTCATCGCATAATCCAAATACGACTGCTTTAGTTCATCTACGATGCCAATAGGACTGACCGATTCGCTCATATACACTCCTTCACTCACTTTTTTCTGATACTGTCACACTGCTTGAAATGTCTTTGGGTCATACAAAAATACAGCTACCAAAAAATGCAGCTATCATCGAAATATAAACCCCAAAAAACCCCCACTCAGCGCACAAAACAACAAGAAAATAGTGATACGGTTTTTGTTAAAAGTAACGTTTTATAAAAGAAGCTATTTTAGCACAAATTTGCCGTATTAGGGGCATTTGCACAGGATTAAAACCAAGCGAATCAGGAGATTAGCGGTCATTTTTTTGACTTTTTTTCTCTATTTTTTGTGGGTCAGCGGCAGATCTTTTTAGACTGACTAATCTTGCCGTTATGACAAACAAATTTGCCATCTTTTGAGCAGTGCGACACCCCGCCCATTTTCCCTGAACAAGGTGTGTTTCGAGCTTGTGCTTGGCTGATGGGCGCAGTGATAATGGCGCAAGCCAGTAGTGCTAACAAGATAGATTTCATAGGGTTTCTCTTATCGGTGGCTCGTTAAGCGGCATAAAAAACTGCGTCCAACCTCATGGACACAGTTTGGTGGATTGTCAGACGATTTATCCGTTTGAGTATCGTTAACTTATCGCGAAATAGCAGCCGTAGTACATGACCTAAAGGCTGCCGATGTTATGTTGGATTGACTACCGGCTTAAAGTTTTGATCAAAAAACGCACGCGTGGCCTCAGTACAGGCTGGACTGACCAGACCGCCATGATAGTTGGTATAAAATGCTAGGAGCGGTATATTGCCTTGCGCCTCAGCGTCAGCTTTTACCTTTTCTACGCTCTGACTAAAGCGGGTCTGTACGCGGACTCTGATCGCCTCTGCATCCCAAGTATTCATGGCAGCTTGGCCAATCAAGCTCAAGGTCTGCTGATCTGGGCGCTCGTCAGCATTGTCGATATCGACATCGAGCACGGTGACGTTGAGGTTTTTGGCTGATTTTTTTGCCGCTGCTTGCAGTAGCGTGACCATCGAGCCGGTATTGGTATCAAAATAAACCGTCGGGTCTTGGTTGCCGCCGCAAAGCAGTGTCGGCATGGTCGGCACATAGCCGCGCAAATCGTTGTCTTTTAATGCCTTACGTAAAGTGTTTTTAGGCATGGCCGCTGGCAGACCATCGCCGTTCTCTGCCCACAGCCCATCAGGATGTTTGTCGGTATCAGCGACATAGGCGGCACGAAAATCTGTCTTAATCAGATAGTCATTTTCATCATAACCACCCAAGATAGAAAACAGTTTGCCTTGCTCTAGTCCTGCCAGCCTAGGGTCACTAGGATTTTTTTGAAACAGCGCATTATTAGGCAACTTGCCCATCTCCACTAGCTCCCCAAATGGTAATTCATTTGGCAGTTGCGCATTGGCATATTTATCCAAAAATATGTCTGATTTTTTATTATAAATATTGCCATATTTTTCTTGTAGGCCACTGCCAAGTAATGGCGCAAACCTTGAGGCACCGATATTGACGTTACCTCTAAATATCTCATCACCAAACGCTGCTAGCGCATAAGGCCCTGAAGATGGCGCGATGGCTGTCACTGGTTTTTCTTGGGATTGTAGCAATCTGGCCGTTGCCATCGTGACATAGCCGCCTTGCGAGTAGCCAGCGATAAATAGCTTGCCTGAATCCACAATATCACGGTAATTGACCGCATTGGCACGCTTTTGCCGTGCCATGATATCGCGCGCGCTGTCTAGGGCGTTGACCATGTCTGTCGACTGCTGCTGAGCCACAAGGTAAGGATGATAATCCAGCGTGGAGTCATCATAGCCTGCATAATTGGGTGCGACAACGATATAGCCTTGTGCGGCAAAATTAGCAGCGATTAAGTTGGCTTCGCTTACCGCAGGATTTTGGATATTACCCACTTGCGCAAAGTCATAAGACTTGTCGGTGGTCGTACCATGGGCATATAATAGCAGCGGGCGCGCGCCTTGGCATTCAGGAGCATCGCCCGTTGGCAGCATCAATGCAGCCGTGGCATTGGTATCTTCGTTAGCGGCACCTTTGGTGTCGTAGCTGACTTTTTCTATCGTGACGCCGCATTTGGCTGCGGGCGTTGCGGTACTACCCAGCCCAAAGCTGCTGTCTACTTGAGAGGCGCTAAAGGAGCTGACAAATTCAGCAGTGGCTGATGAGACGATATCGACATCATTGTCAAAGTCATTGTCATCGCCGCAGCCGACCAGCCATATACTACTGGCGATGGCAACTGATAAGACACTGCGCATCGCTATCGGTTTGTGAGTCGCTGCGCGGCCGCGCCGTGAGTGGGAAGTGATCATAATGGCTATCCTTAGCAGTCAAAAGCGGTAAAAAATTATGAAAAAAAAGCGCCGTGCGTCCTTGGCAAATGATGATACATTTATACCGCAAATACTACCGAAAAGCTACCAGAAAACAGGCGCGATAGCGCATCACAAGCACCTGTCATACCCGCGTTGAGTATCGACAAGCCTGCTCTCAGCCTTTCATCCCGCAACCGATGATACCAAGCGCTTAAGCACACTCAACGCCAACAATCACCTTCTACCGATAACAATATGACAAATATGGCAAACGACAACGACCTCAGTCTCAGCGACATGCACGCATCTTCCAAAGTAAAAACCAAGACCACCACTGGTGCCACCGCCAAGCCAGCAGCAGCTCCTCAAAGCCGCAGCGAGCGCACAGATCGCAGCTTTGATGCCATCGCCGATCATTTTGAAAAAAAAGTCTACGGCGGATTAAAGGGTGAGATTAGGCTGGCGGTACTACGCCGTGATATTTTTGAGTACAGCGCCCAGATGCGCCAGCACCTTGGCCGGCCGCTACGTGTACTGGATGTGGGTGCAGGTCTGGCGCAAATCGCCATCGATCTGGCCGCTCAAGGGCACACTGTGGTAATCAATGATATCTCCGCCAACATGCTTGCCAAAGCACAGGCTCATGCAGCGCAGATAGACACGCCTCTTGATATTACCTGGCATATCTGCCCTTATCAGGAGCTACCAGCAAAGCTAAGCACAGAAAAGTTAGAGATAAAGAACAATGAAAAATTTGATTTGATACTATGTCATGCGCTGCTTGAATGGCTAGCAGAGCCTGCCGGTGTGATGGACTTTTTTGATCAGTATTTGATGCCCAAAGGCGCGCTGTCACTGTGTTTTTATAACCCAGCGAGCTTTGATTATCGTAATTTAATCATGGGGAATTTTAATTTACTCGACAATAGCGACTATAAAGCAGACAACGTCAAGAGCCTAACGCCTAATCATCCAGTCGCAAAAGAAGAGGTCGAGACTTGGCTCGCCGCGCATCGTTATCATGTCATACGCAGCAGTGGTCTACGCGTGTTTCATGACTATGCCCCGCTCAAACGTGGCGGACACACAGACCCCGAGGCGGTGATACGTATGGAGCTACGCTATTCACAGCACGAGCCCTACAAATGGCTGGGACGCTACTTGCATATACTGGCAACGCGGCAAGTCTAATCTGCCGGCTCACTTGCTCAGTCTTGCCGAATATCTGCAAACCGCTCTACGCCATCGTACTCTGACCATGTGGTGGCGTTGACGTCCTTTTCATCGAAGACAACCACATGCTCGAGTATGGGCAAAATACCGATATGTGAGCCTATCTCATGATTGTGGTGGCTGGCGACCAAAGACAATACCGTCTGGCCATCATCCAGCTGCAAACGGTATAGATAATTTGCACCGCGAAACACGCGGCCAACCACCAATGCTGTCTGCGTACTGTCATCATCATGAATGATGTCATCAGGGCGCACCAGTACCTTGATCGGAGTGCCATTTGGATAGTCATACTCACAGTACTGCGGATAGCCGGCTTCGTCATAGACTTCCATACGGCGATAGATATCACCCAGCGCTGTCTCGACGTGCCCTTCTTTGATGATACCATCTATCATCGCCCCTTCACCGACAAACTCAGCGACAAACGGACTGACTGGCTCATGATATAGCTCACTTGGCGTCGCCCACTGTACCAGCTTACCTTGATGCATCACCCCAACTTTATCAGCAATAGCAAACGCTTCGTTTTGATCATGCGTGACCAGTATCGCAGTGGTGTTGGTGCGTTTGAGAATATCACGTACACTCATCGCCAGCGACTCACGCAGTACCACGTCTAGATTCGAAAACGGCTCATCAAGCAGCAACAGCTTAGGTTTTGGTGCCAGCGCTCTTGCAAGCGCCACACGCTGCTGCTGACCGCCTGATAGCTCATTTGGGCGTTTGTCCGCGTGCTCAGTCAAGTCAACCAAACTTAACATCTCAGCCACGCGGGCTTTTTTGTCGGCGGTAGACCATTTGTTCAGACCAAACGCGATATTTTTTGCCACGCTTAGATGGCCAAACAACGCATAGTCCTGAAACACCATACCCATACCGCGCTTGGCTGGCGCAACGGCAAACGACTTGCGCGCGCGCTTATCAGTCAGGCGTTGATTGCTCAGATAAATACTACCACCGCGGCTTTGCTCAAGTCCTGCAATGGCACGTAAGGCCGTGGTTTTGCCGCAGCCACTATACCCCAAAAAACACCCAATCTCGCCCTGCTGTAACGTCAACGACAGTCCATCGACGACGATCGTATCGTCATAACCTACGATGAGATCTTGGACACTAAAATACGGCGACGCTGCGCTATCTACTTGGTCTTTTTGGGAATTTGTGTTTTTAACTTTATGGTCTTGGCGGGCGTCTATCTTTTGCGGTGCCTCATCGGGTTTTGGTGCATCTTGCTCGACAGCCGCATGTGCCAGATTATGGGCTTTGATAACTGGGGCGTTTTTTCGGTGCTCAAGACGCGTCTTGGCTTGTATAGACTTGGCCAGTAGTGGCTTGGTCTTTAGACTGCTGGTATGGATAGATTTAGATTCTGATGGATCATGGATTGAATCAGTGTACATAAAAGGTACCAGTTAGCGATAAAAAAATAAAACCTTGGGCATGCTGCGCGCACATACAGATGGGTGCTAAAAATGACTAAAATCGTACTGTAGCAGGTTTAACTGACTCAGGCCATACAAGTCATAAGCCGCATGCTAAAACCGTCCGCTAATAAAGTGCATAACTCCTACTGTCCAAAACTGCTGTTAGCCTTGTTTGTCACTTTGGCGCAGCAATATCCATACTGGTAGCAGCCCAACCAGCACGATTAAGAGACTTGGCAGCGCCGCTCGCCCCCACATGCCCTCGCTTGTCATCTCAAATACCCGCACCGCCAGCGTATCCCAGCCTTGCCGCCGCGTCATCAAAGTAATGGGCATCTCTTTCATCACCTCAACAAAACCCATTAGCAACGCTGTCAAAACCCCGGGGCTCAATACCGGCAGCATGACCTGCCGCCAGCGCTGATAAGCACTGTCACTGAGCAGTTTGGCCGCCGCTTCTTGATTGACCGTCAAGCGTTGCAACTGGCGATCGACAGGCTGAAAGCTCACCGTCATAAAGCGCGTCGATAGAGCCAGCAGCATCACAATGACGCTGCCTGACAATATCTGCTGCGAGGTGATACCAAAGGCAATCATCTGATTGTCAAGCCATGCAATGGGAATAAATATCCCCACCGCCAGCACCGTACCTGGTACCACATAGCCTAGGTTTGCCAAGGTCGTCATCAGCTTGGTTGTTTTGTCAGGGTACTGACGCTTGATCCACGCGATGATAATCGCCAAAAAGGCAATAAACATCGTGGTCATACTCGCAATCATCAGACTATTGGTGACAAAATCGATATAACGAGCATCAAAGTCTTGACGAAAATTGGCCGCCGTCCAGTAGATAAGCTGCAAAAACGGTATCAAAAAAGCCAGCGCAAACACTAGCGTGCACAGCAGTGCCATACCCCATTTTGCAAGTTTACTCGCCTCAAAACGATGACTACTGCCTTGGGTGACAGCAGTGCCGCGCTTGGCCTGCCAATACTGCTCAAACAACACCACAACAAAGACCACACCGATCAATAACGCGGCAAGCTGCGCGGCCGTGGTCAAGCTAAAAAACCCAAACCACGCCTTGTAGATCGCAGTGGTAAAGGTATCGACATTAAACACCGACACCGCGCCAAAGTCCGCCAAGGTCTCCATACTGGCCAACAGTAAACCACCAATAATCCACGGCAAGGCTTGCGGCAAGGCCAAACGAAAAAACACCCGTCGACGGCTCAGCCCCAGCATTTGACCAGCTTCAATCGCCCGCCGACCTTGAGATAAAAACGCTTGACGCGCCAGCAGATATACATAAGGATAAAACGCCAGCGATAGCACCAGCCCTGCGCCCCAGACATTTCGCACGGACGGAATCGCCGTACTCATGCCCAAATCACGTAAGGCGGTCTGTAACGGCCCACTAAAATCCACAATACCGACGGTCACAAATGCCAAAACATAGGCAGGTATCGCCAGCGGCAACATCAACGCCCACGAAAAAAACCGCTGGCCAGGAAAGCGGTACATACTGGTCACCCACGCCAAGGCAGTACCGATTGTCCCAGAAATAACGGTGACCATCATCAATAAAATAGCGGTGTTTTTGAGCACTTGTGGCAGCACATACTCACGCATGTGTGTCCAAATATCAGCGACAGGCTGCGTCCAAGACAACAGCACGATCAAAATTGGCACCAGCATAAACAACGAAATCAGTCCTAAGACTGATTTTGAAAGAATACGCTTACGCAAAGTGTGGTCTTGACTGACTGCGGGATGCCCGTCACTCATATCACCATCGACGATATCGCTTTGACTTACAGACGCATCTGGCGTTGTGATCATATCATTATTACCGTGTCATACTTATAGAGTCCACAAAACAACAATACCAATCCCAAAGAAATTTGAGATTGGCATTAGTCATCGGGATCTATTTATAACCCGCTTTATCCATCATCTGAATGGCTTGGGTTTGCAGCTCACCAAATTTTTGTACATTGATATCGTCTTTTTTGAAGCTACCCCATGATCTTAGCATCTCAGACTCATCCACGCCTTCTTTGACCGGAAACTCTTTGTCCGAGCTGGCATAGATTCCTTGGGCTTCATCAGAGGACAACCATTCGATCAGCTTTAGCGTACCATCTGGATTGTCTGAGCCTGCGACCACACCGGCACCTGAGACGTTTACATGCGTACCAGTGGTGCCTTGATTGGCCCAAAATATTTTTACTGGGAAGTTTGGTTTTTCGTCCAATATACGGCCATAATAGTAGCTGTTGGCGATACCGACTTCACACTGACCCGCCGCGATCGCCTCTAGCATGCTGGTGTCATCACTGAACACATCTGTGGCTAAGTTATCTACCCAGCCGCGGATAATTTCTTCGGTTTTTTCTGCGCCCAAGTGCTCAATCATGCTAGCAACCAATGATTGGTTATAGACTTTCTTTGAGGTACGTAAGCATAGCTTGCCTTTCCATTTTGGATCAGCCAAATCTGCATAAGTTGACAGTTGATCGGCGCTGACCTTGCTTGGATCATAAAAGATCGTACGAGCGCGTAGTGACAGCCCTGTCCACTGGCCTTTTGGGTCACGATATTTGGCAGGGACATTGTTTTCAAGTACCGTCGAAGCCACAGGCTGGAGCAGGCCTTGCTGAGCGGCTTGCCATAAGTTGCCCGCATCGACGGTCAATAGCATGTCAGCTGGCGTGTTCTGACCTTCTGCTTGCAAGCGCGCCATTAGCGGGCCTGTCTTGTCCGTTACCAGCTCAATTTTTACGCCTGTCTCTTCAGTATAACGATCAAGTAGCGGCTTGATCAGCTGCTCATTACGAGAAGAATAAATAGTAATGGTTTGGCCATCTGCACTCGTGGCACCATCGGTGGTTGCTTGCGGCGCAGTGCTCTCGCTGGCCGTAGTCTCGGCGCTCTCTTCTGTCGTTGAGGAATTACTACAACCCGCTAGTCCGAGCATCATGCCACAGACGACAACAGGTAAAGTAAGCTTAGAAGCAGAACGCGTAGCGCTGATGGTGTTCAATGACATGGTTTTCCCCATAATAGTGCTATAAAAAAGGTGAGATAGATAAGATGGCGACGATATAAAATGGTTATATTATCAATAACAACACTTGCTGCAGTGCGGATCGCTGACACAAGACGTTAATAATCATGTTAGATATGTCAGAATAGTCATGCCAGCTACTAGCAAGTTCTATTACTGGCGATTGATAACCCCTAATATATGAAAACAACATACTAATAGAAATGAGATTAATTATCAATACATTTGTTTGAGCGAGATTTAGCCTCCATCTCGACTCATTTTTGCCGTATTTCTAGGCCGTGTCTTCCCAACACAAACATAGCAGTTAGAGCAACCACTGACCCAAGATGACATTGACCGCCGCCTCAGTACGTAAGATACGTGGGCCAATGGTGACCGCTGTACAGCCTTGCTTGGCAAGTAAGTCAATCTCGTAATCTATCCAGCCGCCCTCGCTACCGATACAAACCAAACTCGGTAGTGCCAATGATGACGGCTGGACGTATTGGGCAAATGATTGCGCGCTGTACGGGTGCGCCACGATGGCACGGCAAGTGATCAAGCCCGCCAGCTCATCTTCGACAAACGGCTTAAAACGCTTGGCCAACGTGATACGCGGCACGATGGTATCGACGCCTTGTTGTAGCCCCTCTAAGACAAACTCATCCAAACGATCGAGCATCGGGCTTTGCCAGTAGCTTTTTTGGGTGCGGTAGCTATTAATCAGGACGATATGTCGCACACCTAGCGCCGTCATATCCATGATTAGGCGACGTAAGACCTTTGGCCGTGGCAGTGCTAACACCACCGTCAAATCAAGCTTTTTGGGCGGTGCGCAGCTCAGCTGTACATCGCATAGCTCGATTCTATCAGAGTGCATGCTTGCTATCTGTCCCGTACCGAGCTGGCCACCGAGCTGGCCTATTTTTAGCCTATCTTCGGCGGTGGCTGCCAGTACTTGAGTGACGTGCGTGATTTGCGCCGCATTATCAATATAAGCGGTGTCTGCCGAAAAGTTGTCGCTGGGCAATAAGATACAGTTCATAAAGGCTCTTGGTGCGACTGCTGGGCAATCACTTCTTCTATCATGGTCACTTGACGGGTCAGTACGGATTGTTGTTGTCTGGTCAGCCGCTCGCCTGCAAGCCCTGCCCGTTTGGCCAGTGCCAGATCACAAAGCCAAGCGGCTAACTGCTGGTAAATCAGCGCGGTTTCCGCACGGATGTCGCCAGCAGTATGGGCGGCTGACGCCCATGTCTCGTCTGTGAGACTGGCTGGTGCCGCCGTGTCAGGAGCAGTATGCGCGTGAGAGGTCGTCACAGGACGATAAAAAGCATTGTCCGGCTGATACAGCGCCCCAACCTCAGCGAGCTTGTCGACCACGCTTTGGCACGACTGCGTATAGCGCCCCATGATGACAGGCGTGGCCACACTTGCCGGCTCCACGGGATTGTGTCCGCCGATATCGACGAGCGAGCCACCGACCAATGCCACATCAGCAAGCTGATACCATATCATCAGCTCACCCATACTATCTGCCACATACACTTGCGTGGCTGCATCAATCGCCTCATCACTACTACGCCGCGCCATCGTCAATGTTGACTTTTTGACGAGCTCGGCCACCTCATCAAAGCGCTCAGGATGTCTGGGCACGAGTACAAGCAGCGTATCAGTCAGTGCCGCCTGTGACAACAATTGCTGCTGTAATGACAGGGCGATTTCTTCTTCGCCGCTGTGAGTGCTGGCCGCCACCCAAATCGGACGACCGGCGACTCCAAATCGCTCGGCCAGACTCATCTGATCGCTGATGCTATCGTGCAGCGTATTGCTTTGCTCATCTACGCGCGGCTCACTGGCGCTGCTGTCCTGCTTTGGCGCATTGATAACCCATTTTAGCGAGCCTGCCACACGGATTTGGGCACTGCTGGCACCGAGCTGCCGAAAGCGCTTAGCAGATTCATTGTCTTGCGCGATGATTAAGGTAAGGTTTTTCATCATACTACGACTGACAGCAGCAATTTTTTGATAACTGGCAAAAGAAGACGCTGAGAGCCGGCCATTGACCAAAATACTGGGAATACGCTGTTCGGCCAATTTAGATAAGATATTTGCCCACAGCTCTGTCTCGACAAACAATGCCGCTATAGGCTGTACATGGGCCAAAAACGTCTCAATCACGACAGGGCTATCGACCGGCACATAACTATGGCTCATCTGGCCTTGGGCAATCTCATCAGCAAAACGGCTGGCACCACGGGCAAAACCCGTCTGAGTGGTATTGGTCAACCATATCTGATAACCCGCTGCCAATAACGCCTCCAGTAGTGGCGCGACCGTATTGGTCTCACCCAATGAAACCGCATGACACCAGATGACGCCGTGATGCGTCACATTATCGCTCACAGCTATAGGACGTGAGGGATAATGCTTACCAAAGCGCTGCGCCACTTCTTGCTGATAGTTGTCGCGCTGGTGCGAGCGTCGCCATACTTGCAGTCGATACAAGGGCTTTAGGACATTGATGGCGCATTGATAATAAAACGGCGGCTGATACACCGCATGATTAAGCCCTGATACTGAATCAGATCTCTGCGAAACGTGCTCAGATGGCGTAGAAGAAGATGACATAGCGTCGCCCAGATTGGTAATGAATCAGATTATATGGTCAATCCAGTATAAAAGAATGACAGTATTAAACGCGCTTGAAGTATTACACATACCGATACACTCGTATATGTCTGTACTTGGCTGCTATGAGTTTTTTAGATTGAATCAATGATGACAAAATGGCAATAAAAAACGCGCCAATTCTACCTCAATTTGACACTAAACAACACGCCTTTAATCACTGCCCGCCATAAGTATAAGCAGTTCAAAATAAAAGGTATACATTAAGAATTGCGTTCTGCTGGTATAAATTTTTCTCGCTTGCTGTGCGCTTTGCACTCCAGAGGCTTCAAAAAATTCATCCCAGCAGTACTGTGTTCTTTTTAGATTGAAACGACTATATGTTAAACAATGATAAATATCAGTATCGCCACCATAACGACAGCAGCGAGCAGCAACTGATAGCGCTTACTACTATGTTGCTCTTGTTTTTGGGTAGTGATCAGCGCTTGCGCTTGCTGCCACTGCTCGAGCACACTTGCCGCTTCTGTATGACCGTTTTTTGCCGCTTGCTCGAGCCAATATTTACCATTGTCGATATCTTGCGCCACCCCCAGCCCTTGGTAGTACATCTTACTTAGCAGACGCTGGCCACGGCTATCGTTTTTGCTTGCCGCTTGTTTGACCCATTCAGCGCCCGCTGCCAGCGCCGCCTCTATCTCGGCTGTGACACCTTCGCCGAGTAGCTCATACATTGCCAAACGTAGCATGGCAGCAGTATTACCCGCCTCTGCTGCGGTTTGTAATTTGAGTAATGCTTGTTTTTTTACAGCCAAATGCTTTGGGGCAAATTTCACCTGCGCGCGCGGTGTGTTTTGCTTGGCGATATACTGCTCGAACTGCTCTAGAATGCGACTGGCTTGCTGATAGTCTGACTCGCCAGCGCTCTGCATGACCTCAATTTCCTTTAGCTCAGTCATTAGCTGAGTAAACAGCTCGGGCGTAGGCGATAGTTTGGCGCTTGGTGCCAGTGGTTCCAATGGTTCTGGGAATGATTGGGGTGCTTGGGATGATTGAGGTGTTGAAGGCTGAGGTGTTGGTTGCAGAGTGCGCGGCGAGGCAGATTCAGTTATCAGTGATGCGTCATGGGATAAGTTACTGATTGGCGTTTGTGCTTTATTGCGCGATACGTCACTGGAGGCAATTTGGTTATCTGCCGTGGGCGCGGTACTAACGCGCGCGCCTGCTTTTGTGTCATCATCGATACCGACTTGGCGGTCTATACTATCGATGCCAGCAACGCTATTGCGACTGTCAGTGTCCTTATTTGTAGTGATGCTGTCTTTGGTAAGAGATGGCGCGGTATCGGGTGCTTCAGTACCATGAGTGCTGGGCGTATGTGCCGCTGGCAATCTGGCGCTCACCGCTTGATACAGTCCGCTTGCCACCTGATCGCCTTGCACAGCAACAAAGGGGCGATCGATATGGCCAAACAGCCGCAGCCCGATAGGCTCTAACGCAAAAAACAACGGCGGCTTATCTGCCTCAGTCCCCTCAGTCGCCTTATTATCTTCACGATAGACGACCGCCATATGCTGATAAAAATCCTCACGAATGAGCGCAAGCTCAGAATAACGCTTGCCTAATTCAAACTGCCCGTACCAGTGCGGCGTCTGTTGCCAGTGCTGCGCCAGCACGCGACCTGCATAAAACGCCAAAAACACCATCAAATTGCGATAGTGCTCATCAACCAGCAGCATCTCTTCAGACCAGCGCTCTGTTTTGATCAGATCGCGGCGTATCTGAGACAGCAAGGTATCGACGCGCTGCAAGCTTGCCAGCGACTCATCCAGCATACAAGCGTGCAGCTGACTTTCATAAGCCATACCGCCTGCGATAGGACGATTGGCCAAAAAATCCTGCCAATAGCCAGCTGCCATATAATCAAGGGGCGTTACGGGCGATGCAGCCATAAACCAGCGTGTCCTTTATTTAAATATTCAAAAATTTAGTCAAAAATCGGTAACACAGCGCATTTATCAACCAGCTCACTTACAAAGCGGCAGCGAGCGCCCGCTTACCTTATCCTAAAATACCACAGGCTACAATAACGGACTAAACAGACGCACCACGTTATCAAACAGTCGCTCCGCACCATGCCGCTGCTGCCACGCCTCAAGACTCACATAGCGACAGCTTTGTAAATACACCTCTTGACAGTCTGCCACCTGTGCGACCATCTCTGGCGTATAAATCGCCAAGCTGACCTCCATGTTTAAATAAAAGCTGCGCATATCAATATTTACCGTCCCAAAGAGACAATAGTCATCATCGATGACCACCGTTTTGGTATGCAACAGCCCGCCTGTAAACAAAGCGATATTGACCCCCGCCTCTAACAGCTCTTGATAATACGCTTGTGAGGCATGCTGCACCAAAAACGAATCGACCTTTTCCGGTACAATCAGCGTCACCTCGACCCCGCGCTTTGCGGCGATGGTCAGCGCTCCTGATAGCGCCTCATCAGGCACAAAGTACGGCGTGGTAATGCGAATGCGTTTATTGGCACGATGAATGACCGTCACCAAAGTGTTATAAATCACATGCGCTGTGACTTGCGGTGCTGAGGGTATGAGCTGTGCCAACACGTCTTTTACGATCGGTTTTTTGGGTATCACAATCGACGTCGAGCCAATATCTGGCTGCTCGTGATAATCAACGTGATCGCCCAATACTTTTACGCGACTGTTTAAGTCGTTGATGGTCGGATCCATCACATAGAGCTTGCGCGTATAGTTATTGACTCGCTGATTGAGCGCATCTAGGTTTTCGTTGTTTTCGGCGCCGATATCGGTCACCACCACCTTTGTCATCGCCGTCGCAATGCTAATCGCCTGCTGGCTGGTCGCCCGAATCGCCACATCAATCCATTGACCGACATTTTTGTTTTGTTTAAAAAACCTTGGGTCCACCAGATTAAAGCTACCGATATAGCCAATATACTCATCAACCACCACAATCTTGCGATGATTGCGCAAATCAGAGCGCTTAAAGAGCGTCTTAAATAAGCCCACAGGAAGCGACTGATGGACAAATACCCCCGCCCGCTCAAGCGTACGATGCGCGCTACTATTAAAAAAGCTAAAACTGCCCACACTATCAGCCAACAGATGACACTCTACCCCGCGCCGCGCCGCCGCCGCCAGCGCCTCTATCAGCTCTAGTACCTGCCCTTTTGGATAGACAATATAAAACTCCATCAAAACAGTCCGCTGAGCGGCATTGATATCATCGATGAGACTGTTAAAGATTGCGCTCGGCTCTGTCAACAGCTGCATATTGTGATTTGGAAACACGCCAAACCCTGTCCAGCGCGTTCCTATCTGACTAACACCGCGATAGTTGGGCGGTAGCAGCTCTTGACCTTGATCAAACACCAAATGCTCACGCCGTGCCATGTCATTCATCAATAGACTGGCTTGATCTACCCGCTCACGATAACGGCGACCAATCATCGGCTCACCCAACAAAATATAGGCGATAAAACCAAACACCGGCAATGTATAAAGAACCGCAACCCAAGCGATAGACACGCCGATATTGCGCTGCACAGATACGATACGCAGCGTCATCACTATCATCAGCACAATATGCAATACCAGACCCAGTCCGGCAAAATCACCCCAAGACCAAGTCGTAAAGTACTGTTCAATAGCAAAAGTATCTATGCTCGCCTCCAACCATTCAGATAAAATCAATGACCCTTATAAAACATTCAGTAGTATAGTAGCTTTTAATCTTCAAACAACAGATAACTATCATAAATGATTTACAGGAAACACCGTTATTTTTCTAGATTTTATGACAATAAATCAATGGCTTAAAAATATATTTTCGATTATTTGCTAAAATAATCAAAATATCGTTTGACAGCCATATCTAAATCTATATAATACACACCCACAGAGCGGGTGATTAGCTCAGTTGGTAGAGCGTCTGCCTTACACGCAGAATGTCGGCGGTTCGAATCCGTCATCACCCACCACTTATTAGCAAGTGGCCTTTTATAAAGGCAAGATGCTAAGACGACCTAAGCAGCGGTAGTTCAGTTGGTTAGAATACCGGCCTGTCACGCCGGGGGTCGCGGGTTCGAGTCCCGTCCGCTGCGCCATATTTAAAACGAATTTAAACGGTTAAGTTTAAGCAAGTTTCGCCTCAAACATTAGATTGTTTGGGGTTTTTTTGTGTCTATAAACCCGCGTCAACAACCTCTCGACAACTTCAAGCCTAACCATAAAAACCAGTCAGCTTATCGCGATTAACATATAACAATCAAAACCATAAAACGCCAAGTCTTACCTACTAACACTGTAACTAACACCAAGTCACGAGCTAAAACACTAAAACCAGCTGCTTTTATCATCGTGGCTTATATGCTATTAATAGAGTTAAACCTCTGTATAGCGACAGTCACTGCCCCAGCTTTGATCTGACACCACCTCTTTTACTCTCGATGAATAAAAAAGTGAACAAACACATGGAATATCACCACATACCTAGAGAGCCGCTCGGCTTTTTCCCAACGCCATTGATTGAGCTGACTCGACTGAGTCATGCGCTCGGTGGCCCCACGATTTTTATGAAGCGCGATGATCAGACGGGGCTGGCATTAGGTGGTAATAAAACTCGAAAGCTAGAGTTTATCATTGGTGACGCCCTTGCCAAAGGAGCCGACACCATCATTACTGCAGGGGCTGCACAGTCCAATCACTGCCGGCAGACGGCCGCCGCTGCTGCAAGCTTAGGGCTTGAGTGTCATTTGGTATTAGGCGGACAGGCACCTGCAGCGGCTAACGGCAATCTCCTACTCGATCAGATTTTTGGTTGTCATATTCACTGGGCGGGTGCCCATCGCAAAGGTGAGGACATCCCTCAGCTCGTAGAGCAGTTGACCAACGCTGGCAAAAACGTCCATGTGGTGCCATATGGCGGCTCAAGTGAGCTGGGCGCGCTTGCCTTTGTAGAAGCATTTAAGGAGCTTGAGGCGCAGCGTAGTGAAATCCATGAGACCTTTACTCATATTGTTTTTGCCTCTAGCTCTGGCGGCACCCAAGCAGGACTGATGCTGGGCAATAGGCTGTCTGGTTCACCCTCGCAGATTATGGGTATCAATATCGACAAGGGCGAAACCGACCAAATCCCCTTTGATGAATACACGCTTGCCCTTGCCAACCGTACAGCGAAGCTTATCGGCGCAGACCATCAGTTTACAGCAGCCGATTTATGCCTAAACGCTGATTATGTCGGCGACGGCTATGGCGTGGTTGGCGCATTAGAAAACGAAGCCATCGCTTTGACAGCACAAACCGAGGGAATATTATTGGATCCTGTCTATACAGGCCGTGCGATGGGCGGGCTTATCGATATGATTCGTATAGGCAAAATCAAACACACCGATCGGGTATTGTTTTGGCATACTGGCGGCGCCCCTGCCTTATTTGCTTATGCCAGTGACTTGAGGGTATAAAAGTAAGCGTCTAAAAAAACAGAGCGGCTCAATCCACGACCATCTATCATGCCCATATAAACGGCCAAAAGTACGTCAATGAGCCGCGCTAAATCTTATATCACGTCATCGTCTGATGCCAAAAGCCATCAGCGCTGATTGAGTTTATTCACACTCGCAATAAGCGCCACCATGATCATACCCATCATAATCAAAACGCCTAACATCATATGCGCGGCGTCATAATTGAGCGCTTCGACTTGCTCATATATGGCGATAGACACCACTTTGGTCTCACCAGAGATACTGCCGCCTATCATAAGCACCACGCCAAACTCACCAATGGTATGAGCAAAGCTGATTAGACTACCCAAAATAATACCAACCTTGGCTTGTGGGGGCGCAACCATCATCAGACACCTTAGGCGGCTTGGCTCGAGTAATTGTGCTATCTCCATCACGCTCTTTGGAATACGCAAAAACTGCGCATAAAATGGGAGGGAATAAATAGTAGAGCCGATAACTAAGCCCTCAAAGGTGAAAATAAGCGGGCTAATATTGTGCTCATGAAGATAGTGACCGATACCAGCGCTAGGACTTAGCAAAAGCAGTAAGTAAAACCCAATCACAGTGCTTGTGAGAAGTATCGCTGCCCCTCGGCTGAACGCAAATAGTGCGTAAAACCTATGGTAGCAGGTTGATCACTAATGATAATACCGTCTTGCAAAATAGCCAGATAAAGCTCAGGCGCCAAGGTAATAAACTGCTCAGGTTTCGCATTGATAGCGCTAATTTGTGATTGCACGACAAAGCCATAGTCGATATTGCCTGTATACGCATATTGAAAGGTCTGCCCGATGTTTTCTGCTTGCATGATTCGCTTTTGCTGCTCTAAAGCATCATATATCTTTTGCGCCTGCAAGTAGGCTAATATCAGTAGGATTTATGCGCTTACCGACTATCAATACCGCTTCATCTACCTCTATCTCTTCGCCCTGCCCTGCTACAAGCGGATCTGTATAAGCGCTGCCCGCTTGTGACTCACCGATGATCTCGATGGTGCTATCTGCCGATAGTTCGCTGCCTTGCGCGATAGCATAACCATCCATCGCCGATAGGTTTTGTCTGGGTATATCAAAAGGCAAGGCGATATCTTGCGTCAGTATCTGATTGCAAGGCTTCCATGGTAATCATAAAAGGGTACTCTTTTTTTTGACGGCTATTAAATCGCTCAATGAGCAGCTATTTTTCTTGCGTATCAGATTGACCATAGCTGATATAGCAATCCCAGATTAGCGCAAAAAAAGCACCTAATAAGGTGCTTTTTTTGTGGTTATTGAAGTCTTGCTGTAGAACTAACAAGCAAGTGAGCAAAATGCCTTCTTTGACAGCCTAACATTAACAGCCAACCAGATGACACAGCCAGTTTAACAGCCTAGCTCACCATGAGGCTAGGCTTGCAGCACTGCGCTGAGTAATAAAGCCATCTGGCGTCTGGCCATTATCTGCTTGCCAACGCTGAAACGCCCTACGCGTATTGGTGCCTACGATACCGTCAGCACCTTTGGTATCGTAACCCATGCTGGTCAGGCGCTGTTGGAGATTGCGTACTTGCACAGTCGATAATGGGCGCTCATAACGCGGCCATGATTTATATAGACCGCCTTGCCCTGCCAGCGCTTTGCCCAACAAGCTGACCCCTAGGGCATAGCTTGATGAATTATTATAGACTTTGATCACATCAAAATTGGGACTGAGCAGCAGTGCAGGACCATCTTTACCAGCCGGTAGCCACAACTCCATCTGGGTATTGGCATCCAAAGACACATCATCGATAGTATCGATACCAAGCGCCGCCCATCTGGCCGCCGACTGTTTGCTGCCAACAACGGCATAATCAAAAGATGCAGGAATCCTCACTTCATAAAAAGGCGCTAAGCCGCGTACCCAGCCTGAGTTACTCAGATAATTGGCAGTAGACGCCAACGCATCTCCCGTTGCCCAAGGGTTACGGTGACCATCACCATCGCCATCCACCCCTTGTTTTAGCCAAGTATCAGGGATGAATTGGGTTTGCCCCATGCCGCCCGCCCAAGAGCCATCAAGCTGTGACCATGACACATCACCGCGCTGCAATAACGAAGCAAGCGACAACAACTGAGTTTCGGCAAACTCTTGGCGACGACCGTCATAGGCAAGGCTGGCAAGCGAGCTTGGAATGCTACTGTTGCCCGTCACCGCGCCATACGAAGACTCCATCCCCCATATTGCCGCGATGATTTCGGCATTGACGCCATACTGCGACTGTAACTGGGACAAAAACGCCCGCTGCTCTGCAAACTTACGCTTACCTGTGCTGACTCTGCCGTCTGATACCGCCGAATCCACATACTCCCACGGCATTTTAGAAAACTCAGGCTGCCCTGAGTCTAAAGAGATGACTTGCTGATTGAGATACGCCAAATCTAGCAGGCGGCGGATGGTCTGTGCATCATGACCTGACGCCATGGCGCGCATAGAAAAATCCGACTTCCAGTCAGAAAAACTGCCATAGCTTGGTTTTGCGACTGGCTGGGGTTTGACAGCAGGCTTGGGGGTCGGCTTGACCTGAATGGTCTGAGTTTGAGTAATCTGCACGTTAGCCTGACGCACAGGTTTGCTAGGTTTTTGCATCGCTTGCTGGCTGGTACAGCCCACCATGACTAGCGCTGGGAAAAGAGCAATATAGTGTTTTTTTAAAATCATAAGAAGTCTCAGGTGTGAATAAGTACTATCGGTAAGCCATACCGTTGCCAAAAATCAGAGTAATAAGCATAGAGTAACTATATACCACTCATCAACATATCGCTCATCAGTCGCTTATCATCTTTTTAGGGCTTGGGATAACTTAGCAAATAAAAACCAGCAGCGGTAGAGCAGCAATGCTAGGCCGTGCTGCACAATCAATCATGGCACTGACAAAGACTAGCGTCCCAATACTGCCCGTGGATCAATAGGGTTGCCATTTAAGCGTACTTGAAACTCCAGACCCACTTGATTGGTTTGGCCACTACTCCCCATATTGGCAATACGTTGGCCTCGCTGCACCGTGTCCCCTTCTTTAACCAAAAGCTGACTATTGTGAGCGTAGGCGGTGATATAGTTGTCACTATGACGAATCATGATCAGATTGCCATATTCAGGCAGACCGTTACCTGCATATAGCACTGTCCCTGATTGGCTCGCCAGTACAGGGTCGCCGATATTGCCAGCAAACCACATGCCCATCGTGCCAGCCGCCGCATCAAAGTTACGTGTCACCTGGTTGCGGCTCGGGTACTCATAGCCTGACGTGGCGTTTGCCGTGACTTCATAGACAGGGCTGGTGTTATTAGGTGTGCTGGTGACAGGCGGGTTGTAAGTAGGCTGTGGCCGTGTCTGAGCAGGCGCGTTATAGCGATTGTTATTGGCAGCATTTGGCTGTCCTTGCCAGAGCTTTAGCCATTGGCCACTATAGATGGTGTATTTGCTATCTAAGCCATTGATCGCGCCAATTTGACGATAGTTTAGGCGATAGCGGGCGGCGATTTGGCTGACGGTATCACCGCGCTGGACCAGATGGTAGTTAGGAACCCCTTGTGCGTTGGTGATGATCTTGGGCGCAGCTTGGTTTGCTGTCTGATAAGTAGGTTTGGTGGCACAGCCTACCATCGTTAGCGCAGCGGCGGCCATGCTACCAATCAACACCGACGTTGCAAGGTGCGATCCTGTGTTAAGCTTTTTCATACAAGGTTCCTATTCTTTCTCTCACTCATCAGTTTTTGTCTCATTGAGTGGTTTGTGTGCCACTCATACGTATTATGCTTTTTGGGTCATCTATCCTATGGCCACAGACCTCAGCTGTCTATGATTTGTGCTATTACTCTTGCCTTTATCGCCTCAATTATCTTTATAAGGCCAAACTCGACAACGTCTCTAACGCAGCTTTTGGCGCATGGTGTAATCGCACAGGTGATAGGCTGATATAGTTTTCGGCCACGGCTTTATCGTCGGTCATCACACCTGCCACCTCATAGGTTTGCTGGTATAAGGGGTTAAGCGCCTGACGATCTAGTAATCGGGTCGTTTCGTCACCCTCCTCATCATTTCGCACTGATGCGGCGTGGGCGTTTTTGCGTTTGCGTAACGACAGCCAATACGCATCTCGCCCGCGCGGATCTACCATGTGATGGACAGGGCGCGCAATCTGAGCATGGCCAAGCGTGGTGATTTTTCGGCCTTTTATCTCAGCACTACTGTGCACATCAGGAATATTAACGTTTAATACGTGATAGGGCAAACTTTTACACATCGACAAAATAGCGGTCTCACGAATGAGCTTGGCAATCTCTTCAGCAGCCACTTTATAGTGACTGGCATCCTCTTGCCCTCGTCGTTTGCCTGCTTTTTTTCCTTTGACACCGCCACCTACCAAAGAAGTGGCAATCGCGGGTATACCAAAAATCTGAGCGGTCAATGCCGCGCCAAAGGTACCAGAAAACAAGACATCTTGTCCCAAATTGGCGCCTGAATTGATGCCGGTGACGATACAATCAAAGTCCGTATCACGGTACAGCTCGTGCAATGCCAGATAAATACAGTCGGCAGGAGAGCCATTGACAGCGACAAAACCTGACGGCAACTGATGAGCATACAGCGGCTTTGAGACACTAAGCGAGCTTGCGCAGCCACTTTGCTCTTCGCTTGGGGCGACGACGACGACCTCACCGATGGTCGATAGTGCCTGAGCCAATGCCCATAGTCCTGGCGCGTGTACGCCATCATCATTGCTAAGTAAAAATCTCATATTTGCTCGTTGTTTTTGTCTTTGACCGTTTGTCTGCTTTTCAGCCTTTTTGTCATAATATTGCTATACTCGGCGCAGCATTGCTTAGATGATAGGCCATTATGAAAACGGTTGATTGGTAAAATTTATCGCCCAATGATACCTTCTTCCTTATACTTATAAATTGTGCTAACTCACTACCCATGGTAAAGATCATCAGCGCGCCCTGCTGGTATCGTAAGTAAAAGCGCAAAAAAGCAGAAGGGCAAAAATAAATGGCGATTATACCCCAATCATACACTGACGCACACATAGCAGACCAAACCATAGATGCAATAGATACAAATATGAAGGCTCACAGCCTACAGTATTCAAGGATTTACAGCTTTAGCAGAATTATCCTGAGCTATTTATGGCAGAGCGTCATACCGACAGTACAGATTAAATGATAAGCAAAAACTTGCCATTAGGTTACAATAGGCAACAACGCACTACAATACAAACTTATACTTTTAGGCGGACGTAACTTAGCTGACGATGCTGCTGATATGTTGCTGCAAGATGGCTTTGGCTCACAATATATCTACACATAAATCAATATTTTATGTGACTTTTGTTTTTTTACCCATTAACATATGACCATTAAATAAAGATAAGCGAGTGTAATACAGAATGAAAAATCAATCGATATTATCTATAGCTTCTGTGCTAGCGAAGACCGCGTCCAAGGTAGGTCTTGCAGGACTGATAACGTCTGTTGCCATGCTGTCTCAAGCCTCCTATGCGGCAAACAATGCTGCGACGACCATTCCTTTAGACATGTCTGGCATCAACATCACCAAGCATGAAATTGCCGTGATGCAAGTACTTTCAGAGATTTGCCCGCCGATGCTAAATGGCACGCAAAAACAGCGTTTTTATAAGTCTTATAACGTGCAGTTGCACGAGCTGATGCCGTCACTAGAAGATCCCAAAGCGGCGATTCAATACCTATCAACGCAGCAAGACTATCGCCAAATTCTCCAAGGCATCCGTAGCTGGACGATGGGGTTTTCTAAGCAAGACAACCGAGCGCTGTGCGAAGATTTGGCCAATGCTGAATACTAGTACCCCCTCATCACCACTGATGATAAGCATGAGAAAACAGACGATTTAAAAAAATAAACAAAAACGCACCACTGCGCTTTTGACGCCAAAATAATATTGATCATCAACGACAATAAAAAACGACACAAGCGAGCGTCCAGAGCGAGACAAAGCGTCAAGATTTTTAATGTTTTTCTGACGAGTGATAGATGACCTAAAAGCTTGCTGTATTGCCCTGACAGAAGATGGGCCATGCAGCAGGCTTTTTTGCAATCAAAGATTGCGCTGGGTTTGTTTTTTAAGATACCTTATAAATAGGTGAAAGTAGCCTGAGTTATGTGATAAACGCGACAAGCGATCATAGAGATAAGCAGGGCTTTTTATTTTTGGTGCGGCCTTATTTTTTGCAGTTATCGATTCCCCATCGGTTATCATTTTGCTAAGATAAGCCGTTAATTTTATGTCTGTCGCACCATCGTCACCACCATCATTAATCCTTTGTTTTTAAATATAATATTTAAGACATACGAAAAAATGACCGAGGTTTGGGGCGAGTCGCAAGCGGCAGATACATTTGGTTTTATGATGCGGTGTAACGATATATGACAGTAAAGCGTGTAAAAAATCAGCTGGTACAGCTGGTCGTTGGTGTAAGTGTTTCTATGAGTGCGATGATGGCAAATGCCGCCATTCAGCCACCCGAGATGGACAATACCGCCTATGTATTAATGGACTACAACACTGGTGAAATCTTGGCACAAAAAAACGCCAATGAAGCGCTACCGCCAGCATCTTTGACAAAAATGATGACCAGCTATATCATCGAGCAGCGCCTCGCCTCAGGCGACCTAAAAGAAGATGATCAGGTGCTGATGAGCCCAAATGCGTGGTGCCGCGGCAGTAGCAGTCAGTCTTGTATGTACGTCCCTGTCAACAAAACCGCCAGTGTCCTCGACATGCTGCGCGGCATCATCATTCAATCTGGTAATGATGCTTCAAAAGCCATGGCAGAGCATATCGCTGGTAGCGAAGCCTCGTTTGCCATCTTGATGAATGAGCAGGCAGAAAAGCTGGGCATGGAAAACACCCATTTTGTCAACTCGACAGGTATGCCTGACGAAGGCCATAGGGCCTCAGCGCTGGACTTGGCCAAGCTATCGCGTGCCATCATCAAAAACAGCGGCGACTACTATGGCTTGTATGCCGAAAAAGAGTTTACCTACAATGGCATCACTCAAGGCAACCGCAACGCCCTACTAGCGACTGACCCCACGGTCGACGGTCTAAAAACAGGTCACACAGACGCTGCAGGCTACTGCTTGGCCGCCTCGAGCAAACGTGATGGCATGCGTCTGATTTCTGTGATCATGGGCACCGAAAGCCCACAAGCCCGTGCCGACCAGTCGCGCGAGCTGCTCAACTGGGGTTTTGGGCACTTTACCACCGTCACCAAAGCACCTGCTGGGCAGTTTGTCAGTAAGGTACCTGTCTGGTTTGGCGAAACTGACGAAATTGAGCTGGTCACAGGCGATAACTTGCAAATACTGACCAGCAAGACACAAAAAAACAAAATCACCACCGTGGTCGACATCCCCGAAAGCTTAGAAGCTCCCATTAAAAAAGGACAGAAGATCGGTAAAATGATGGCGGTCATCGACGGCAAAGCAGTGGCATCCGTGCCTATTATTGCCACCAGTGACATCGAACAATCAGGATTTTTGAGCCGCACTTGGCAGCGTGTGGTTCGCTGGGTACAAAGCTTTTTTTAAGCACTTGTCATAACTTATATACAAAAAAAGACGCTCATCTATCGGAGCGTCTTTTTTTGTTTGCATAAAATCAAGGCTTGTTGTATCAAAGCTTGTGGTAATGGCAAGGTTTATGATATCCAAGCTATCAAGTATGTCTTATCAAAGTCATCTCGCCATATAAGTCATCTCGACATATCATGTCCAAACGAGCCAGCGTTTTATCAAATCACTCAATCCTTTATCACTATACGTCACCATGTGGCAATAGTCGACACCAGCGGCTTTTAGCCCATGCTCAAAGCTCTCTAAACTGCGCACGTGGTGTTTTGGATACCAGTATATCAATAGCGCCCGATGGGTGATATCAGTGTTTTCTATCTGACGAATACGGGTGGCCAATGCCTCTGCCCTCGCTGGATACACGTCCTCTGCAAACATCACTATGTCGATTTTTTTGTGACGTATCTCATCTAGCGCCAGCTGATCATGCTGATGGCAGCTCACCTGCGCGCCCAACCGCTCAAGCTCTTCCACCAAAAATCCCGCTTCATGATAATAATAGTAAATAATACTCAGCCCCGCCAGCACTTGCTGCTGATGAACTTGCTGCTGGTTGGGTAGTGGAATGGTCAAGACAAACTCTGTACCGACGCCCAGCGCACTATCGACATTGATGCTCGCTCCCATCAGCTGGGCCATTTGTTTGACGACGGGCAAGCCTATCCCTGAGCCTTCGTATTGCCGCGTTTGTGATGAGTCTACCTGAAAAAACGGATTAAAAATATCGTCGATGTGATTGTTATCGATGCCGATGCCCGTGTCTTTTACGCTAATCTGCCAGCGATTACTTTTATCAAAATGCGTGAGCTGCGAAGTAATGATGACCTGCCCCGCTGAGGTAAACTTAATGGCGTTACTTAGCAAAATCGAGAGTATTTGCTGTATCTTTTTTACATCACCTTGTAGGCCATAATCTATATGATGCACTTGGCTAATCAGCTCTAAGCCCTTACGTTTAGCGACAGGCTCAAACTCTGCCAACAGATCAGCGATCAGCTGTAGTGGGTTAAACTCACTAAGATGAATGGTCATCTGACCTTTTTGTATCTGATTCAACTGAATGATATGCTCAAGCGAAGACACCAGCTTATCACTGCCACTACTGATGATATCGACCGCGTCTTTTTGCTCTCGGCTCAACGTTTCATAATCTAGCAGCTGTAAACCGCCGACAATGGCATTTAATGAGGTTTTTAGCTCGTGAGTTATCATGCTCTGAAAATTATGCAGCTGCACATCGAGCGATACATCCTTGCTGTGTAGCTGCTGTTCAAAGATCGCCACCGCTTCATAGTCTTGTTTGACGTCTTGCAAGCGTTTAAACAGTACAATCAAAGCTTGCTTAATTTGCGCCAGCTCCTGAAAATTAAAATGCTGAGCGATAACGGGCAATTTTTCCAGCTCAGGCGTCCTAATGATGATGTCGCATACTTCAGTGAGCGCGTCCACATCCCTAATCGGCCAGTTGAGCTTACGTAAGATATACAGCGCCCAGACCACAGCCAG
This sequence comes from Psychrobacter sp. CAM01, assembly GCF_032842965.1. NCBI lineage: Bacteria > Pseudomonadati > Pseudomonadota > Gammaproteobacteria > Moraxellales > Moraxellaceae > Psychrobacter > Psychrobacter sp. CAM01. Next base: position 95,924 of record NZ_JAWJBL010000001.1, read on the forward strand.
CAAAATCGTAATCAGCCACAATAAAGCATTGCTTTGAAACCAACTTGCGCGCAGTTTATTGACATCTAAGGTGATATTAATATAACCGACCAGCGTACTATTGGCATTTTTTGTGGTGCTTGAGGGCGCCGCCGCGCCTGACGACTGGCGCGGTAAACCATCAGCATCAGAGGGCGTAGCGGGAATAGTGAGACTGTCTGGTTGCAAATCATTACTGACGACTGGGTAATTAAAGCTGACCGTATCGGCAAACAGGGCATTTTTCCAGTCGCCTCTAGATTGATGGGTATCGCTGATAGGCTGAGGGGTTGAGTAAAATAAAATACTCTGAATACTTGGCTCGTTTTCTAATAAAAAGGCAACTTGCTCCGCTACGATATCTGCCCCTTCTGCTGTCGAGGCGCTGGCGGTCAATACCGCGGCAAGCTGATCTATATGCCGATGCGTTTCTTTGTAATGATAAGTCAGGCCATAGACAAAAGATAATACAAACCCTGCCAACACAGCCAGCGTAATGGCCTGTACGACAGAGCGCCAGATAAGCATAGGAATGGTGCGAGATCGAGGGCTGTTCATATCACTCAACAAAGCCAGGACAACTTTTTATTCATACTACAGGTATTTTGCAGAAGTGATAAGACAAACATGCAGATATTTTTGGGCAAGTCGTGTCAACATCGACACACTGCCTTTTGTAGTATCGTTCACCTACTCTAAAATAGGTACCGTCCTACTGGCATAAAGTGTGCCAATTTTATATTGGATTGGCTATATACAACGAGGTGAGGATAAAAACAGCGGCGCAGCACTATGCCGCCTTATCATGCCAACGCTACAAGCGACATCATAAAGCGACTGGTGCGTGCCCTTACCATTGACAAGTTAGCCATTAGCAAGTTAGCGAGGTTTTTTGTCTTTGGTGGTGAATTTTTTTGCCCGATTGCGCTCACGTTGGCGTAGCTGCTGCGCTTTTGCTTTCGTCGGCGTGTCGCTTTTATTGGCATAAGGGTTGTCATTTTGTCGAAAGATGACATTCAGCGGTGTGCCTTCAAGCTTAAAGACTTGACGAAATTGGTTTTCAAGGTAACGCTGATAGCTCTTCGGTAGCGCACTGGTTTGGTTACCGTGAATGACGATGACCGGTGGGTTGTGACCACCGATATGCGCATAACGCAACTTGATACGGCGACCTGCGACGGTCGGTGGTGGGTTGGCTGTCACAGCGTCTTGCAATATCTGCGTCAAGCGATTGGTCGATACCTCAAACATAGATGACTGATAAGCGCGCAAAATCGACGGGTATAAGTTGCCCACGCCGGTACCATGTAGCGCTGAGATCAGGTGCACTTTCACAAAAGGAATAAAGCTAAAGCGGCGATCCATCTCAAGCTTGATATAGTCTTTTTGGTCTTGGCTGAGGCCATCCCATTTGTTTATCGCGACCACCAGCGCCCGGCCTGCATCGAGCGCATAGCCTATCATATGCAAGTCTTGATCGACGATGCCTTCTTGCGCATCGATGACAATCACCGTCACGTTGGAGTCTTCGATGGCTTGTAGGGTCTTGATAACGGAGAATTTTTCTACTTTTTCATCGATTTTGCCGCGGCGGCGCACGCCTGCGGTGTCGATAAGGACATAATCCTTACCATCTCGTTTATAAGGAATATAAATACTGTCGCGCGTGGTGCCTGGCATATCAAACACCACCACCCTATCTTCGCCAAGCAAACGGTTGACCAAGGTTGATTTGCCGACATTTGGACGACCGATAATGGCAAGTTTTAAGCCATTTGGTTCGACGACGTTTTCTTGCTCAGGCATATCAGCGGTCAGCACTTCTAGCAAGTTACCGACACCGCGGCCGTGGCTGGCAGCCATCGGATACGGCTCGCCCAAACCAAGCGCATAAAACTCCGCAGGCGCGGCATCATGGACGCCATCGACTTTGTTGGCGACCACATAGACAGGCTTACCCAATGTATGCAAAAACTTACCAATCTCAGCATCAGCACCAATCATTCCAGACCGCGCATCCACCACAAACACGATGATATCTGCCTCATGGATCGCTGTGTGCGATTGCTCAGACATATAGTCATCGATATTGCCACTGCCATCGTCTGCCTCACCGATACCGCCCGTATCGACAACGATGAACGATTTGTTTTCGTAGGTAGCATCGCCGTACTGACGGTCACGCGTCAGCCCCGACATATCAGCAACCAATGCCTGCCGACTTTTTGTAAACTGGTTAAATAAGGTGGATTTACCGACGTTTGGACGACCAATTAAGGCGACCACAGGCTTGATACTCATGGGTTACTCTCAGTGAAAGGCACAATGGCAGACCGTACAGCGACTAAAATCATAGTCGCAAATATTGTTGTACGTGACCGCAAATTAATATAAATGATAAAACGACAGCAGATACACTCATCAACCCTATAACATCGACTCTATAGTAAGCAAGCCTACAGTGATGATTATATCTCTCAGACATCATTTTATCGGATCTATCAAATGATGGCGTCTATATGGTAAACCTACCGCATATCGGTCGCATAGAGTACGCGAAAGCCTGCGTTTAAACAAGCAGTTTACAACCAAGCACAAAACGCTGACCTAGCAGCGTGAGTGATAATAGTAGTGATCGTGATGTCAAACCGCAAGTCTGATAGCCAATGACTGACTGATAATAATATCACGACTCATCAGCTGCCGCGCGGCACAGCCTATGATACTTAACGCATCAGCTGCCAGATAGCCACTTGACCTGTAGCGCTCTGCGTTAGCAAACGACTTCCTTGTACTTGCAAGTTGGTCAATGCCCCTTTGGTCTGTACACGGCTGATGATTTGACCATTGGCAGGGTTGAACAAATGCACCACACCTTCTAAATCACCGACCGCGATATAATCACCAATCATCACAGGATTGGTCAAGTGACGATATGCCAGCTCATCGCTCTCCCAGAGCATCTCGCCATTGCTGCGATCATACGCGACCACTTTACCATCTAGGCTGGTGGCGATGACTTGCTGATTATTGACAGCAAGGGACTTGAGGCTGGCAAGCTCATTGACAAATAAAACCTGACGCGAGGCCAAATCAATACCTAATAGCTGACCACTATAGCTGATCGCAAACAGCTGGTTTTGATCAACGATAGGCGTGCCATCGACATCGCTCATACGCTCAACTTCGCTGCTGCCCATACCGACACCGACGCGTCTCGACCACTGCGGCAGACCACTATCAACCGTCACCGCATGCAGTCGGCCATCTGCGGTCGCCAGCAGCGCAGTCTTGCTGTCGAGTAAGGTTGGTGCGGCGCTACCACGTACACTGATGGCAGGCACTTGGGTGGCAAACTGCCATACGGACTGGCCGGTTTGTAGAGATAAGCCGTACAAAAACCCATCATTCGCTGACAAAATCACACGATTATTACTGACCAAAGCCGGCGTCAATACCGACCCTGATAGCTGCTGCTGCCAGCGTTTGGCACCCGTTGTACTATCAAACGCCATCACCTGACCGCCGCGTGTGCTAATGATTGCCGTTTGGCTCAAAGCATCTACTGTCACGCCGCCGGTGATTTGATCACCGACATTGACTGACCACAGACGCTCGCCTGCATTATCAAACCCTATCAAGTCGCCACCGCGTGAGGCTACGACCATTTGACCATTGGCATAGCCAACTTGTAGCGCCAAAGGATCTTTTTTGCTGGCTTTTTTATTGCCAACGTCTGCGCTAAAGACAGGCTGTAGCACAGTGACCGGCTCTGCGATTTGCACCAAATCGACAGGATCATTGACGACAGGCTTGATACCGCGATTACACCCAATCACTGCAGTGCTCATTACTGCCAGTACGGCCACATGCATGACTGTCTTTTTGATAATATTGGCGGTTGACATGTTGCTCGAGCGAATGGATTGAGTCATCATAGGTTCTCACTACAAAAATTATTATGAATTAGTGGATTGGGCGGTCAGTCTGTGGCTCATCCATCAATGATCTGCTCACAGTGTTGCTTGGTTTTAATTATCTCGGTGACTGTTATAAATTTTTTAATAGATAACAGCCTCTTATCAGCTCTGCTCTCACGATCAGCCCACTGGCCGCCAATCTAGCATATAGAATTCTGTTGGTACTGCCTAGGGTACTGATAAAACATCAGCGCTATTATTCGTTAATAGCGCCTAATACAATACCACTACTGTGTAACTTCGGCCGGTGCGCTCTCTACCACTGGTCGCGGCTCAGATATCGCAGGCGCTGGTACAACAGGCTCTTGGATCAGACTGGCTTGCGCCTCGATAGGCTCAGGCATTACCCCCAAGCTCTCCATCTTCAATGCCAATACTGCACGCATTTCTTGACGCTCACGTAACAGCTCCCACGCATTATTGTAAGCGTTGATGGCCAAATCTTTATCGTTTTGTGCCAGATAGATATCGCCTAGCAACTCTTGTTGACTGGCTTCAAATGAGCTTGGCATGTCCTGTTTGGCTTCTGCCAATGCGCCCTCAGCATCGCCTGCTGCCAGTAGCGTGTTGGCATAACGTAGACGGGTGATGGCGCTTAGGCCAGCATCGCCCAAGTCAATGGCCAATGCTTGCTTCAGGGTGTTTGCCGCGGCGGTAAATTCGTCACTATCCACTTGATGACGGGCTTTTATCATCAGTGCTTGCCACGCATAGACTGACTCGCCGTGGGCGGCAACCAATGCGTCGATATCTTTATCAAGTTGTGTACGGCTTTGTGCCAGCGCTTCTTGCGCCTCAGCTTCCAAATCTGGGTTTTGCGCCGCCAGACTGATTTCTTCGTTGAGCCGTTGGATATCCGCGTAGTGATCTGCTGCGACTGTATCGACGCGCGCATGGTTATTTTGCCAATATGTCCAACCAAAATAAGCGGCCAATGCCAATAAAATCGCAGTGACGATATAACTGCCATACTGCTTTAACGCGTCCATGGAATTGTCTGGATTTGGCGAATTGGGTGTCAAAGCCATAAAGGATTACCTAATAAAAGTGTTATAAAAATACTGAGGCGAAAGCCGTTATCGATCTATTAATTGATCGACTAATCGATCGACCCATTCATCATTGGCGCGAAAAATTGTCTGCATTCGATAGCCAGTCTTGCGAGACACTACGCTGCTCGCCTGTCTGCATGTCTTTGATACTCACCAGATTGTCATCGAGCTCTTGCTGAGCAATGATCACCGTGAGCGCGGCCCCTGATTTATCCGCCTTTTTCATTTGCGCTTTTAGACTGGTGGCACTTGCCATCTTGACTCGGATATCTGGACGCTCATAACGTAGGTTTTGGGCATACTTGATACCCGCGCTATAGACTTCTGGATGAGCGACCACAAAGACATCGCAGGCCGAAACGTCTGCCATCGGCGCGACCGCCTCTAGTAACAATAATAAACGCTCAAGCCCCATGGCAAATCCAACGGCAGGCTCAGACTTAGCAGGTTTACTGCCGTCGGTACCGACAGACTTTAGCTGACCAATCAAACCATCATAACGACCACCTGCACAGACGGTGGCTTGGCTACCTAGCTTGTCTGTCACCCATTCAAAGACGGTCTTATTGTAATAATCCAGACCGCGTACCAGATGCGGATTGATCTCAAAATCGATACCAAGCGCGGTCAAGTATGCCTGCACTTGCTCAAAGTGCGCCATGCTCTCCGTACCCAAAAACTCAGCCAGCTTTGGCGCTTCTGCCAATAACGCTTGCGTACTCGCCTCTTTGCTGTCTAAGATACGTAGCGGGTTGGTCGTCAGACGGCGCTTGCTGTCTTCGTCAAGCTGATCTTGTTTGTCGGTTAGATAAGCGACTAGGGCCTCACGATAAGCATGGCGCTCGTCGATTTCACCCAAGCTGTTTAGTTGCAAGCGCATCTCGTCTTTGAGACCCAGCGCTTGCCACATCAGATGCGTCATCGCGATCAGCTCAGCATCGGCATCGGGCAGCGCACTACCGAAGCTTTCGACCCCTAATTGATGAAACTGACGATAGCGGCCTTTTTGCGGGCGCTCATAGCGAAACATGGGGCCGATGTACCATAGTTTGGGCGTATCACCGCGCAGTAGATTGTGCTCGATCACAGCCCTTACCGCGCCTGCGGTGCCCTCTGGGCGCAAGGTCAAAGGAGTGGGCGGCTCAGATTTATCGGCAAAGCTATACATCTCTTTTTCGACGATGTCGGTGGCCCCGCCAATAGCACGGGCAAACAAGTCAGTCTGCTCGACGATAGGCAGACGAATATGCTCATAACCGTACCTACCCAGCACATCCGCCAATATCGCTTCTAATTGTAGCCATTTTGCCGATTGGGTAGGCAAAATATCATTAAACCCTTTGATAGCTTTGATCATGGTACGGTCATATCCTTAAATTTCTCACAAGTTCTTTTTTATATAGTTAACCTAAAAACAGCGACAGCGCTACTGGTATTTATTTTACGCGAATAATCTCATTTTCGCGCTTTTTTGCCAAGTCTTCAGCATGGGCGCGCACCATACTTTCAATCTCATCGACTAGGTTTTCGGTATTGATCAAATGGCTTTTTTCGCCCATACGGTAGACCAATGACTTTGGCGCAGCACCGACGACACCGATATCGGCTTCTTTGGCCTCTCCTGGGCCATTTACTTTACAGCCAATCACTGACAGATCCATCGGCTCACGAATATCCTCGAGGCGCGACTCTAGCGTTGTCATCACTTTGATCACATCAAACTCTTGACGCGAGCAACTAGGACAAGCAATAAAATTGACACCGTTTGAGCGGATATTTAGCGACTTTAAAATATCAAAGCCGATTTTGATTTCTTCTTCAGGCTCTGCCGCTAGAGAGATACGAATGGTATCGCCGATGCCGTCTAGGAGCAGCCCCCCTAATGCAATGGCAGATTTGACCGCGCCGGTGCGATAGACACCAGCTTCGGTCACGCCTAGATGCAGCGGGTTGTCAATTTGGGCTGAGAGCAGACGATACGCCTCTAATGTCAAAAACACATTACTGGCTTTGACTGAGACTTTATACTGATCAAAGTTGAGACGCTCCAAAATATCAATATGGCGCATCGCGGACTCTAGCATCGCCTCACCCGTCGGCTCTTTATACTTTCGCTGGATGTCTTTTTCTAGCGAGCCTGCGTTGACACCGATACGAATCGGGATATTGTGATGCTTGGCGCAGGCAACCACTTCACGTACTTTGGCATCACTACCGATATTACCTGGGTTGATACGCAAACAATCAGCGCCTGCTTCGGCCACTGCCAAAGCAATCTTATGATCAAAATGCACATCAGCGACGAGCGGCACGCTGACCTGCTTACGGATTTCGGCAAAGGCTTTTACGGTGTCCATCGTCGGGGTCGAGACGCGCATCAGATCAGCGCCTGCTTCTACGCAGCGCTCGATTTGTGCGACCGTCGCGGCCACATCACAAGTCTCGGTGTTGGTCATGCTTTGCACACTAATCGGTGCATCACCCCCAATCGCGACATCACCGACATATATTTTTTTGGTAAGACGACGGTTAATAGGCGCTGACGTTGACATAGACAAACCCTTTGGTTAAAGCAAAAAAATAAAAATAAACCCTGACAATAATACCTAACAATGCGGCGTTATGCTTTTGCCCACTTATGGCGCAAGCTCAAAACTGGCTTGCTTATCAGTGGCGTACGCCTCTAATGCCACCGCCTCTTGGTTGAGCATTAAGCTGACATTATCGACATTATCGATCTGTACATTAAATGGCGGCATGCCAGACAACTTATAGCTACCCGTGCTTTGAGCGCCGTTCATCAGATTGCTCCCCGACGCATCAGTAATCACCACCACCGCCTCGTCGCTCAACATCACCTCTAGCGTCGCGGTACTGCTCGCCGCGCCTATGTTAAGTGCAGAGCCTGCGGCACCCACGCCCGTCTCGCTATCGATAGCAGCGCCTTGAGCCTGCTCGAGTGCCGAGATGTCTTCGACAGCGTTGGTCGGTGCTTGGGTATTTTCTTTGCTGGCATTACTGACCATGCGAAATAAAAAAATCGCTAAGATAATAACGCCAATGACCGCGATAATCAGTAACGGATTGAAACGAATACGGTTGTGAGTGTCGCGCTGCAAGGTGCCCATCGGGCGCAGCGGTGTATCAATGTTGTTGACTGAATACGGTTTTAGCTCATTGGGATAGGCGGCATCAAAGCTACTGGCGATCTTTACAGGGTCCAACCCCAAAAACTTGGCATAGTTGATAGCAAAACCACGAGCAAACGCGGCTTGCGGCAAATCTGCAAAATTCTCGTCTTCTAAGGCTTTTAGGTGACGCTTTAAAATAAACAGCTCGGCGGCGGCCTCTTCTAGACTGACTTGCTTTGTTTTGCGGGCTTGCTGCAACATGGCACCAAATGATCCCTGAGTGTTTGATTGAGTGTTTGATGATGGGGTGGTCATTTCCATGGTGCCTCTGGATTGTTAAGCCAAGTCTTAAGTTGTTTTGCTTCATCACTTAGTGGATAAGCGGATAAAAGCTGCTGTGCCAATTGCTGGCGTGTGGTTATATTGTTTTGAGCCGCCGCAAGTTTGATGCCTTGCAGTAGCAAGCGCGGGCTGATACCTTGCCCTTGTACCAAGATCAGTGTCTCATCATAAAGTTTTTGTGCTTGGGCCACCCGCTGCTGCTCAAGCAATAAATCCACCAATTCGATATGGGCGATAATGCTATTGCGGTTGCCATCCAGTGCGCGCAAAAACGCTTTGGCCGCAGCAGTACGGTCGCCCATCTGTAGATAGATACGGCCTAGGTTTTCCAGCGCGCCGATACGACCTTCGTAGCCAAGCGCCGCCCCTGCAATCTCAAACTGCTCAGCCGCCTCTTTATAGCGTTTCATTTGCGACAAATACACGCCATAGTTATTGTGAGCTTGCTCAAAGTCTTTATCAAGCGCGATGGCTTTTTTAAAGTACTGATCGGCTTTTTGCAGATTGATACGGCTGCCCTCTTGCTGCAGCAAAACGCCCATCATATCATAGGCTGGCGCGTAACGGCTATCGGCAGCGAAGGCTTTTTCGAGTTGACGTTGAGCGGTATCAAGCTCGTTTTTGCGGATATATTGCGCCGCAAGCGAGGTGCGTACGCGTGCAATTTCTTGTTGATCCAAGTTGCGATCATTGCTCGGCCGCGTCGACGTCTGATAAGGGGTATCCCCCAATAAATCATCGGTTGGCGTGCTTTGACACCCCGTCAAAAACAGCCCCGCCATCACCATCCCAAGCAGTAGCCGTTTGGACGTCACTGCCGTCTGCGCCACGACTGGCAACGTGGCTGTCATCCATAGTTTGTCAGTCAAAAAACACACGCTTTGATACTTATTTTGACAAGAATTTTTAGAAGTCATCATAGCCGCCATCATAAAACTGGATTCAATGCGTTCGATAATCGAAGCATCAGTTTAATAGATTTAGCCCCCATAAGTACAATTTAGTTGTGATTAATTGTATGATGAATCACAACTCAGCGTTTTCACGCGCTTTGATGCTTTGCTGCCATGCCGCTGAACGACGAGTACGATCGGCGACCTGCCCGACCAGCTGACCGCAAGCCGCATCGATATCGTCGCCGCGCGTTTGACGAATGGTACACACAAACCCAGCGTCACTTAAGATATTGCTAAACGCATGGATGCGGTTGTTGCTTGATTTGTCATATGGTGCATGCGGAAACGGATTAAACGGTATCAAATTAATCTTACTTGGCAGGCCATCCAACAACGCCACCAACTGCCGCGCATGCTCATCGCTGTCATTGACGCCATCAAGCATGACATACTCAATGGTAACGTGTTTTTTGTGGCGCGGATTAACATCATACACGTAGTTTTTTGCCGCGGCGATCAGCTCACTTAATGGGTATTTTTTATTGATAGGCACCAGCTCATCACGCAGCTCATCATTGGGCGCGTGCAAGGATATCGCCAATGCCACATCGAGATCTTGTGCCAGCTGATACATCTTGGGTACCACGCCTGAAGTCGATAATGTCACGCGGCGCTTTGAAAGACCATAAGCATGGTCGCTGAGCATAACCTCCATCGAGCCGATCACAGGCTTGTAGTTTAATAAAGGCTCACCCATACCCATCATCACCACGTTGGTGACATGGTTTTCCCAAACGCTATGATCGACAGCCTCCAAGCTGTCATTGTCATCGCTCATGTAGGAAGCATTGGCCACCCACAGCTGCCCGATGATCTCAGCCGCCGTCAGATCGCGCTCAAAGCCTTGCTTACCGGTACTACAAAAACTACAGTCGAGCGCGCAGCCGACTTGCGAAGAGATACACAAGGTTTTGCGGCCATTTGATTTATTATCATCCGCCGGAATCAATACCGTCTCCACCAGCGAGCCACCCGTCACTTCAAACACCCATTTACGCGTACCATCATCACTGTACTGACGATGAATAACCTTAGGCGGAGTCACGCAGGCATTCAGCGACAATTTATCGCGCAGTGACTTGCTCAGATTGGTCATCTGCTCAAAATCTGTCACCCCGTGCTGATATATCCATTTCATCACCTGCGTCGCGCGAAATGGCTTTTCGCCAAGGCTCTTAAAATAGTCAGCCAATTGTGCTTGGGTCATCCCCAAAAGATTGGTCTTGGCCTGCGCTTCATCGACCAGCTTGATACTGGCTTTGGAGGTGGCAGGGACATGCTGGATCGGAGATTGAACAGTGGACATAATAGGTAACCTTTTTGCATCAGCTAAATTAAGCGTGGCAATTGTTGATATAAGCGATGAGTGTTGCTCTCCATACGCCTTATGGCAAATATGGCCATTAGCAATCCATTATGAGTGCAGCGGCTCTTGTACTCATGCCAATCATACATAGCGACAAGCACAAAAAATGAGTAACTATACTGATAAAGGATTGATAATGCTAGATAAAGACAATAATGAGGCTAATAATAAAAAATTTCAATAACACAAAGACAGCGAAAAAACAGACAAACCAAAATAGCTAAAACGGCTTATACCCATCAGATATAAGCCGTCTTACGACACAAATTATTCATAACCAACCTCTCGGCTGCTATCAATAACTGGCTGCTCTTAGCGCGTACGTGCACATACTTCATCATCATTGAAGAAGTAGCTGATTTCACGTGCTGCTGACTCAGCTGAATCTGAACCATGAACCGCGTTTTCGTCGATGCTGCTGGCAAAGTCAGCACGGATAGTGCCTTCGGCAGCGTCGGCTGGGTTGGTTGCGCCCATGATTTCACGGTGCTTAGCAATGGCGTTTTCGCCTTCTAATACGGAAACAACGACAGGGCCTGAAGTCATGAATGAGACCAAAGCATTATAAAATGGACGCTCGGCATGCTCAGCGTAAAAACCGCCTGCTTTTTTGTCATCAAGATGCAACATTTTTGCAGCAACGATTTTTAAACCCGCTTCTTCAAAACGGCTATAAATAGCGCCGATATTGTTGCCAGCGACGGCATCAGGCTTGATGATAGATAAAGTACGTTCGTTAGCCATAAAAAAAACTCCTAATAGGGGGTCAGTTTGGTAAAAGTAAAGGGATAGATGCTTTGTTTTAACGTTGGCCGCCATGTCGACGAAGCGGATAACTCATGATTTATCGATAGCAAAACACGAGCGTCAACATAGGATTGTTGCCTATTATAATGATTGAGGCTATAAATGATAGGGTTAATTTATGACCGCACCTTGCATAAAAGTAAATTTATGATCCGCTAATTATTAATACGGTCATCACATTGACCAAAAAGAACCCCAATGCTCAGCACTGGGGTCCTTTTAATTGATGCTATTTGATGAATACTACTTGATTAATACTACAAGCCAGTTAGTGCTTATAACACCAAGACTTATAGTAAGTACTAAGCATCATACGGGTCACGAAGTACGATGGTCTCTTCGCGGTCAGGGCCGGTTGAGATGATATCTACTGGGCAGCCAATCAATGCTTCGATACGTTTGATGTATTTTTTGGCGTTTTCTGGTAGGTCGTCATAGTTGGTAATACCAACGGTAGACTCGCTCCAACCTTCCATCGTTTCGTACTTCGGTGTGACAGACTCATAAAACTCTGCGTCGTGCGCGCCAGCACATTCTGTCTCAGGGAGGTTGTAACCCACACCGATTAGCAACTCTTCAAGACCATCTAGGACGTCAAGCTTGGTCAAGCAGATACCTGACATAGAGTTCAATACCACCGCACGGCGTAATGCCTCGGCATCAAACCAGCCGCAGCGACGCGCGCGGCCAGTGGTCGCGCCAAACTCATGGCCGACTTTGGCTAAGTGGGCACCCACATCATCAAACAATTCTGTTGGGAATGGGCCACTACCAACGCGCGTGGTGTAGGCTTTGGTGATACCAAGTACATAATCTAGGTACAATGGGCCGATACCCGTACCAGTCGATACGCCGCCTGCTGTGACGCTTGAGCTGGTGACAAACGGATAGGTACCGTGGTCGATATCAAGTAGCGTACCTTGTGCACCTTCAAACATTAGGTTTTTGCCAGAAAGGCGCAATTGGTTGAGGTCTTCGGTCACATCAGTAACCATGCCTTTGATCTCTTCGCGCCACTCTTGGCACAGCTTAAAGGTCTCATCAAAATCGATGGCATCGACTTTATAATACTGCGTCAGTTGGAAGTTGTGATATTCGATTAGGTTACGTAGTTTTTCTTCTAAATCATCACGGAACAAGTCAGCAAGCTTGATGGCACGGCGAGCCACTTTGTCCTCATACGCAGGACCGATGCCGCGACCTGTGGTACCGATTTTGCCTGTACCGCGTTTGGCTTCGCGTGCTTGGTCAAGCGCTACGTGATATGGCATGATTAGTGGGCAGTTTGGCGAGATACGTAGACGCTCACGTACCGGTACGTTGTTGGCTTCTAGATCTTTTATCTCTTTTAGTAGGGCGTCTGGCGCTAGTACCACACCGTTACCGATGAAGCAGGTGACGCCTTCGCGCAAGATACCAGATGGGATCAAATGTAGGACGGTGGTTTTGCCATCGACAACCAGTGTGTGCCCAGCGTTGTGACCGCCTTGAAAACGAGCAACGGCTGAGGCTTTTTCGGTAAGTAAATCAACGATTTTACCCTTACCTTCATCGCCCCATTGGCTACCCAAAACTACGACATTCTTACCCATGATCAATCCTTACCTTTATGTATTGAGGTGTGTGCAATAACGGTTGCAAAACTAACGTGATGTTAGCAGTGTTTGATGCTTGCGCTCAGCGCGCTTATCATTGCCGCGCCAAACCAAGTATGTTTTATCTTAAAATCTTTATCCAAGCGGCGATGCCACTGTAAATGTACCTATAAGTCAGCCAAACTGAATCTAGTTAAGCTAGATGGTTTGTAGTTGCCATTGATTGTCAGCAAAACCCAAACGATGTGTCACGCCATCGGGACGATCGTCCGCGTTTAGCGGCATGGTGACACGGTAGCCCTGCTCGCGTAAGCTGGTGGCCTGCTGGAGCAAGGTTTGTCGCTGCTCAGGGCTTGCTTGAGTGGCGGCTTGATAATCGATCAGCACGATACTCGGCGCCTCAAGCTGCGTGTGCGCCAGCAAACGGCTGACATCCATACTAAAGCCTGTGGCTTCGCGTGGCTGGCTGGCGGACAGATGGCCACCGCTTTGCATACCATCAAAACGCCCGCCGCGTACCAGCGGCTGAGTCTCGCTATTGATATAGCCATTAAAGACAATGCCAGTATGATAGTGATAGCCTGATAGCTCAGTCACATCGACACTCACCGGACACTGCCACTGCGTTTTTAGGTGCGTTTTTAGGCGCTGTAGCTCATCGATAGCCGTAGATATCTGTTCATCTTGCTGTGCGGCAGTAGAGAGCTTGGTCAGCAAATTATCGATATCGTGACCAAAACGCGCTAAGGCATAGAAGTCATCGCCTATCGGCAATGCTTGGCAGACGCGCTTGAGCTCTGGTAGGTTTTTGTTGGCATATAAATGCATCAATTGCTCAGCGTCGCTGTCAGATAGCGCCGCCATCTCAGCCAAACGCTTAAATATCGCCACATGACCCAAGTCAATATGCAGCGCCGCGCTCATATCTAGTGTATTGACCATCCCAAACAAGACATCAATCAGCTCGATATCGGCTGCCAAATCTGCGCAGCCAAATATCTCAGCGCCTAATTGCAAAGGCGTACGCGAACCAAACAATCCTGACGGCAAGGTGTGAATCACATCACCTGCATAGCAGTAACGCGCAATACCTGTACCGCCGTGATGCGCATCGATACGCAAAATCTGCGGAGTAATATCGGCACGCAAGCCCATCAAACGACCCGTCAGCTGATCGATGATCTTGAACGTCTGACGTTTCAAATCCTCTGAGGCATCACTTAACAGTGACTCAGTAAACTCAATCATCGGCGGGTTGACCAACTGATAGCCATGAGTGATCAGCTGCTGCGTCAATTGAAACCTGAGCACCTCTTGCTTATGCGCGTCTTCAAACAACACATCCACCACGCCATCAGGCAACAGCCAACTGTTGGCCACGTCGCTGGCAAAGTGGTTTAGGTAGGGCATACTATTGGATTTAGCAACGCTATCGGCAGGCTGAGTGGCCGCGTTTTTTGTTGCATTTAACTGGGCAGGTTTTGCAGAATCAGAACTGACAGACACAATAAATCCTTGTTTGGCGTATCGCTTACCAAAAAACGCGGTACTGATGCGGTACTAAAAGGTTGTATTTATAAGGGCATTGACATCGTATCGTTGTGTTTTTAACACACAACATCATTGACCCAATTATTTATAAACAAACTAGGTAACCGCAACAGGGTGAGTAATAAGTATAATTTAGGATGATAAGACGAGTATCTTTATGCGCTAATAAACAGAGATAAATAATCAAGGCACTTTATGCTTTAGTGTAGCATAGCACTCAAGGTTCGCCTAGTGACAATTGGGCACAATTACTATCTAATTATCGTCCATGGCATCATGAGCATCAGTAGCTACGGCGACGGCTATCTGCTCGTATTGAACAAATAGCGTCCGTGAAATAGCCGCTATGCGCTTGCATTACTTGACAAAAACGTGCGCGAACTACCCCAGCAAGAACAGCGCCATGCAGACAGACTCATGTTACACTAACACATATTTTTATCTCGGAAGCCTTATGTCATCTGATTACCACCCAAACCCAGCCATCAACCAAACCAACGTCTTAGGGACGGCGCTTGCTAGCTGCTGTTTTGACCCGATTACCGGCTATTATCGCAATGGTTTTTGTCATACTGGCAGTCATGATGTCGGCCAGCATACCGTCTGCGCCAAGATGACCAGCGAGTTTTTGAATTTTTCTGCCAGTCGCGGCAATGACTTGATCACGCCTCTGCCTGAGTATGGTTTTGCTGGATTAAAACCTGGCGACTACTGGTGCATCTGTGCGCTGCGCTGGGTCGAGGCCTTGGACTTCGATATCGCCCCGCCGATCAAGCTCGAAGCCTGTCACGAAAGCCTGCTGAGCTTGGTCGATATTGAGACTTTAAAAAACCATGCGCTTTAATGACGGCGCAGCGTTTTATTTGTGAGACATTTTTTACTTTATCACGGGAGGGGGTATGGACCACAATAACGATCAATTGCTCAAAAAAACCGCACGTATTGAACCTAACTCCGACATCAACCGTCTTTATGCGGATATGAATGATGAGCATTTGTATCTCGATAATGATGATAGCTATATCTACGGCGATGCCGATGCCACCAGAGAAGACACCATCGAGACCATGACGGTCTATGACCCTGACTCTGAGCGCTATGAAGATATCGATCTATCCAGTGAGGATGAGGTCGTCAATTGCTACGCCTACTCTCGTAAGACCGGTGAAAACCTCGATAAAGTGGCGCTAAATGATGTCAGCCGGGCGCTGAGTAACAATGGCCAGTTTATCTGGCTGGGTTTGTATGACCCCAGTCTCCAGACCATGGTCAAAGTCAAAGAAGCCTTTGGTCTGCACGAACTTGCCATCGAGGATGCCTTTGCCGACCATCAGCGCGCCAAAGTCGAAAATTACGACAACGACATGGTGTTTGTGGTCTTACGTACCGCCAAGCTTGAAGACAACGTCATTCGCTACGGCACCACGGCGATATTTATGGGCAAAAACTATTTAATCACCATTCGCAATGGTCCATCCAACTCCTACGCACCTGTCCGCGAGCACTGCCATCGCCGCCCAGAAAAACTCAGAATGGGGCCGATATTTGTCTTGCACGCGATTCTCGATTTTATCGTGGATAACTATATGCCGATTACCGATCGTTTGGGACGTTATCTGCGTGAGCAAGAGCGTTACGTATTTACCTATGAGTTTGATAAGGGCACGCTCAAAAACCTCTACGAACTCAAATCACAGCTGGTACACATGCGGGCGATTATCTTACCGGTGCAAGACATCTGTAGCTTTTTTATCAATCACAAAAAAAGCGAGCTGGTCTCTGGATTTTCGCAAGCGGCCAAGCCCTACTTTCGTGACGTCAATGACCACTTGCTGCACTCGTTAGACGCCATCAACGGCCTCAATGAGATGCTAAGCGTGGTAATGAACACCTATATGGCCATGGTCAATATGGGACAAAACGAGGTGGTACGTAAGCTCGCCGCGTGGGCAGGGATTTTAGCGGTACCAACGGCCATCGCTGGTATCTACGGTATGAACTTTGACTTTATGCCTGAGCTGCACTGGCAGTACTCATATCTGGTTATCATGGTGATCATCGGCTCACTGTGCGGCTATTTGTATTACAACTTTAAACGCCTCAAATGGTTATAACGGCTGTACGCTAACGTCATTTTTTTGGTCAAAAAACACAAAACGCCCCACACAAAACTCAATAAAGCTAGGCTTTGGTATTTGGCTCACGCCTACCATACCAGAGGAAAAACAGCATCGTTCACGGTGCTGTTTTTTATTATTGATTGATAATGATTATTATTTGTAATATTATTCTTAGTTATTATTGCCGCACTCTTACCGTTATCCTTATTTCGCTACATTATCAGCCAGCACGACAAATACTACACGCGTAGCATTTGTACGGGGCGGTATTGTCATTTTATATCTATTATTTTATACCTATTGAGGTTTTTATGCGTTTATCCCATCTTACCCCGATCGCCGCTTGTACTGCTGCTATTTTAACTTTGACAGCATGCGGTGATGACTCTGATCACACCACGATCATAGATGGGGCGCCGCCACTCATCATCACCGATAGTAACTTTAGCAACGGCTATAGCGCCGTCGCGGCCGTTTTTGTCTCAGGGCAAGTTCAAGACAGCAGCGGCGTCAAATCGCTCACCTACTCGCATAACGGACAACCAGCCCAAGCGCTAACGCTAGATGCCGAAGGTTACTTTGACGATCGTATTTTATTGAGCCTCGGTAGCAACCGCATTGTCCTAGAGGCCACGGATAATGCCGGCAACATCATGCGCAAGGTCAAAACTCTCTATCTAGGCGATACCATCGCGGCCGGTGGCTCGCATACCGCCGCCCTACGTGACGGTCAGCTATATGGCTGGGGACGCAATAACTATGGTCAAACAGGGCTGGGGCTGACCACAAAACTCACTGACGTGATGGGCCACCCAGTCACGCCGATGCTAATGCGCAGCGCACCCAAAGATGTGATGTCCATCAGCTTTAATCAAAACCATTCGCTTGCCATCGCACAAAATGGTCAGGTGTATAGCTGGGGCGAAGACAAATACGGACAGCTCGGCCGCGGTGATAGTGGTCGTCATGACTGCAGCAAAACGGCAGACTGCCGTTTAGATATCAGCGCCATCGACGGTATCGAAGACGCCGTCATGGTCGCTGCAGGCTATAAGCACAATTTAGTTTTGACCAAAGACGGTAGCGTTTGGGCTTTTGGGGCCAATGGCCAAGGCCAACTTGGAAATAATACCAGCCGCGATAGCAGTACCCCTGTCAAGGTAGATTTTTCGGCGGCAGAAGCTGGCCATATCGTTCAGGTGGTCGCTAGCGCCAATAGCTCTTATGCATTAGATGATAAAGGTCAAGTCTGGGGTTGGGGCAGCGATGCCTATGCCAACCTTGGCAAGGGAGCCGCCTGTACGCTGGCTAATGACTGCACCAACATAAACGCTACGCCCGTACGTATCAACGTACTAGGAAATAGTACGACAGATCAGACTGCGCCAGCCAAAGATGACGTCATGCCAAGCACAGAAGCCGCGCTAAGCACAGAAAAAGTCACACAGCTGGCCGCTGGTAGAGATCACATCTTGGCTTTGACCAATAAAGAGGCGGTCTACGGCTGGGGATTAAATGCCGCAAGCCAACTGGGCTATAACGGTGAAACCTATCAAGGCACCCCAAATGCGTGGGCAAATATCATCACCACCCCAACCAAACTGCCTTGGTTTACCGACAAAGACGTGCGCCGTGTCTATGCCAATGGCAATGCCAGCTACGCGCTGATTGACGACGTCGCGACCAATAGCACCGCCACCAATGCTGCAAGTGACAGCATCGCCTCGACCAATGGCGTCCTATACGCATGGGGTATGTTTGGCGAAACAAACGGTGCTGGCAAGACCATTTACCATGATTTAGATGAGCCAACCAACAAACTGCCTAGCCTAAAAGATATCGACAATATGGCCATGGGCGCTATGCACCTGATCGCTCATCAAAAACCGCAAATCCAAGACGATGATGCCGTAAATGAGGATGCTGCAAAAGCCGAGCAGTTATTTACATGGGGCTGGAGCTTTGAAGGCTCGCTGGGCAATGCCGACACCGCCCATGTGTGGATGTACAACAACCCGATACCAGTGACACTACCAAGCCAACTATAGTCAATATACTTTTAGGTCATACCATGTTTTTATTATCAACACCGGCAGGCAGCACCCGCCCCCTGTCTTTATCCTCTTATGTCATAAAAAGCACGGCGCTTGGCGTGACGATGGCGCTGCTTAGCGCCTGTGGCGGCTCGGATAACACAAGCAGCACTCAGCCAAACCTTCCAAGTCCGCCGACCACACCTGATCATCCCACTGTCGATAGCGACTGGCAGCCAGCAGGTGGCAACGCGACGATCGCCGGCAGTGTCGCACAGCCTTTTTTGCAGATCATGCCAAACCTGCCAAGCAGCGCACTGGGCGGCGTATCGCCTGGGCGTGAGCTGTTTATCACAGAGTGGACACCTGCTGGCGAGGGCCGCGCGCTGTTCGACGGTGTGGGGCCACTGCTTAATGCCAATGCCTGTACCCAGTGCCACAGTGCAGATGGCCGCAAGCCTGTCTATGCTGCCAACGGTCAGCTCACCGATGCGATTTTGTTTCGCTTAGGTGATAAGCAAGGCGCGGCGCACGCTTACTACGGTGAGCAACTGCAGCACCAGAGCATCGACCCCAGTATCGCCACCGAAGGCCACATGCACTATACCGCCACGGCCAGTCAAAACGGCAAACCTGCTGGAGTGGCCTTTGATTTCACTCCCACCGATCCCAATCAGCCGTTAGGAAAAACTGCCATCAGCGGGCGCATCTCGCCGCAACTGGTCGGTATGGGCTTGCTGGATCTTATCCCTGAAGCAGATATAATCGCAGCGGCCGACCCTGACGATAGCGACAATGACGGTATCAGCGGCCGCGTCCATTGGGTCGATGATGATCAGCAGCAGCGCGTTGGACGCTTTGGCTGGAAAGCCATCAACGTCAGCCTACGCACCCAAAACGCCAATGCCATGTCACAAGATATGGGCTTGACAACCTCGGTGTTTATGGCACCCAACTGCACGGTCAATCAGCCGATTTGCTGGACGGCACCCAGCGGCGGCACTCCTGAAGTCTCAGACAGCAGTCTGGATGCGGTGACTGACTTTATGACAGCGCTTGCCGTACCTGAACGGCGAATAGATGACTTGCCGACTTTTAATGCAGGTGCCAAACTGTTTGCTCAAGTGGGCTGTGCCAGCTGTCATACGCCCAAACAAAAAACTGGCGACAGTGCGCGCTTCCCGCTTCTATCACAGCAAACCATCTACCCTTATACCGACTTGCTGCTACATGATATGGGCGCGGGGCTAGATGATGGCGTAAAAGAAAAGAACGCAGAGAGCTATGAGTGGCGCACGCCACCATTATGGGGTATCGGCATCGTGGCCCGCGATCCTCAAGCGCGGTTTTTGCATGATGGGCGTGCCAGCAGCTTGAGCGATGCGATACTGTGGCATGGCGGTGAAGCACAAGGCGCAAAAACACGCTTTAGCCAACTCTCTACCACCGAGCAGCAGACGTTAATGACCTTTTTAAATGGTATTTAGCCGGCCATAGAGGTTAGACTGTAGGTTATAAAAACCGATATCATGCGACCAACGTATCGATTTTTTTCAAAATATATAACACGCAAAAAAAAGCGGGCCACTGCCATAGTCGCCCTCTTTTTTTTAAAAGTATCATTTATAAAAGTATCAATAGTCTGTCATCAATCCCTAAGCATAGACACCACACCCAACCCGTAGATTAAACGCACTCTCAATGACAAATCACTTAATCATCGCGGCGCTTAACACTCTTCACACTATAGCTTGGCAAATGATGCTCAGGGCTAATGCTTTGATGATCGTCCAGATAATCCTCAGGGCGACCAAACATTTTGGCCGTCCAAGTCAAGATGACAATCGAGGCGCTAAGCACCATAATGGCAAACGAAATCGTCGCCAATAGCCACAAATGAAAGTTGTCAGAGACGGCCTGTACGTCCACCACCAGATGTCGTGACAAGGCAGTAATGGCGATAAATATCAAAAACTGCACGGGCAGACGATGGGTCTTAAAGTAAATACCAATCATCGCTAGCAGCTCAAGATAAATAAACAACAGTAAGATATCTTTTAGATCTGCGGAGCCCTTTTGAAAAATCACCAAAAACTCTTTACCCGCGGTCCAAACCACCACCACACTGATCAAAAACAAGATAATGTAGTGGCAAATATCGACAAACTCACGGCCAATATACTGCAAGCGCTCATGTATGCCCATCATTGACCCCAGCGAATGCGTATCGTCTGTTTTATGAATGTGCGCTTCGGTTGAGTGTTTTGTGTCTTGCTCGCTTAGCGGCTTCATTCGCTAATATCACCACCGCTCAGGCCTGCTGATTTTTCAGCGGCTTCTACCGTCTGGCGAATGAGAGTATTAATCGTCATCGGGCCTACGCCGCCTGGTACGGGTGTATAAGCACTAGCAATGCTCTCAACGCCTGTCAGCTCGATGTCGCCAACGCCGCCATTGTCGGTAGGATGAAAACCTGCATCGACCACCACGGCCCCTTTTTTGATCCACTCAGCTTTAATCAGCTCAGGCACGCCCACTGCCCCGACCACGATGTCAGCACGCTTGATATGAGCGGCCAAATCTTGTGTTTTTGAGTGACACATTGTCACTGTGCAGTTGGCATTTAATAGCATCATCGCCATCGGTTTACCTAAGATGGCACTGCGGCCAACGACCACAGCTTCTTTACCTGATAACTCGATATTATGATGCGCCAATAAGTGCATGATGCCCTGCGGCGTGCAAGAGCCATACGCAGACTGCTGCATCGCCATACGACCAAAGCCAAGACACGTCACGCCATCGACGTCTTTTGCCAAGTCAATTTGCTCAAAGCATGCGCGCTCATCGATATGCGCAGGGACAGGATGCTGTAGCAAGATACCATGGACATCAGGGTCGTTATTAAGCTCATCAATCTTTGCCATCAGCTCTTTGGTAGTCGTAGCACTTGGCATCTCGACCCGAATCGAGTCCATGCCGACACGCTTACAAGCATTGCCTTTCATGCGTACATAGGTCGCAGAGGCAGGGTCATCACCGACCAATATCGTCGCTAGACTTGGGGTGCGTCCCGTCTTAGCTTTGATAGCGTCTACACGCGTACTCAGTTGCTGTTCGATTTGTTTGGCAAGGGCTTTACCATCTAATAAGGTGGCAGACGCTTGGGCAGTAGACATAAGAACTCCAATATAGGGTACGATAAAAAAGTAAAGACAGCGCCCGCAACTACTTGCATGCCTGTCTTATGCTTGGTCAATATAGGATGAATACCGATATTGTACCTGCCTGCGGCAAAAAATCCTAGCGCGATATAAAACTTGCCTACCGGCATTGGTAACCGATAAATGTCTCGGCGGCTCCCTCTCGCGCATGCACAGATTTAGTCAATCCTTGTTTATCTCACCACAATCCATATCGCCACAGACGCGAGCGCTCACGGCACCAAACACCTGATCGATCGCCTGTACAGTTTGCTTGATTTCATCTTCTGTCAACGTTGGATGCACAAGAAACATCAAGCTGGTCTCGCCAAGCTGTTTGGCTACTGGCAGTCTCGTCTTAGGACGCAAGCCGGTATTATCAAAGGCTTTTTCTAGATACACTTCCGAGGCAGATCCTGAAAAGCAAGGCACGCCCAGCGCATTTATCTCTGCAATAATCCGATCGCGCGACCAGCCGTCAGGTAGATTGTCTGACTGCACATAGACATAGAGCTTATAATAGGCATGGACCGAATCTGCAAACTGCGCTGATGCTTCTAGTCTTGGCACCGACAGATAGCCTGTTGCTTCCCAGTGAGTACAAGCATCTAGTATGGCATGCGCATTAGCCGTACGTTTGGCTGTCCAGTCACTCATACGCTGTAGCTGAATACGGCCAATCACTGCCTGCATCTCGGTCATACGCCAATTGGTACCAAAGCTCTCATGCAGCCAGCGATAACCAGGCGCATGCTCAGTCTCATAGACCGCAGCATAGCTTTTGCCATGGTCTTTATACGCCCACATCTTGCGCCACAAGCTCTCGTCATTGGTGGTGACCATACCGCCCTCACCGCCTGTGGTCATGATCTTGTCTTGGCAAAAGCTCCACGCACCCACATGGCCGATACTGCCGACGCTGCGACCTTTATATATTGCACCATGCGCCTGCGCGCAGTCCTCTATCACATATAGATTATGCTGATCTGCCAATGCCATGATGCCATCCATATCACAAGGCCAGCCGGCCAAGTGCACACAGACGATGCCTTTGGTCTTATGCGTCAACACTGCCGCGATAGAGTCCGGTGTGATATTGCCAGTCGCCTCATCGACATCGGCAAATACAGGGGCCGCGCCAGCATTAATGATGGATGAGATACTGGCGATAAAGGTACGCGGGGTGACAACCACTTCATCGCCTGCGCCGATATCTAAGGCTTGTAACGCCACGTCCAATGCTAACGTACCATTACCCATCGCAATGGCATACTTACTATCAGTCCACTCAGCAAACTCCGTCTCAAACTGACGACACTCTTGCCCTGTCCAGTAGTTTACCTTGTTGGATAACAGTACTTGACTGACGGCATCGGCCTCGATTTGGGTAAAGCTGGGCCATGGTGAAAACGGAGTGTTTAGCATAAGTTCCTCATCAAAGCATCTCTGTATCGACGCGGTTACCAGTGAATTTACTCATGGTTGCTTCACCATCAGCACTGATACCCTCTTTACGTATGACTTTTTTGATCGTCTTTAATAAAATTTTTGTATCCAGCCATAACGACTGATGGTCGACATACCAAATATCGAGGGAAAATTTTTCGTCCCAGCCGATGGCATTGCGGCCATTGACCTGCGCGTAACCTGTAATACCTGGGCGCACGTTGTGCCGGCGTGCTTGCTCAGCATTGTATAGCGGTAGATACTCCATCAGTAGCGGCCGCGGGCCGACCAGACTCATATCACCTTTGATAACATTCCACAGCTCAGGCAGCTCATCAAGGCTGCTATTGCGTAACGCCTTGCCAAATGGCGTCAAACGCTCATCATCTTCTAGTGGCTTGCCGTGCAAACCAGCACCATCCTTCATCGACCGAAACTTTATCATCTCAAACGGCTTGCCATGCAGGCCTGGGCGCGTCTGACGGAACAACACTGGCGCTCCCAAGTGTCGCCTGACCTGATAAGCGGTAATGGCATATACCGGAGAGAGCACAATCAGCGCGGTGGTGGCGATGGTGATATCAAACAGTCGTTTCATCATATATTGGTCCGCCTCTGCTGGTCTCTATGATCCACATTGGATAAGTAAAAATCTAGATAGTCGTCCCATAGCTGCTGGCGCTCAAAATGTGCTATCGCCCAGTCTCTTGCCTGCGGGTAGCGGGTTTTGAAATGTGCGTCATCGGCAGCATAAGCAATGGCCTCGGCGACAGCGGATATGTCTTTGAGCGCAAACTTTCGACCGCTGACCCCATCGTTTACGCTATCTTTGACACCAACGACATCATAAGCAAAGGTTGGAATAGCGCAGCTGGCCGCCTCGATAGCGACATTTCCAAAGCCCTCACGGTGGCTCAAAAACAAGTGTAAATCAGCGCATTGAAACACCTCATGCACATCCATACTGGTGGGCAGATACACGCCTTTATTGTCTTTGACAATAGTCTCAACGACGCTTTCTCCAAGCGTATCCTCAAGGTCGCCTGCAAAGATAAAATGGATGTTTTTTTCTTTTAGTTTCTGAGCGATGGCACCGATATCCGCAAAGCCTTTATCTGTACATACACGCCCGACCACACAGATGACAAAGGCATCTATAGGCAGCTGATATTTTTGTCTCAATGCCTTTTTGTGTTCTAGTGAGACAGGTGCCAGGCACTTGACATCTATGCCGCTAAACGAGCCTTGATCGATGACCCGTGCTTTGCTTTTATTGACGAGACCTTCTTTTAGACATACGCTGCGTAAAGACTTTGAGACAAACAGTACCTCGTGTGATAGCGCAAAGCTCAAGACATCAAAACCTTGAAACACGCGTTTTTTTATTCCTAAAAAATTCTCATAAGGACGGCCGACACTAAACGCAATCCTTCTTTTTTGTCGGGTCATCGCGCTTGCTATGCTACCTAAAAGCATCGCTTTTGGAGTGATATAAATAACCACATCAAAACGGTGGGTTAGCATATAGGCACTTAATCGAGCAAGCGCCTTACCATCTTTTAACACACTGGGCTGACGCTGAAAATCCAAATCAACCACCTCACCTATATTACGTGCGCGCAATGTAGCAAGCTGCTCTGGACTGCCGCCGCAGATCAGCGTGATGTCTATATCTGCCTGATCTCTGAGGTACTCCAGCTGGTCACGGTACAGCAGATTAAATGACACCGCATCGGTCATCACAAAGCATATTTTTGACGTCATTTGCACACCTCAGCATTTGGTTGTTATGGGCATGATGATTGGATAAAACATCCGCTATTAAACCACCATCAACATCTATCAAACTTCATATACCGCAGATACTATCGACCACAGCTTGATGCTGCGCTCTGAGCGCAGTAGACATTGTGAGCTTGTTTCTTTTATTGGCTATTTTTTGTAGTAATCCCACTGAATCCAGCAGCTTGACGGTGCTCACTTTGACAACCAGCTTTACGGTGCCAGCCAGCTTCGTGGCGCTTAAACGGCGAGGGTTTGTATAATCACAATATGTATGAAAGCTGTCTTTGTATGATCTAATGATTTTTGCTAATGACAAGTTTCCCTCTTCTCTATAGTAATAAAGCAAATCCGGCAATACCGCCAATTTTAGGTCTTGACTGGCGATGGCACGGCACCACAAATCATAATCTTCAGATCTGGGATATGCCTCATTGTAGGCATGACGCTGGTACCAGCTTTTTTTTGCGAGTATGGAGGCATGCACAATGGGATACGCGGCTTCTATTTTTTCAAACCCTGTATAAAGGTGCTCCACGTGACGGCAACCATATACCTGATTGTGGTTATCGATAGAGACCACGCCGGTAGACACCAAATCATAATCTGGATTTTTTTCTAAAAAACGCAATTGAGTCGCCAACCTGTCAGGATGCACCAAATCATCAGCATCCATTCGCGCCACGTAGTCATATTGAGCAACAGCGATCAGCTGATTTAGACGGGCAGGCAGCTTTTTGTTTGCCCCGTCGTAGAGGACTTTTATTCTGTCATCTGACGCAGCAAAGCGCTGAGCGATGGCTAGCGAGCCATCCGTTGAGCCGTCATCTAGCAGTATCAGCTCCCACCGCTCATGTGTCTGTGCCAATATGGATTTGATGGCGTCTGCTAAATATGCCTCAGCGTTGTAGATGGGGATGCCGATAGAGACGTAAGTTTGGTTTTTCATAACAAAACCTTAAATGTCGGATTAAGAAGATACGGGCTCAAATCACTAAATCGCGAGGTCGTCAATATAAAGTACAGCAAAAACACCACGATGCTCAGCATATAGAGATAAATGTTGTTTACTCGTTTAAAGACCACAGGCACTATCAAAACCAATACCCACGTAAAATATGCCAATAGCCGCTGTGGCCCTGATGGATTGGTACCCAATATGGCCAAAGGAATGACAAAAACCACGCCTGAAGCATAAAACGTCAACAGCTTTTGAAAAGCCACATCCTTGATCTTGTATATATAGCGCGCCGCCAGAAGCAAAATCATGAGCGCTACATAAAATCCAATGGTCAAAAACCCACCCGCTTCGGTAGAGGCGCTGGCATAACTCTCATACCTATCATTGGTCGAGGAGATATAAGATACCAACAATCCACTGACCAATAACGACCCTATAAACGTGGCAAAGACCTTGTATGTCGGCTTTATTCTTAAATTCACGATAAAATAAAACGGGATAATAAATAACGCAGTGACATGAAACAATGAAGCGATAGCGCACCACAACAAATAAGGTATCAGTCTTTTTTCTAACAAATAAGGAGTGGCCAAAGTAAATATCGCCATCGCCATTCCTTGACGTAACCCATTAAAAGAAAATGTATAAACCCCTAAAGTAATAAATAAAAAAACAGAAAACCAATAGTTCACACTATATTTTCTTATTATCTTGAGATAACAATACACAATGACAAAGCTGGTGATTGTCAATAGCCAAAAATACTGACTGGTAAAATTCAATATTGCATATTCTAATAGCTGATACCCAATCTCAATATCATCGTTAAACTGAAAATACTCTGCATTTATCTTATGGGTAAAGTTTCTGGTATAGTTTGTCGCGTCTGTGCCGACCTGATCACTACGAAACCCTGCAAATACAGTCAAAACAAATAATGGCAGCCAAAAAGAGGTACGATTTAGAGCGTGCTTCTCCAGCACTATCCAAAACATGACAAAACCAAGCATGAGCAGGTATGGCAGCATTTGTCCCTCTTTAGATAATATAAATCCCTTTATTATCAATTGGTGTATATATATATTTATACCACGACTATTTTTTATAATCCTAAAAAAATCACTATAAATATCTGGTTGTAAACCACTTATGAAAAACAAGCCTCATCGATTAGGGTGTTCCATTTTTTCATCACTGCTTTTGCATCATATTGTCTCACTTCTAAACACCCATTATCGGCAAGCGTTTGCGCCAGATCTGTACGGGTCATCAATTCTTCTAAAGAGCGTGAAAAGCCATTAATATGATGATTTTCCACTAAGATGCCGGTTTTGTTATTTTTGAGAATATTTCGCGGGCCTGTCGGGCAGTCAAAGGCCACGATAGCCATTCTAGATTGCATGGCTTCTAACAGCACCATCGGAAAACACTCTGACAACGAGCTCATGGCATATATACGGCTGTCCAGCATTTTGCTGATGATATCGGGACTAGATGGATAAATTGCGGTGTTTGTCGCTATATCATGATGATCGATCAGCGCCTGCAATGACTGTATATATGTATGCTCGCCATCACCATAAATCTCCAGCCGCCAGTCTGGATACTTACTGGCGATAGTCGACCAGCTAGCAAGCAGGCGCTCAAAGCCTTTGATAGCAACGATACGTCCCGCCGTCATGATGACCTTGCGGCGCTTTGTCAGCTCACAAGGAGAATCATCACTCATAACGACGGGGTTGGGTATGACAACTGAACCATTAAGCGAATGTAGATACGCCTCTTCTTTACTCAAAAAAACATGGGTATCATAAAATTTAGTATAGTATTTTTTTAGCCTGTCTATCGCATTTGTTTTTTGAGAAAAACTAGAGTGATACTCTTTAATACAATGAGTATCAGCCGCGATTAACGGCAAAAAATAATAATCGTAATTGTAGTTTGTCATCACAATCACATCGGGGTTTATATTTTTTATAGCTGCTCTTAATTTAAAAAAATATCGATAGGCACGCTTTAGGTTCAATGGCGATAGCAAAGAAATAGATTTATCAAACCCACCGGCTAAGTCATGCCGCACCAGACGCAAATCGTAGAAGAAATATGGGCTGCGTCCCTCGTTTTCACTGGTAATCAGATGTACTTCATAACCGTCCTTTATCCAATGATTGATACGATGTGACAGCACCCTTTCGATGCCGCCGCTTTTATATACCTGATCCGCTATAATACAAATCTTTGTCGCATTCATTGGTATCACACCTTATCATTTGTCTAAACATTATTGGTATTAAAGCGCGTGCTCAGTATTTTTCTTAATACTCTGACGCCGCGACTGCCTATCAGTTTTTTTATTTTATTTTTTCTGAGGCTGCTCACACTAGCCCACGAGTTACTAAAATGATGAATGGTATAAGTATGGTTGCCGGATTTGTCTTGATGATTGAGATAGTCAAAAGGAGATAAAAAGCGCTGCGGTAAAACCACAATTTCCTCGTCTTGATAATGCAGGACTTGCTCTACGCCATTTTTTTCCAGCCCAATTGCTTCTAATAAGGCGGTCAGCACTTGGACATTGGTGGTGGTGTCTAGCTTTCCGTTACTATCGATAAAATGTCTGGCGTGATAGCTGTCTATAAAGTCAGCGATGAAAGTACTGGCTTTGGGCGCAATCATGGTGCTTGTCGCGGCGTAATGGCCTTCTTCAAAACCAAAGGTTAAGACCCCCCGCGCCAGCAAGGGATCAAGGTTTTTACGGACCTCAACATCCGTATCTAGATACACCCCGCCATGCTGGTAGAGCGCCAACAACCGCGCATAGTCGCTAACAAACGCATACTTTTTTGCAGCATAAGCTTCTTTGACATACTGACAGCAGTCGATATCGAAGTTATCTTCATTCCATTCGATTATCTGGTAGGTGGGCAGCATCTCTCTCCAGTTGGCGATATAGGCCAACACTGAGTCTGGCTTGGAGGTTTTGCCAAACCAGCAGTAATGAATCACTCTATCGATATGCATCGTCCTAACTCCTTTTAGGCCCGCGTCCGTTATGCCTCAACAAACGCGTGGCAGGTAGCTTCCATGGCCGTCTTTAGGGCTTTGTATCGCACTGGGTTGGCAAGATTGGTACTTGAGCCTATCTTACCGTTTGCATGGAAATTGTTGCTGATTTTGCCCGTCGAGCGCTCGACATCCACACGGTTAAACAAATCTGCCAAACCCGCTAATCGGCATGAATCAACAAAACTATCAAAGCCATTGAGATAAATCACCGGCGTACCCAAGGCCAGACAAGGCAACGCACAATGGATACGTGAGGTGATGACCAATTTTGCTCGGGCATATTTGTGCAATAACGTCTCTGCCATGATGAATTTTTGTGCCTCTGAATACGTCTTTGCTGGCAGCTCTTGATGAATGACTTGCGCTTTGTTTAATAGCTCTTTGGTAAATATTTTTTTGAGGTATTGCTGCTTGATGTGCATGTGAAAAACATCACCGCTACGCGTCGATCTGAGCAGGGATTTGACGTCATAAAAAATGCGCTGTTTGTTGGGAAACCCATATAGTGGATCGACAATATAGATATCCTCACCGCGCTCAGCGTCGCAGGCTTGGTAGCTATCTAAAGTCAGAGTCAGGCATCCTGAAAAGTAAGCCTCGATGCCTTTTTCTTGCAATAGACTCACCGTAAAGTGATCACGGCAGCCGATTGGTTGTTTGCTTTTTAAAAACGCAATACCTTGAGGACTGAGCATATTGGGCGCCGCTGAGTTGTTTACGTGAAAGGAGATAAGTAAAGGGTTTATGTGTGCGGACGGCACCCAGCTGGTGGTATTGTGCGTAAACCAGCCATTCATAATCAGCTTGGCGTCGCTGTCTGTATAGCGAGCCAGCTTTTCTCGATTGATAAAACAGTCTACTTGCGGCAAAAACTGCTTGGCTGCCAGACTTTGGATATAGTCGCCAATATTAAACGTTCTTTTGTTTTCGGCATACGTCATCAAACCATATTTCATCTCAATAACTCCCTGATTTTTAAATAGCTTTTAAACGTTTTAGGAAAAGTAGCAATGATGGCTCTTTTGCCTTTATCTACCTTAGAGTCTGTTTCGGTGATGGTAGCGTCAAGCGCTACTTTGAGGCTATCTTTTAGTCGCTCAGCACTATGTTGCTCAGCACTATGTTGCTCGGTATTACGCTTATGTTCTGCAAACTGATATAAATTATCAGCGCTCAACAGACTCAGCATAGGTGCCCAGTCATAACGCACCCCTTCATTAGCAAAACCCCTAGCCCATAGCGCCTCGATATGCGTGTACACACTGCCATCCACCGCAAAACCGAAATGATTGGGATTGCGACCAAACAACGTCAGCGCAAAAATGGTTCGATAGCACTTTTCGCACTTATTGCAATTTAGGCCATTGTTTAATTCGGAATAACAAACGCGAAGGTTGACGTTTTTTTCTAACCGCTCAGCGTTTTTTATGATGGACTGCACTTTATCGAGACGGTGCATGTGGTAGCCATCATGCACCACCTGCGTGCCAGCCCACCGCACATTGTTGTCGATATCAGGCATCGAGCCCCAAAACACCTGAAAACCAATGGTATCTGTGGCAGCGATATAAAGTGAGTGATAGCCTTTTTTGTAAGCCAGCGGAGCCACCGCACAGGTCAACGTTAGTCCATGCTGCACCTTACCCCACCAGCCGCCTCCATAGACCAGCTCTTTGACTCGATACGTATAAAAATCTCGACAATTCATGGCGATATAGTGCTTGTGGTTTTGCTGCAATATCACCTCATTATTGATATTTTGTTTGGCAGTCGCCCATTGCTTGCTATCGTTCAGCGGGATATCAGCCCCTTGTATCAGTATCAAATCCACGTCATCTTGCTGATGATTAAAGTACGAAGCATATGCATCGACGCCGCCGCTAAACAATAAAGCGTCTTTTTTGCCTTTGTCTCGGTGGTAGGCTGCGGTATTGTCCATTAGCTGATTGACCATAAGGCTAGATGAATGGTTAAGAATCTCTGGAAACTCCTTGATAAAGACAGCCTTGATGTCTAAAGCCGCTTGGTAAAACCGACGGTCAAGGGTATTTATCGTAATATCAAACCCTGCCAGCCAAGAGATGGGCAATATATTGGCCAATAATGGAATGATCAAAATGCTCTCTGGCACCTCTGCCACACTACAGTCGTATTCGATAAAAAATGGCGTTTTAAAATACTTTTTTATGTCGTCTGAGACCTCGTACTCATAGGAGATACGAGTCCCAGCGCCTGTCAGATCGATACTGTTTACGATAAAATTTGACATCATCATATCCTTATAAAAGTAAGCCAAACTTAGGCATGCCTTGCCATTTCTTTAAACTTGAGATTACGAGCCACAAGCTCTTGGTACGTGCCGTAATCAATGATTTTTCCTTGCTCCATAAAATAAATCCGATCACACTGTTCTACTGTCTTTAGACGATGGGCAATCATAATGATGGTTTTTTTGCCACTAAACTCATGAATCGCATCCATGACTATTTTTTCTGTGATACCGTCGAGTGCACTGGTGGCTTCGTCAAACACCAACACTGCCGCTTCGTGATAGAGTGCCCGCGCGATACCGATACGCTGACGCTGGCCGCCTGAGAGCTTGACACCGCGCTCGCCCACTTTGGTATCGATGCCCTCTGGCAGCTGCTCGACCAACTCCATAAGATTGGCCAAAATCAGCGCCCTATAGACTTGATCTGTTCTGATATCGGATATGGGAATACCAAACGCCACGTTTTCTGCGATGCTGCCTTCACTCAAAAAGATACTTTGTGGCACAAACCCCAATAAATCCTGCCAAGCGCGCTTATTTTTATCGGTGATACGTGTACCATCTACATACAGACAGCCTTGCTGCGGCGTCAACAGACCAAGCAATATATCGATTAAGGTGGACTTTCCCGAGCCTGAAGAGCCGACCAAACCTATCACGCTATTGACCGGAATGCGCATATTGACACCATTGACTGCTGCGGTGTCTTTGCCGGGATAACTAAACCCAATCTCTGTTAAGGTGATGCTTTTTTTAAGCGATATCGGCGGCGGTACAGGACGTTGGCTGATGGTTTTTTGCTGATAAAAGGCGCGTTCCAAATCCTCTTTTACTGCCTCAAAAGCCGCGATATTGCCTTTAATTTGCGAGATGCTAGAGTAAATTTGCTGTAATGCTGGCAGTAGCTTAAAGGCGGCCAGCGCATAAATAGCCAAAATCGGCAACACTTCACCTAAGTTGCCAGCATGCAGCTTGATCAGCAGTAGCACCAACGATATCATCGCGCCAAAGGCGATAAGTTCGATAAAATAGCGTGGCACTTGGCTGATGGCGATATTGGTGCCTTGCGCATGCGCAAAAACCTTGCCACTGTCTTGAAAGCTTTTGATAAAATCATGACTACGATCAAGCAACAAGACATCCTTAATACCACCAAAACCCTCATTCATCAGCCGAAAACGCTCAGTCGAAATCCTCGATAGCCGTTGCCCATTCGCCATCAGTCTTTCGCGCACCAAGCGGTACAACAGCAAATATGCCAGCGAAAAAATGACCAGCCCAAGTACCGCGATTAGCGGGTCATAGATGACGATACTAATAGAGATAAAGACGGCCAACACAGTCTTGGCATTCATCTGCACCAGCGGCTGCATGATACCGATACTGATACGCGCCGCCTCAGTCGATACCTGCTTGGTCAACTGCGCGCTACTACTGCTAGCATGGAACTGCCAGCTTTGCTGCATATAATAGGTATAGAGCAGATCAGCGATTTCGGTACCGATTCGCGCCCCAAAGATAGACAGCTTCCATATCGTAAACATCGACACCAACGTCGAAAACGTCAACATGACCAGCACCAGCACGCCGCTATAAAACAAAAAATCCATAGGGCTATCTAGACCCGACATCTGATACAGCTCAGCAAACACCGCGTTTTTTTCTAGAATGCTTATATCACCGACCAGCGCCATGAACGGCGCTATAGAGGCAATCCCTAACAGCTCTGTAAAAGCCATTATGACCACCAGCACTTGTAAGATATAAAATTGCTTTTTCTGCTTGTCTGTCAGCAGAGAAAACAGCTGTTTAATGACGTTAAACATGATGTACTCAACTACAGGCCATTGTAAAAACGCTCTGGTAAAAAACGTTATGTTTGTAAAAATGCCAAAGTAAAAATGCTACGGTAAAAAACACTGCCAACACTGACCGAGCCTAAGACTGCCCAGTTATCAGCCAACCTCGTTTAGCAAGGCATTCTCCTCGGTGGGCATCGCTGTACCGCAGCCTTCTTGGTAACCTTCGACAAAACATCTAAACTGGGTCTTGAGCCACGCCACGTCCTGCTGGGTGGCGCGGTCTATACATTCAGACAAGATATTTTCGATATCTGCCAACGGAAAGCTATGCTCCATGGCTTGCATAATCAGAGGATGAAATGTCGGCTCGATATTATCCTCACCGATGATCAGCTCCTCATAGAGCTTCTCTCCTGGCCGCAAACCTGTAAACACAATCTCAATATCGCCCTCGGGGTTGCTGTCATCTTTGAGCTCGCAACCTGTTAGACGAATCATACGTTTGGCAAGATCAACGATTTTGACCGGTGCACCCATATCCAGCACAAACACCTCGCCTCCAAACGCCATCGCCCCCGCTTGAATGACCAAGCTGGCCGCCTCTGGAATCGTCATAAAATAGCGCGTGATGTCTGGATGGGTGATAGTGATCGGGCCACCTTGTTCGATTTGTTTGGTAAATAGCGGCACGACAGAGCCTGACGATCCCAAAACATTGCCAAAACGCACCATACTAAAGCAGGTATGGCTGCTACTTTGACTTAGCCCTTGGCAAACCAGCTCCGCTAAGCGTTTGGATGCGCCCATGATGTTGGTCGGTCGTACCGCTTTGTCGGTCGAGATCAGGACAAATGTATCGACGCCCGCTTGTATCGCAGCACGGGCACAGTGGTAGGTGCCTTTGGTGTTATTAATCATGCCTTCAAACGGGTTGGACTCCACGATAGGCACATGCTTATAAGCGGCAGCGTGATAAATGGTATTTATATGGTTATTTTTGAATATATCGGTTAATTTTTTTTCGTTACTGACGCTTCCGATCACGCTTACAATCGTAATCTGCGTCGTCTCAGCTCCTACTATCTCTAAAGCTCTAAGCTCTTGATCGATAGTATATAGCGCATATTCAGATTGCTCGTATAGCACCAAGCAGTTGGGGCTGTTTTTGATGATTTGACGGCATAACTCACTACCAATCGAACCACCCGCTCCGGTGACTAGGACGTTTTTGCCAGAGATGTTTTTTTGTAGCAGCTCTGCGACCGGCTCGACCGTTTCTCGCTCCAGCACATCCAATATATCTACAGGTCGTATATGACTGACCGTCACGACTTCATCAGCCAGCTCGCGCAGACTAGGCAAGTCTTTTATTTTGACAGAGATACCTGAGAGGCTATCCATGATTTGTTTTTTTCGTGTACGGCTCGTAGACGGCATGGCCAAAATCACCTGCGCTACCTTCAGGGTCTCAATCAGCCATGGCAGCGCATGCGCCGCATAGATTTGTTTGCCATGTAGATACGCCCCTATCAGCTGAGGATCGTCATCGATATATGCCACCACATTGTATTGATGGGAGTCTCTTAGGCTGGCTAATAGCTCGCGGCCTGCCTCTCCTGCCCCATAGATGATTACATTGTCACAACAGCCGTCTGGATGTCGGGTTTTCTTGGTACTTTGCACACGCTTTAGTAAGGTACGTATCAGCAGCCTACTATTCCATAACCAGATAAACATCAAAAATAAAAAGATGATAGGCACAGAGCGTGGTATTGCCACTGCTGGGCTGAGATAAATAATGAGCTGATAGACGATAATTAACAATAAAAACAGCTGTAATACGCGGCTCATGAGTGCATCAAAAAACCCTCTAGACGCCCCTCTATAAAAACCAATAAGATACAAACTAGCGACAGGGATAAAGGCATAAAAGAGCTGAGCGGCAATACCGATATGCAAATCTATATATCCATAACGTAACGATAATGCGAGCAGCAAGCAAACATTGGACACCGCAAAGTCGATACCAAATAAAAGACTGCATTTGGCTAGGCGCGGTAGCGACAATAAATACAGAGCCGCACGTTTTGATCGACGATCAAAACCATTAGACGCTTGATAAGCATTGTTAGACTCTGTCTTTATAAACATAAGATCCACCTACTTCCGCTGTATTATGTGTCCATGTTATGTGCCTAGCATGATGATAAAACGTCGTTATTATCATGAATGATCGTAAAGAGTACGTCAGCGATTATCCCCATAGGCATAATGGTAATGATAGCTATATTTATCCATCAAACCTTGCTGCACATCGTTTAATACAATACCGTCGACTTTCACATTGGCTTTGTTCATCTGCTTGACGGCATAGACCAATTGTCCCTCAACCGACTGGTTGAACTTTGTGACGATCAGCACCTTATCTGCCTGCTGCGCTAGCACCATAGCGTCTGAGGCGGCAAGTATCGGCGGCGAATCAATGACAATATAGTCATACCGCGTCTTTAGCGCCGCCAATAGCTGACGAAACGACTCACCTATCAGCAGTGAAGTAGGATTGGCCGATTGTCGTCCACGCGGTATAAAGTCGATCTGTGCCATACCAGTGGGATGAATGATGCTTTCAATGGTCAAAACAGACGCCGCCTTGTCTATTTGCACGCTTGTCGGCTGCTCATCATTGACAAATACGGTTTTTTTATCTTGTAATAAATAATCAGCAAGCCCATCCTCTGCACTTTTATTAAACATCTTATGTAGCTCCCCTAAGCGCATGTCGCCATCGATGATTAAGACTTTTTTGTCCAGCTGTGCAAATACTTCAGATAAGTTCGCTGTAATAAACGACTTACCAACACCTGGGCTCTCGCCTGTGATCAGTATGACCTGTGCTGGCTGTTCGGTGATGGCGCCTGTCGGCATTCCAAAGATCAAATTGGTCCTTAAGCTTTTGATTGCCTCATAGCTCAAGCTACTGTGATCGACATGGGCGAGCATACGAGCGTGCGCTTTTTTCTTTTTGCTTAATCTGGATAACAAAGGCGAGCGTGGAATGGTTGCAATGACAGGGATGCCCGTGCTGGCTTCTAGGTGCTCTGGATCTTTGACCACATTCCTCATTAGGTTTTTGAGTAGCACCATGATGACCCCAAGCATCGTGCCGACCAAGGCGGCAAGCATCATGATCTGTAGTTTGTTTGGAGCAATGGCATTAAAGGTGCTGGTCGGTGAGTCGATGATACGGGCATAGCCGATTTGACCGGCTTTGACGATTTTGAGCTGCTCATAGTTTTTGAGTAGAGTCAGATAGATTTCTCTGTTGATGGCTGTGTCTTCTGATAGCTTCAAAAACTCTCGCTGTATCTCAGGCAAGCCTGCAACGGTATTGCCTATCTCTCGCGTTCGATTGTTTAGCACCTTGAGCTGTTGATTGATTTGGACGACCAAGGGATGCTGCTCGGTATAATAAGTGGTCAGATCTGCTTTTTTGAGATTAAGCTCATTGAGCTGCTCATCGATGCGGGATTTTTCGTTTAATAACAGCTCCGCTTCTTTGCCCACATCGATAGTGCCATATTTTTTACGAAAATCATTAAATCGCGCCTCGGCAGCCTCTAGCTTTTCTTTTAGTAGCGGTATTTGCGTTTCCATAAAGGCTAAGGTTTTGGTAGTCTCTTCAGAGCCGCGAGATTGGTTTTGTGCCACATAAGATTGGACAATTTGATTGAGTATGGTGGTGACCTGCTCTTGGTTACCGCCCACCATCGACAGCTGGAGGATGCCTGTCTTTTGGCCTTTTTCTTCGACCGACAGCGCGCTATTGATGGCATCTGTTGTCGTCTTTAGCGTTTGCTTACGAATCTGAACGGGATAAGCTGTGGCAGGCAAATCTGTGACCAAAATAGCTATCAGCCCCTCTACGCCTTGGAACTGATGTGCCTGACCGATCTGACCCTGAAACTTATCCACGCCATTACTTAGCACAAACCCTGTCTCCGATCGTGTCAAGGTAAAGGCTTGGTTCAGATAGGCAGGCGCTACCTGAAACTGACTGACTTTGACGGCGCCGCTTTCGGTATTGAGCGACACCTCATCAGGAGTATTTACCTGAGTGGCGATACCATCGCTTTTTAGTTTGTCGAGATGGCCGATATTTGGGTCCGTCAGCCTTATGCGCAAATGCAAACGTTCAACCACTGGCTCCAATATCATCCGCGAGCGAATCAGCTCCGCCTCGGTTTCCGCCTTACTGACTTCCGTCCCGACAAGCTCTGAGATACTCTCGCCCAGCGCCTCGACTCCTTGGGTATTTTCTTCGATTTGTATCAGTGCATCTGATTTAAAAGTCGGATTGACATAGCGGCTATATAACAGACCAAGTAAAAGCCCAAGCACTGCCATCACCGCAATGATTCGCCAGCCGCGCAGCAATACCAAAGCCAGCGCCATTAAGTCGATGTCGTCGTTGTCTTTTTTGCCCGTAGGCATCGATAGGTCTTTTGAATCTATATTATTCATAACCATTCACTCATCGCTTAATGTTAGTTGGCTAGCGTGTTCTTATTTAAATATGATAATAAAAATAAGGACACGCCCTAATAGCACTCGCTCATCCTTAACGCTTTGATCGCTGTTACTTCCTGCATTTTTTTGTGCCACTGTTTGAGCCCATCGGCGATATCTTGCCGGCTTTTCTCAAACGCTCTATCATCCTGCTGATAAGGGTCAATGATGTCTTTATCCAGCCAATGACCGACCCGAAAGGTCTTACCGCGGCAATGCGGCCAGCGACTCTCGAGCCACTTGGTTTGGCCAGTCGACATGGTAAAAATCAAATCCGCTTGACTGACCAGCGCGGTGTTGATCTGTTTGGCAATATGAGCGCTGATGTCTATCTGGTACGTCGCCATCAATGACACCGCTTTTGGGTCTGCGCTTTGATCGACCAACGCTGATAGCCCAGCAGAGTCGACATGCTTTTTAGGGTAGTATTCTGTCAAGATGGCAGCGGCCATCGGACTACGGCAGATATTGCCCACACAAACCACCAGCAAATTGTCAAACGCTTCCATGACCGACTCCTATATCCCTGAGATGACATTGATGGCCGATGTCGATGGCAAGATGGCACTGATGACACGATTCCAGCGTGCCAGCCCCGTTGGGTCGACATATAAAATATCGTTGGCTTGCATCTCAAAACGACTTGCTAATGCAAAGCTTGTGATGCTCTGCATATCGACATAATAGATGTTGGTAAATTTACTTTGTGGATTGTCACGTACGATATAGACCTTAGCGGCATTGGCTGTGTTTGGGTTTAGGCCATTTGACTCCCCCAATACATGCGCCAAGCTCAGCCCTTGCTCTGGAATGGCGACGGGCTCGAGTTTGCCAAACTCTCCTAACACATAAACCTTGTTGCGGCTTTGGCTGTTGACATGAATCGCGTCACCATCTTTTAGATAGATCTGATTGGCAGATAGCCCCATCTGGTTTAAGGTGCGCATCCCTAGCGGATAGCTTTTGCCTTGCCGATGTAAGATGATGTGATTTGCATCGCCCGTCTCGGATACACCGCCTGCCATAGAGATGCCGCCATATAATGAGATGGGCACATCAGCAATCGCAAATTCACCAGATTGCTTGACCGCGCCATCGACAAAAAACTTACTGCCTCGGTAATTGATGATTTTGACCTGCGGATCTGAGTATTTTAGATAACGCTGTAGCTGGCGCTGTAGTGTCGCGGTAAACTGTGGCACACTCAGTCCCGCCGCTTTGATCCTTCCAATCAGTGGAAACTGGATAAACCCTTGTTGATCGACCGTAAGGCTTTCGGTAGAAGCATTAATATCTGGGTAATTGGTGAGTATGATGCTCAGGATATCGCCCTTGGCGATGCCATAGCTGGTAGCGCCAGACGTTTTTAATAAATGATACAAGTCTGCGCTGGGCGCGAGGGGCTGCTTTGTAGGTAAATTGGCCAGACTCAGTGGTTGGATGTAAAACGGTAAACCGTTTTCTGCGACAAATGCGCCAGACTCAGGCAGTTTTCCAGACTGAAGTCCTGAATTTATCGTACAACCAGCAAACGATGCCATTAGTAATAAACCAGCCATGCTGCGTGTTATCGCGCGCCTATGTACATAAGAGAAATATTTATAAACCATAACAGTTACTCATATTTATATTGGTGAATCAAACCATCGCATGCTGTCATTACTAATATATTCATAAAAAAGAATGTATTTATTGAATATACACTTAAAATATACGTAACGCAATATTTAAAAACACTCATATAAAAATATTTATCAGCCCTTGTTTCTATCATAAAACCCCTATAATTAAAGGCTTTAAGCAGTTTTTTCACTTATCGTATTCTGACTATAAGGAATTAAAAATATATTTTTCTTTATAGCACCACCATTCTTCGTTTGTTATATATACTTCTATAGACATGGCAACTTCATATTTAGTTTAATAAAACCAAATGTCTAATATGACTTTTTTAATTTTACTTATGACTAAATGTAACTATTTGTTAATTCATGATGAGCTAACTCATTGACTCGGTGTCCCTAATACCTAACGGTCATTGAGCCAACCAAGCAAACTTTTATTTATTAAACTAGGACATCTGCTCAGTTCAATCGAGAACTATCTGGACGAGCCAAAGGCCACCTGATAAAATTTTTTCCCTAGAGCATTTATGCCAGTTTGCGTGCTAAATGTTTGAAATTCGCGTAGAATAGGCACTTCATTTTTTACATTGAGAAATGTAAACCCACCGACTCAAGGACATGATTATGAAAGATGAGAAATTACAAAAAGCCCTCGCCCGTATGGGGCTGGGTTCACGCCGTCAGATGGAAGAAGTCATCAGATCAGGC
Organism: Psychrobacter sp. CAM01; assembly: GCF_032842965.1. NCBI lineage: Bacteria > Pseudomonadati > Pseudomonadota > Gammaproteobacteria > Moraxellales > Moraxellaceae > Psychrobacter > Psychrobacter sp. CAM01. The sequence goes on from NZ_JAWJBL010000001.1 coordinate 136,306, forward strand.
CGCGTGTCTGTCAATAATGCGCCTGCGACCATTGGTGATCGCGTGCAGCAAGGCGATGAGATACGGGTAGATGGTCGTCAGATCAAATACAACGCCGAAAACGAAAAACGCCGCCGCGTCTTGGCATACTACAAGCCTGAAGGAGAAGTATGCTCGGCAAAAGACCCTGAAGGTCGCCCTACTGTGTTTGAGCGCCTACCAAAGCTGACCCACGATCGCTGGGTGATGGTTGGCCGTTTGGACATCAACTCAACCGGACTGTTATTGTTTACCAACGATGGCGAGATGGCCCATCGCTTGATGCACCCCTCAAGTGAAGTCACGCGTGAATATGCGGTACGTGTCTTGGGTGAGGTCACCCCTGATATCGCTCGCAACTTGACCGCTGGTGTCATGCTAGAGGACGGCATGGCACAGTTTGAAGACATTAAAGAAGGCGGCGGTGAAGGCGTCAACAAGTGGTATCACGTCAAACTAAAAGAAGGCCGCAACCGCGAAGTGCGCCGTTTGTTTGAGTCGCAAGGCCTCAAGGTCAGCCGCCTATTGCGCACCCGCTATGGTACGATCTCACTGCCCAAAGAGCTGCGTACAGGCCGCTTCTTGGAGCTGGACAAAAAAGAGATCAACACCCTAACCGACTTAGTCAGCTTGCGCCCGCGTTATGGTACAGGTCTGCACGGCGCGGCCAAAGAAAAGCAAGAACGTATCAAAAGCAAACCGCTCAAAGCGCGCCGTGCCGATAGTCGTAGCGATAAGTCGCACAGTAGCAAACCGAAAAGCAGCGGCAGCCCTACCAGTCGCGGCACTCGGCACACTCGTGGTCGCGGCGATAAGCGTTAGTTTTACTGAGGCTTCATACACCTAGATCATAAAAAAGCTGCCTGTGAGAGATATCACAGGCAGCTTTTTTTGCGCCATTTGCTGTCGTTTTGCCCTACCCTTTAACGATCATGGCTCTCGACATAGTTTTTCATCACGCGTAACGCTTGTAGATGCTGCGTCTGCGCTTGGTCCAATAACGCATCTAGACGCTGCTCGATATGGTCTAATACCTGTTGCAACAGCTCACTGGCCTCTACTTTTTTTTCTGTCTGTGATAGGTCGGCGCTATCGATACTGACCAGATAATCATAACTGGCTAGTGTGTCAGGCAAGCGCGTGTACAGCAGCTTTTGTAACACAAACTGCGACTCGGTCACCGTCGGCGTCTTATCATCAGCCTGTTGTGTTTTTTGATAAGACTGATAGCGACTCACCTTATCGTCGATACGCTGCAGCTGGCGCAGCTGATCGTTTGGTAAGCGCTGTAGATATTTTTTGTGTAAACGCAGATGCCGCCATGTGACCGCAGACAATGACAAAGGCGCTTGATCATCTTGATATGTAAGCACGCCTGGGGTGATGCCGACGGCCTTATGCAGGGCTTGCCAGCCTTTTTTACCCAAATAAATGGTCGTGATGGTCGTCACGATACCGACACCAATGAGCACACTCATATATCTTACTCTTTTACCGTTATTGCGCTTAGCTTTTAATCTTTACCGTTTGATATCATCAGCGCGCGCCTTTTTGGCCGCAGCGCCAGCTGGGGTTTCAAGCGTTTGAATACCTGCCTCATCATCAGCACCGTCATCGAGGTTTTGTCCTTCATGACTGACAGCAGGCGTTTTAAAACGTTTTTGTAGATAGCGACTGGTCACGAGTAGCTTTTGCCCATCTTGATGATAAGAGGCATTGAGCAAATCATCAAACTGCGCGTCAATGGTGGTGAGCACCTCAAGCAGCGCTTCTTTGCCTGTGACATTGGAGTGCTTGATTTTGGTGGTATCAGCGCGCGCACCATCGCCCACATCTAAGTCATGCAAGCGCCGATAGTCCGCCACCGCCAGCGGCACATGTCTGTCCATGAGATTTTGAATCATGATATAGGTCTCATTGACAGTGTCTTTGTCATCAATCTTACCGTCATTATTGGTATCACCATAAATGACACGCAGCTTTTCGCCTTTTTCGTTGATCTGCGCCAGCATCACCTTGATATCAGCCGGTAGGCTTTTTTCGGGGATATAACCCAGCTGCGGCATCGCCTTATACTCCAGCATTTTGGGCGCGGTCATTTTTTTGATACCACGATATCCCAAGTACAACCCAGCCGCTGGTAGCACACCATACAATACAAACATGATAAACATCGCAGTCATTTGGGTCATTGGCTGATCCTTATTTTATGGCAAGTTTTTTTGGCAGTTTTTTTGGCAAAATGGTTGGCAAGCATCGCGGTCTAAAACGGTATCAATGAGAGCAGGTTCGCAGTCATAACCACCGCCCTTAGCTTAGCTTAGCTTAGCTTTGCGTGCGGCTTTTGACATAGCGATGCGTAGAAGCAAGACGGCTCATCACGGTGTTGTGCAATTCATCGAGCAGCTCATCAAGCTCGTAGTCAATCTCTAAAAATAAATCCGTCAACATATCACCCGCGCTCATCTTGCCTTGTGCTGTATGGTTTCTGGTACGGTGCGGGCTAAATCGTTGTAGCTGCTCATAATGACGCAGCGCCTCGGGGATACTCTCAGACACCAGCTTGTCGATGACGAACTGCCGCTCGTTATGCTGTTGCTGCTGCTCATCGTTGAGCTCATGACTCCACTCACGGTAGCGCTTTAGCTTACCATTGATTCTATCGAGTATCGCCACCGCCTCGATGGGCATGGCGTTTAAGGTGGCTTCATCGACCACATCTACAAGCTCAGTCATAATCGGACAACGTCCATGTTTGAGATACCATAAGGTATCAGGGTCAAAAGGGGGTCTATTAGCTGGGCGCATTTGTGCATGATTGGCCAAATAGCGGTCGGTGAGCGGTGTGGCCGAACGCGCATCACCCACTTGTGCTAATGCCGCACAGATTCGGTCGGCACGCTCAGGGGGCGTCAGCGTAGTACGCGGGTTTTTGCTATTGTCGTCATCTGCCTGCTCACCGCCTTTATTATTTGTTTGGCCATCATAGTGGCTCGCTGTCTTTTGCGCTTGTATGGCCGCTTGCGCTGGCAGATCGTCTTGGGCTTGCCCAAATGATTGTAGCATTCTTGTCAAACTTACCACCATGACCGATCGTACCTCTCTGTTATACACGCCTCTTGTTATACCCCTATTTAACGGTAAGGGCTTTGCTTTATTGCATCGGTGCAATCAATAGCGTATCTTAACAGCTTTTTATGATGCTGCCAGTACGCAAAATGTCAACGCCGCCAGCACTATCCGCCCCGTTCCACCACCGATTAAGCACTTAATTATGTATGCTCCTGACTTCTTTTCTGGCTTCTTGCTTGGGCTATCGCTCATCATTGCGATAGGCTCGCAAAACGCCTTTGTACTCAAACAAGGCCTGAAACGCGAGCACATCTTTTTTGTCTGTTTGTTTTGTGCCCTTAGCGATGCCATCTTGATCTCAGCAGGCGTCGGCGGCTTTGGCGCCGTGACAGCACGCTATCCGCACATTATCGATATCGCAAAATTCGCCGGCGTGGTGTTTTTGCTTGGCTATGGCCTACAAAGCCTATATGCCAGTGTGCGCCTATCACATGCACTGACCGTCGAGGGTCAAGTGGTCAGCAGCCTAAAAAAAGCGCTGCTGCTGTGTTTTGGCTTTACATGGCTCAATCCGCACGTCTATTTAGATACATTGGTACTCGTCGGCATGGTTTCAACAGGCGCTAGTAGCAAAGTGGTGTTTGCCGCTGGGGCCGTCAGCGCGTCTTTCTTTTTCTTTTTTGCGCTGGGCTATGGCGCGCGCTTACTCAAGCCGCTGTTTGCCAAACCAAAAGCTTGGAATATTTTGGACGCTCTCGTCGGTATTTTGATGCTCTATCTGGCATGGCATTTGTATCAAAGCTAATCATCAAAGCTAGTCACCAAAGATGAATGGCCCATACTAAAAAAAACCAAACCCTCACTTGAAGGTTTGGTTTTTTATAATAAATACTTGTAAATAAGGACCGCTTATGAGGCTTTTTTGTGCTGGATAAATGTCAAGTTTAAAAAGTGCTCAAGCGAGTCATCTAACACATCCAGCCACGGCTCTGGCAACTCAGGCGCCAGCGTGCCCGTCAGCGTCGAGCGATAGGCCTTTTCTCTAAAGGTCATGATGTTCTCAGCCTTGTCCTTTTGCCACTGCTTTAGGATCTCGCCTTGTTTTTCTACCGCAAACTCAGGATAGTCCGTCGCATCGGTCAAGTCGCGAATATAAGCCGCTTGAAAGTCGATAGAGTCGTCGACCGTGACGCATTTGGCATAGGTGTCCAGCCATTTTTGCTCGTCGGCCTCGCGCGTCGCCAAATCCGGCAGCGCCATCTCACCCATGATGACATCACGCGCATACCACGCTTGGGCGTCAAACATATTAAAGGTAAAGTACTGATCTTGCATGCCTAAATAGATAAGCTTGGGATTGGGCTGCCAAAAGATACCTTTGTAAAGATTGGCAGGGTACAAGCAGTTATGCGTTTGCAAACGCAGCTCATCCGGCAAAAATGGGAAATGGAACAAGTAGCCGGTACACATAATGATGGCGTCGAAGCTCTGGCTGGTGCCATCAGCAAAATGTGCCACATCGCCCTCAAAATGCGTCACCAAGGGCACTTCTTTGATGCCCTCAGGCCACTCATAGCCAAGTGGCTGGCTGCGATAACTGATGGTCACTGACTTGGTGCCATACTTATAGCACTGCGTACCGATGTCTTCGGCGGAGTAACTGCTACCGACAATTAAAATGTCTTTGTTTTTAAACTCTAGGGCATCACGGAAGTCATGAGCATGTAAGATACGACCGGGGAAGGCTTCAAGACCTTCAAAGTACGGCATGTTTGGCGTCGAAAAGTGCCCTGTCGCAACCACAACATAATCAAACTCTTCGACTTCTTGCTCGTCGGTTTTATGGTTCATCACCGTGACGGTGAATTTTTGCGTGTCATCATCGAAAGCCACCCAGCGTACTGGGCATTCAAAGCGAATATATTTTTGAATGTCTTGTTTGTCGATACGGCCCATGATGTAGTCTTTTAGGACTTCACGCGGAGGGTATGAGGGGATAGGCCCACCGAAATGCTCATCAAACGAGTAGTCTGCAAACTCCAAGCATTCTTTCGGACCATTTGACCACAGATAGCGGTACATACTACCGTGGACGGGCTCACCATTTCTATCTAGACCTGTGCGCCAGCTATAGTTCCACATACCGCCAATGGCGTTTTGTTTCTCATAACAAACTATCTCAGGTAAGTCTTTTACACCTGCCAAGCGCGCTGCTTCAAAGGCACGCAACTGCGCCAAACCACTTGGACCTGCTCCTAAAATAGCAATTCTTTTCTTACTCAAGATCAACTCCTGTAAAAAAATAGTGAATCACTACTATAACATATTTTCATTAATGGCGTTTTTTGCCAGCGTCTTTGGTGATTAGTCACACAAACATACAGGCCGCCGAGCGTCAGATAAGCGGTTATACCAAGGCAGGAAACAAGGTACGCAAACCATTGACGATGATTTCGATAGACACTGCAGCCAAGAGCATGCCCATGATGCGGCTCATGATATTTAATCCAGTATCGCCCAGCAGCCGGCTAATACGGCCTGCCGCCATCAAGGCCAAGTAGCAAAACAAGCTGATAAACAATCCAGCGATAAGAATGGCCGAGACTTGCAAAATCCCAGAGACTTGCGAAGAGTAAATGATGACGGTGGAGATACCGCCAGGACCGATCATCATCGGAATAGCGAGCGGCACGACAGCAGAAGCAGTACTTGGTGCCGCGTGTTTATCATACTCGACATCGAAATTTTCTTGATCGGGTTTGACGGGGTTACCTTCCCCATTCATCATATTGAGCGCAATCAAAAACACCAAGATGCCACCCGCTAACTGAAACGAGCCGATAGAAATACCCAGCAACTTAAGCAAGGTCTCACCGACAACAGTAAAAAAGCTGATGGTAATAAAAATAGTCAAGCAAGCAACACGCGCCACTTTGCGCCGATTATTCATCGAATAACCGCGGGTCAAATCCAAAAACAACGTCAATGCGCTAAATGGATTGATCAGCACCAAAAAGGCTAAGATTATCTTGATTATTTCAGTGTTCACTGAGTCTCGCTTATCTGTTGCAGCAATGATGCTAAAGTCAGGTCATCACGGCACACAGCGACGACCTGTTAGGCGGCTAACCACCGCATAAGCGCCATTGTAGCATAGGCAGATAAGCCAATAAAATCATTAACTTTGCTTAATTTTCTGTATGATCACTGACCATAAAATCCAGACCGATATCGAGCGCGGTGGTACTGTGCGTCAGATAACCCATGGCAATGAAATCCACCCCTGTTTGGGCGACCGCTTGTACTGTCTCGGGGGTGATACCTCCTGAGGCTTCTGTCTTGGCGCGGCCTTGGCACATAACCACCGCTTGCGCCAAAATATCAGGCGTCATATTGTCCAGTAATACCAAGCTTGCACCGGCATCAAGTGCCTGCGATAACTGCGCTAATGTGTCGACCTCTACCTCAATTGGAATCAGATGGCCGGCAAAGTCTTGCGCTTGCTTGATGGCAGTTGCGATATCGCCTGCAATCGCAATATGATTGTCTTTGATCAAAATCGCATCGTCCAGTCCTAAGCGATGGTTGCGCCCGCCGCCGCAGCGTACAGCGTATTTTTGTACTGTCCGTAAGCCAGGAATAGTCTTACGCGTACAGGTGATTTGCGCAGGGTATGCAGCCACACTATCGACGATCTGCCGTGTCGCGGTCGCAATACCACTCAGATGCGTCATAAAATTAAGCGCGGTACGCTCAGCAGTGAGCAAATGACGCGCATTACCGCACACGGTCGCCAGCACTGTCCCCGCCTTAACCCTTTCACCATCAGCGACCTGAGCATCAAAACCAATCTGCGTATCGACCATATCAAAGGCCAATCGCGCCAAGTCCATACCGCAGATAACCCCAGCTTGACGCGCTTTGATCTGTAGCTGCGCTTGCATATCGGCTGGGATGGTTGCTTGTGAGGTGACATCGCCGCGCCTGCCTAGATCCTCTGTGAGAGCGGCCTCTACTAAAGGGCGTAGCAACACCTCATTTAATGCTGGTTCTTGTTTGCCTGTCATCGGTTATCCTTATCGTTGCGCATTTGCCTAATAAATACGTCATCGCCAGTGATAACACCACAAATAGCAATCATATCACTGGCATCACGGTCATTTATTAGGCTCAAAATGAGCATAAATATAACGTAAAGCACCCCGCCCTGCAATAAAATAATGTCATTTAATTATTTGCGTTTGGGCAGCTTGCTATCCATGAGCAGGCTTTGTAACTCGATATCGTGCCGAAAACGATACAGCTTGGCAGGACGGCCGCGCTGAGCGCTACTACTCTCTCCTGTTTCCATCACTAGGTTTTGTGCCTCTAGCAGACGGCGAAAGTTTTGTTTATGCAGGCGCACACCTGATAACGCCTCTACGCTCTGCTGTAACTGCGATAAAGTAAACACCTCAGGCATCAAACCAAAAATCAGCGGCCGATACTCTATTTTGGCTCGTAATCGAGAGATGGCCGTGGCAATCACGCGGCGATGATCGTAATACATCGGCTCGCCTATTAGCTGCGACCAGTTTTTGGGCAGCTCGGTGGACACATTGGCTAAGTAGCTTGGCGGATAGCTTGGCGCTTCAGGTATCAACCCTGCTTCATAAAGCATCTCATAGCGCAGCAATACATGCTCGGCGACCCATTCTCTATTTTCTGGCAGCTGCTTCCGACTGGCCGCGCTGGCAACCAAGCTTGGGGATTGTTGGCTTGTCACATGCGCTTCACCGACGCCCCAACACAGTTCAATACGCTGACGTCGCCGCTGCTGGGTGATAGCATCATCTGCCTCCTCTGCCCATGCCAATAACGCTGGCACAATAAACGAGGTAATGATAGTTGGCGCGCCATCTAAGTGGTTTTCCCACGGGAAGTAATCATACCAATCTCGCCATAGCGCTTGGCTGGGCAGCTTTGGCATCTGTGTCTCCTGCACCAGCCCCAAATAACTGACATACACTAAAGCATGACCATCGACGTTGCGTCTATTGGTATCGACAAAGGTATAAAGCTGCTCTAAATACCCAAGTGGCTGCTGCGTCTGCTCCTCCACCCATTGACGCACCCCTGCTTGCAACGAGCGATGCAGCGGCATCAGTGGCCCATTGGGCAATAGCTTGCCCTGATCGACCGTTAGGACACGGGCAGTATGCTCGGTAATTGCAACGAGTACGGCAACCACTTCAGTGGTGCCACTACCTTGCTGATGCGCATGTGAATAAGACAACGTCATAAGTGTATTTATCATCCTCGGTAGAAAATCAAACTTAGTACAAAAACACGCTGAGTACAAAGACAAACTCAGTATACAATCAAAACAGCCATGCTAAAGCAGTCGTTAGCACCGTTTATCTACATAGTATCACCCTCCTAGTATAGCTCGAATCTAAGACGATCACAGTCTGTCGCTGTAACATAAGCCAAGCCGCACGCCTTAATATAGTTAGAAAAATCATAAAAAACCCTTGTTTTTATGCTCAAAATGAGCATAATTAAAACAATTTATGATTTTGCCTCAGCAAATCACTCCAATATTACGACATATGATGTGTCACTATCGCACCAAAGGAAAGGTTGCAGCTATGAAAACTTATCCATACGACGCCCCTATCATGAGTACCGACCAGCGCATCGCCACCCAGATGACCGTCGAACACGCCAAAGCAAAAATACCTACTGAGTTATCACACTCTGAGCGGCTGGCGGTTGAAGAAAACATCAAGCACTTGCTAAAAGCACATAACGCTGTACTCGTCGCTCATTACTATGTCGACCCTTTTATTCAGGATTTGGCATTGGCGACTGGCGGCTGTGTCGGTGACTCGCTTGAGATGGCGCGCTTTGGGCAAGCCCATGAGGCTCAGACATTGGTGGTGGCTGGCGTGCGCTTTATGGGCGAGTCAGCAAAAATCCTAAGTATGGAAAAGACCGTCCTGATGCCTGATTTAGAAGCGGAATGCTCGCTTGACTTGGGCTGTCCTGCAGATGAGTTTGCCGCATTTTGCGACGCCCATCCTGAGCGTACCGTGGTGGTTTATGCCAATACCAGTGCCGCGGTCAAAGCGCGCGCCGACTGGGTGGTAACCTCCTCTGTCGGCATCGATATCGTCCGTCATCTACATGCTCAGGGTGAGCCTATCATTTGGGGGCCTGACCGTCATTTGGGCAAATATATCGCTCGTGAGACTGGCGCAGACATGCTGCTCTGGCAAGGCTCTTGCTTGGTGCACAATGAGTTTAAGGCGACCGAGCTGCTGCAATTAAAAGAAGAGCACCCTGACGCCAAAGTGCTGGTACATCCGGAGTCGCCTGATAGCGTGGTTGCGCTCGCTGATGTCGTCGGCTCGACCAGTAAGCTGCTCAGCTCAACCTATGAGATGGATGCCGAGACCTTTATCGTAGCGACCGATTTGGGCATCTTGCACGAGATGCAAAAACGCTCGCCAAACAAGCGCTTTTTGGCCGCACCGACCGCTGGTGAAAGCGCCAGCTGTAAGAGCTGCGCGTTTTGCCCGTGGATGGCGATGAATGGCCTAAAAGGTATCGAGCAGTGTCTGACACAGCGAAGCGGTGAAGTCACATTGACGCCTGAGCTGGCAGTGGCTGCCAAAAAACCTTTACAACGCATGCTGGATTTTGCCGAAGCGCAAAAGCGGCGCGTCACTACAAGCGGTGACATTGTCAAAGACCGCGCACTCTTTGCCAATGTGGGAGCCGCCTAAGATGAGTGAGGCGCATACAGCCGCTAATACAAGCACCTCTGCTGAGGATACCCATGACGTCAGACACACAGACGTGTTGATCATTGGCGCAGGTCTTGCAGGGTTGAGCACGGCACTGGCCTTACCGCAAACACTTAACGTGACGATACTAAGTAAAGCGGCGCTGGACGTTTGCTCCAGTCATTATGCCCAAGGCGGTATCGCGGCAAGTTTAGATGCCAAAGACTGTGCCGCTGATCATATCGCTGATACGCTCATCGCAGGCGCAGGATTGTGCGAGGCAAAAAATACCACAGAGATCCTAAGCGCTGGCCAACAAGCGGTGCAATGGCTGTGTGAGCAAGGCGTGCCCTTTACTCGCCTCCCAAAACAACACGCGTCATCAGAAAAAATAGCGACATTAAATGGTTTTCAGCACCTCCATGAGGAAGACCTTGAGACGGCCGCCTTACAAACCAGCGACTTACACTTGACCAAAGAAGGCGGCCATGGCTGCCGGCGCGTCGCTCATGCTGATGATGCCACTGGCCGACATATTATGGAAGCCTTAGTTAAAAAAGCGCAAGCGGCGTCCAATATCACTATCCTGCCCTATCATGAAGCGCTTCATCTGCTAAAAAACACTGATAACCACTGCCACGGTGCATACGTTTTTGCTCATGACAACCAGCGTCCGCTGACTTTTTATAGTCGCGCAGTGGTGCTGGCCAGTGGCGGTCTAGGACAGTTGTTTAAACGTGCCAGCGCGCCCAATGTCTGTGTCGGCGATGGCGTGATGATGGCATGGCAAGCAGGCTGCCGCTTGGCAAACCTGGAGTTTATCCAGTTTCATCCGACAGGTTTGGCGCTTGGTGACAGTAGTTTTTTAATCTCTGAAGCCCTGCGCGGAGAAGGCGGACGGCTGTACTGCCCGCAGACAGGCAAACGCTTTATGTTAAAGGTCGATACACGCGCAGAGCTGGCACCAAGAGACATCGTCGCTCGTGCTATCGCCGAGCAAATTAGCACCAATGGACTTGGCCACGTTCATCTCGATGTCAGTCACTTGCCAGCGCCATTCCTCCAAGCGCACTTTCCGCAGATTTATCAGACATTATTAGCCCTCGGCATCGACATCACCACCGACCCAATCCCAGTCGCCCCCACCGCGCATTATAGCTGCGGCGGGGTAGTCACTTCTGCTAATGGCTTGACCGATGTGACAGGGCTCTATGCGGCGGGAGAAGTCGCTTATACAGGCTTGCACGGCGCCAATCGCTTGGCTAGTAACTCGCTGCTAGAATGCGTGGTGGTCGGACGAAATATCGCCGCCGATATCCCGCGCTATTTGAAAGCAATAGAAAAGCTAGATACAACGTCATTTTATACTAACTCAGAGCCGTCCATCTATGATGTTTGGACACCGCCGATGCTGGCAGACTGTCAGCGCATCACCTTGCCATCATCCATTGAATACCAACGCCATGCTAATGACCATCACAACGTCAATGTCCGCACCAGCACAAACACTGATATCGCTGGCATAACCACCCAATTAAAAGCGTTGATGACTTCACATCTGGGCATCACTCGTAACGCAGAGCAGCTCGAGCAAGCGCTGGGGCAAATCCGGCAGTGGCAACAGCAGCTCGGTGGCGGAAGCTTGAATCACATAGATACTAAAAGCAAAGACTACGTCATCTCCTGCCATACGCTGCCCTACGTTCAATTAACCAGGCAGTTGCAGTTAGCGGCTTTGATTATCCAGTCGGCTTATCAGCGTCATGAGAGCCGCGGCGGTCATTATAGACAAGACTATCCAAACTTAGCGAGCAAACCTTTGACCAGTGTCATTGAGCCGCCCTCGCTGACCGCATTTGCTACTATTGACGATATAGACATGACAGCCCATATAACAACAGCGGATGTGCAAAAAACAACTGTATCGCCTTTAGCCATGTGGGAGTCCGGTTAATATCTACCAACACCACATAGTTTATCAACTATAGTTAGGATTAAAGAAGCATTTACGCTATCATAACAACTCAGCTGTAAGCGTTGCGACATAGCCCGCGACATAAAATGGTGGCATTTGGATCTTAAAGTTATGGCTTCTGATATCGTCTTTGTGATCGCGCTGATGGGGGTGGTTAGCGCGGTATGGGGAGCGCTGGCCATACCACGCCTGCGCAGACGCCTACCGAAGATTTATTTGATCGCACGCTCATGGTGGTTTATGCTGGCGGCGCTCTTTGGCTGCTATGCAGTCGCAAAGATAGCAGATCGCCATGCCGAGCTTTTGACGTCCAGATATCCCTATCAATGGCTGCTTATTGGTTTTTTTGTGCTGATTGGTCTGCGCGGTGGCTACGAAATCAAACGGATATGGTGCCTACCTAGTAGAGCGCGACTGATCCATAAGCTGCAAAGCCGCGGCCTGCAGCCAAGCGTCACTCCCACCTCCTCTACTGACCACACCGCTAGCGCGACCACTCCACACTACACGCGCCCAACGGGTTTAGATGGGTTATTAAGCATAGCATTTGTCGCCTTGATTGTCAGCTTGATTGCCCTCCAGCAGCTGACGTGGCAACGCGAGCAGTATGGTGTCTTATTGTTTGTATTATTTGCCAGTCAATTTAACGATATCGCGCAGTATCTATGCGGTCGCCTACTTGGTCATCGCCTGTTTTCACGTGGCCTAGCGCCGCGCATCAGCCCCAATAAAAGCATTGAAGGCGCTGTCTTTGGTAGTATGTGTGCCGCGCTACTGGCATCGCTACTGGGGGTCTGGCTGACGGGGTTTGAATGGTGGCTTTGCTTGCTAGCCGCGTATGGATTGGCAGTGAGCGGTATCGCAGGCGATCTGCTAGAGTCTGCGTTTAAACGTCAGCACGGTATCAAAGACACAGGTACCATGCTAGCAGGGCACGGCGGCGTATTGGACCGTATCGATAGCTTGCTGATTGGCGTGCCTATCTTTACCGTCCTTTATTGGCTGCTGGGTTAAATAAAGCCTATTGCAAAGACAGTTTTTTTACTCATTTTTCATTACTCATTGTTTTTTATCAAGCTGGCTGCGTAATACCCAGTCTAATAACGGCTTGGGCACACTGTTTAAGGCATAAATAATATAACGCATCGCCCATGGAAATATGGCAAGCTCGGTATCATCAGCGATCGCTTGCATGACATGCTGGACGGCGGTCTGTGTACTGATGATAAATGGCTTATGACTGGCATCACCGTCATTTAGATCACGCAGCGCTTGGGTATCGATATAGCCTGAGGCGATGCCGTTTACTTGAATATCATACGGGCGCAGTGCCAAGCGATAGGCGCTGGCCGTGGCTATCATCGCGCGTTTGCTTTTGGCATAGAGGCTGGCATAAGGATAGTTCAACGCCCCAGCGATGGAGGCAATGCAGATGAGACTTGGCTTGCCATATTGCCTCATGTCAAACGATGTCGGCTGCTGTTTTAGCCGCTCACTTGCCCACCAAAACACCTGCTCAAATGCTTGTAAGTTAATCGCTAGCATGCGCGTGCTGTCTGCCGCATTGAGCGTCCGCACCCGCTCGTTGGTATAACTGCCCGCACTATAAATCAGCCGATAAAACGTGATGGCAGATAAGCGCTGCAAAAACTCATGCGTGTGGGCGCGGTCAGTCAGATCACAGCGATAGGTGGTGATGTGCGGATATTGACGATTGATCTGCGCTATTTTTTGGCGATCATGACCCACCACACTCACATGCCAGCCCAGTTGCTGGTGATGACGTGCCAATGCCAACCCCAAACCACTGGTGCCACCGACGATGATGACGTGCGGTGCATCAGCGGTGGCAGGCTTTAAGGCGTTTGGTTTAAGATCTATCATATCATCGGTTCGGCATAAATCGCGGTATTCGTATATCGTCAGTTCAAAATACCATCGTTATAAGTCTAAGCGCGCTACTGGGATAAATGTGGCATAGCCGCTGGCGGTATAGGCATAAGCAAAGGTATAAACACAGTACGCCTGTAAAACGGTAGCGCTAAAGTAGGTCAACTATAGCGTATGCTGCCGAATATAGCTGCTCGTTCGCTGATAGCCATATTGCCACTGCGCCTGCATTTGCTGCACAAAACCATCATAATCACGATGAATCAACGCTACGGTCATTTGCTTTATACTAAAGCGCTTTTGCACGCTTTGGCCTGCGAGCTGCTCGGCATTGTCAGCAAACGGCAACCAATGCAGCTGCTCGGTATGGCGATGGCTTGGCTCTCTATGATAGCCATGCACCTGTGCCAAACGAGCATTGGGATCAAAACCAAAGACACGCTTAATCGCTGGGGCAGCAAGCCAGGTATCATAACCCGCTTTGCTCTCGGCAAATACCGTTTGCCCCAGCTGACAGGCCAGCTCAACGGGTGTGAGGTTGATGACACCGCCTAAGCACCAACCGAGCGCTGAAATATGGGTGGGTGGTAGATAGTACATATCGGCCATAGACGCACGTATCGCGTCCGCAAAACTCCACTGGCTCACTATCTGTACATGCGGCGGTATGCGCCCATCAGCAAACGCATGCGCAGGTGATCGTATCTTATTGTCAGCTGCGCCTTGCATGGCGGCGGCAAGCGACATCATAGTCGCCATACGCGGCGAGGCAAATAACAACTCTTGCAATACTGCTGCTGGACCCGCCGCCGTATATGAGGCAGGTGGCCACGCGCTGTCAACCCCAGAGGCTTTTTGCAGACGGCTGGCGATGATGGCAACCTCAGGTATGGCTTGCTTGGTGCTTTGAATACAATTATGACCACAGGCACTCTTGTCTCTACGCTCATTACGCTCATTGGCAACACCAGATAGCGCATCGAGCCAATACCGCTCATCATCGATACGAAACATGGCCAATTGCTGCAGCTCTGCGAGTAGCTGCTCATAGCTGGCTGGCGATGAGTGTTGCGGTTTGACGCTTTGCTTGCTTGCTAAGCGCCAACGCTGTATGGCCTGCGTTATATAGCGCATTTTTGATCGTCTATTTGCTTCATCTGGCCTGACATGCCTGATTGCACAAATGGCGGTATACAGCTCATGGCTATACAGCAGTGCTTGCAAGTCTTTTGGCTCAGGTGCAAGATGTACCAAATACGCCGAGAGGCTGCCGCCGCAAGTACCTATGATCATATCTGGCCTCAAATCATGGGCGACCAGCGCGGCATAACTGCCCAGATAATAGGCAAAGCGCGAGCCGCCTCCCGAAAACAGCTGCACACGCTCATATGTTGTGTGCTTATTTGTCATCGAGCGGGGCGACCTTTACCGCCAGTGATACCGTAAAGATACCAAAACGATCGATACGCATGCTGACTTTTTGAAAGCCTGCCTGCCTGACCAGCTGGTCCATCTCCGCTGGGGAGCGGCAACGCATCACCCAGTCACGGCCGCGATGGTTGTTTAAGGTTTTACTGATAAACTCTTGCTCAGGGTGCCATGGTTGATTGGTATAAATCAGGTAGCCATTTGTGTTTAAGTTATCATAAATACCTGCTAATGCAGTCTCGGGTAAGCGGTTGTCAGAAAACAGCTCAAACAATCCAGAGACGATAGCGATATCAAACCCTGCATCAGATTTTGCGTTGTTTGATGATGGCATATGTAGTGATGACGCGGTGGCACTATCCTCCTGCACGGCCTGCGTATAACTGGCAGGGTCAAAAGCGTCCTGCTTCCTGACCACCACTCGATCAGTGATACCTAAGCGTTCAGCTTTTGCTTGTAGCGCTTGAATATTATGCACCTCATAATCTCGCAGCTCAGCTTGTAGCCCCGTAAATTCCGTCAACAGATCAAATGCATAATAACCATGGCCACTGGCGATATCTAGCAGCTTTGGTTGATAGCGCTCAGAGCTACTTGGTTTTTTCCCTTGGGGGTTGTTGTCTTCGATAGCTGTCAGTGCGATACGCGCCAGCTCTAATATATGCTCGCGGCGGATACGAATGCCTTGCCAGCCGATGTTGTTAAGATAGAATTTATCGACCGCTTGACCAAACTTGTTTTGGCCACTAGGCTGGTTTTGATAGACATGATCGAGCGAATGCCCTGAGTCAAAGCCATGCTCAAGCCCTGTGGCAATCGCATCGCTCACATGACCAAATGTTTGCATCGCCAACCGAGTCAGCGCAAAGCTTGGATTAAATGGCTTGATAGCCAGTCGATCAACCTTGTCTTTGCTGGCGCTATGCAAATGCGCCGCCCTTAAATCCGCTGTTTGTACCGGTGTACTAAATACCTCCTCGGCAAACGCCAGACAGTCGGCAAACACATCGGCTTTGTTGGTCTCATGAAAGATGGCATGGTAGCTATCAGGATACAGCTGCCAGCGTTTGCTTGGGCTATTGATCGCCTCATAAAATGTCCGCTCTGCTTGCTTATCCACCACATAGTCTTTGCCAGCACACAAGACGAAGGTCGGTACGGTGATGGCCTCTGCATCATCGAGCAGACGTTGACCGGTCGCGTGCGTGTCGATCAGCAGGTCGGTTGAGATACTGCTAGAGATCAGCGGGTCGGCATTGTAGGCGTGCTGCGCGTCTTGGTCATGGGTGAGGACTTGCGCTTTGACGTAGCTGCTGACGCGTGACATCAGCCCAAGCGTACGCGCTACCTTTAGCGACGGTATAGCAAAAGGCAAATACAGACGAATCTTGAGCGCAGGTGTACCGAGTATCATGCCGCGGATGTTGGGCGCATAATCATGCACCCACGCGGCGGCGAGCACGGCACCGATACTACTGGCGACGATTAGTGTGTCGTCGATGGCGATGCCGGTTTGTCCCATCACCAGCTGAACAAAGTCATTTAAATCGCGCTCAAGCTCGGTGACGCTCTCGGCATGATCTTTGATACCACCTGATCGGCCATTGCCGCGCGCATCCCACGCAAACACCTGATAGCCTGCCGCTGCAAACTGTTGCCCCAGCTCTGCCAGACGTCCTGAATGCTCATGACCACGATGCAACAAAATCACTTGCCGTAAGCACTGATCGGCGTTTTTTAACTGCTCAATAGGCATCGTTAGCCAATAACGGTAATAAATCGCCGTGCCATCATACGCGTTATAGCAGCTCTCACCTTCTATCACGGCTGCTTGTAATACCTCCGTAGCCGCGCTAGGAGAGGCTGGCATATCCTGCGCCGCTGTATCATTTATATTTATAAAATCAGAAGACATGGTCTGGGACTCCAAAGCAGTATGGGCTGAGCGCGGTACAGGCGGCTGACGCTGTAGATACAATGCGGCCATATAGCGCAGACGATTGAGGCATGTTTTTAGCAGTAGTATTTCTATTAGCATAAAAAACGGACTTGCTGAGCGATGAGACAATGATATCGGTACGCTAAGGCTTTTTGCCGCCCCAAGCGCGCCCAACACAAACGCGCGGTCACTTTTGCCCAGCGGCCCTTGATTGGCTCGAGCGCCCACCGCAGCATCGCAGGCGATGGCTATCAGCTCAGTGCTGACACTCAGTATCATCATCCCAAAGACATGACGCTGCTGATGAGCATGCTGATCAATCACATTTTTAGATGGACAGCTTGGCTGAGCGCTATGAGGTAGCAAGCTGCTGATGAGCGCCGTATCGGCAATAATGTCACCTGCTTCATTGAGCACACCGCCCAGCGCAGATGCCTGTGCATGCTCACGCGCCATCATGCCATCGATGGCATTGAGCGCCATACGCACAAACAGCGACGACGGTAGCAGCGCCCAAAGCGCCTGATGGTGAGCCGCAGGCTTGGCAATCACATAGGCTGTCCCTAGGCTGAGTATCACAGCAGATATCGTCACTTGATTGGCGCTGCATCCTGACTTAGCCAATGTATCGCTTATGGGGCGCAACTGGTCTTGAAACTGAGATTTGAGCTGATAGAGCGACATAGGGCTGACCACAGAGGTTGAGTGCCTTAATGTAGCAACAAAAGTTGATCAGGTAAAGATAAGCCAAGCATATAAAAGTACTATTCGCGGCCAGTATCGTTCTATTTTATGATGAATATCATGCGCGGATAGCCGTATTTATAAATGAATATGATACAATCTTCGGCTTGTTTAAAACCGCTGCGAGCCTGCCGACATGCAAAGCCTGATTACCCTTGTCCTGGTATTAATGCCAATGTTTATTGGCTTTGCCATCCCCTCGAATCCCCGAATGACCAAGCTTGCGGATAAAGGCTTGTCATACTTGGTGTTTATTATCTTAGCGCTCATCGGTATCGAGCTGTCACAAGTGGAAGGGCTGGGCAGTCAGATAGGTGAGATTGCTCTATATGTCACCATCTTATCGATACTGACCATTGGCAGTGGTTTGTTTGCGCTTATGCTCTTTGACCGTCTGCGCCCGTGGCATGCCAGAAAACCCAGCGTCAAATCCAAAGAGCACCGCGTCAGTATCCGCGGTAGCTTGGCACAAGTGGTTTGTGTCGTGATTGGCATGGTGATTGGTTATTTTTTACCGGCAGGTTATATGCCGCCTGAAAACACCATGACCGTCATGCTGATGATATTGATCTTATTGGTCGGTATCGGCCTCAAAGGCTCAGGCATCACTCTAAAAGAAGTCCTGCTCAATAAGCGCGGAGTGGAGATGAGTATTATCTTTACCCTCTCGATATTGGTCGGCGGGCTTGTCTTTGCGCTGATATTTAGCGATGTATCGTGGACCAAAGGCTTGGCGCTGGCCTCTGGGTTTGGCTGGTATTCGCTATCGGCCATCGTTATGACCGATGCTTATGGGGCGATTTGGGGCAGTGTGGCGCTGTTTAATGACTTGATACGCGAGTTTTTTGCGCTATTATTTATTCCCGTCTTTATGCGTAAGTACCCATCAGCAGCGGTCGGACTTGGCGGTGCGACGAGCTTAGACTTTACCTTGCCTATCATTCAACAATCAGGTGGCCTAAAAGTGGTGCCACTGGCGATTAGTTTTGGCTTTATTATTAATATTGTCTCGCCTGTACTGATGGTGGCGTTTTCGGCGTTGGGGTGAGTTGACTAGATGTTATAATTAAGCTTGTTATTACTAGATATCGTGACAACCTGATTGCCAACCATTTGTTTGACGATATTATCAATTGTTTTAGGGTCTTCATCGCGCAGATGACTGTTAAGGTAATTGATCAAACTCGATTTTTTTACAGGTCGTGAGCTGACAGGCCGAGCCTTAATAGATGCAATAGCGCATTGATATACGGTACGTTGGTCTATCGTCTTTGAGCTTACATTTTTAACACTGGTTTTTGTTTTATGGACTGATAAATCATCTAAGGTTGGATAACAAACTTTTTGATTGTTTTGCTTTATCAGTCCTTGATTTTTTAGCCATGTAATAACTAGGTTTACTTGGGACTCATCGTTTTTTTGACGATAGCTGGCAAGTTTTTGTTTGATGACGTTGGTTAATCCAGTCATAGTCTTAGCTTTACTTAGTAATACTTTTTCGGTTACTAAATTTAATATATCCTGACTGTCCGTGTTGTAGCAGAGTTTTTCGTTTTTACTATCGAGCTCTATAAGCCCTTTCTTGATAAATTTATCAAAGACTTTTTCAATGATATTGTTTTGTTCGGCTTCATCAAATTTAACTAAAGCTTCTGCTAACGCGTATTTCTTCATCGCAGAGAGTAGGTTTGATTTATAGCTTGGCAAAAACATCTTGCGATTTACTATGTTATCGAACACCAAAACATAGCAGTCATGAATGACAGATTGAGGCGTTTTTTCTTCACTGATTGGTACTGTAGCGGTCTTTATCTCTACCAGATCATCACTATTAGTATCGTCATAGAACACTTCGTTTTGACTGGTATCAACGATGAGTTGACTTTGTTCTATATCAGCCTCTATCGTGTTCTCTACCTCATAGGCGAGGCTTAATTGGTTAGCATCTGCTGCGCGTGTGATGGCCATACCGTCATACACAGTGTTGAGATGCTCAACCAAGATATCGTAACCACTGTCTCTTGCCAAAATACACACATCCGCCTGTGCATCGATTTCAGATATTTTGCCAAGATAAAAAGACAAGTAAAAATCTAAAGCGTTTTTACCTGCATGCTGCATCTTGATGATATGTACATTATCGCTGTTGAATTCGAGTAATGCTTCGACCAGCTCAAGAGGCAAGCTCTTTTGCTGATGTACGCCCAAAAACAACCATACATGGCATTCCTTTGTATCCATGCCCTCAAAGCTCTTGGGTTGAATGTTTTCATAATCAATTAAAATATGCTTCATCGAAATATTCTTATTATTTGGTTGTCACAATATGCCCTAAACCCCACTCGCCTGCTTCGCAAACAATCGCATGAGTGGTTTTATCTTGCCAACGCGGTACATACCTTCACTGCGAATCTGCTGAATCGGACGCATCTGCGCAAGCGAGCCTGCAAACAGCCAATTAAGCGCCGAAAAGCTATGCATCATCAGGCTATTATGCGGTCGGCGTAGACGCTCATAGCTACGCAAAGTTTGGGTACTGCCCCACAGTTTATTGCCGCTACGCGCATAGTCGTGCATCAGCTGTTCACTTAGCGCCTTCACATCGAGCATGCCCAGATTTAATCCCTGACCTGCCAGCGGATGCACACCATGGGCGGCATCGCCTATTAGCACCAAATTGTCCTGTACATAACGCTTCGCTTGCTGCGCGGTCAGTGGAAAGCTGGCAATTGACTCTATCTGCTCGATGGCGCCCAGCTCATAGTGACTGGCAGCGGCCAATTTATCAGCAATCACGCGCTCGTCTTCCTCAAGCAAAGCCAGTGCCTGATTGCGCGGCAGCGTCCAGACAATGGATTGCCAATGCTGCGGATTAACTTTATCTTCATCGGTGATATCCGCTAAAGGCAACAGAGCCAGTGTCCCTGTCGGTAGCATGGCTTGGCGCGCGGTCGCTTGATGAGGTTTGGCAGTCTGAATCGCACAGCAAATCGCGGTTTGGTTATAATCAAGCGTGTCCAGCCCAATCGCCGCCTGCTGACGGACAAACGAGCCACGACCATCGGCACCGACGAGCAGATGCGTATCGATAGCAGCGCCGTCCGCTAGCGTCACACGGTAGCCCTGCTGCGTCCCGCGCCAGTCCATATTGACGACTTTTTGCCCTGCGATGACGGTCAGATAATCATTGACATCCTCCTCAGACAGACGCTGCCATAAGGCATACTCGATGACCGCTGGCTCAACCATACTACCAAGCAGCTCTGGCGCACTGCGGTCACTATCGCCAAATAATAGCTCGCCCATACCGTTCAGTTGCCATACCTGCATCTGCGAGTAATCCGCCTTGCGCCCCGATAGCGCTATCTTTTGCCAAGCGCCCACGTCTTTTAGCAGCGCAATACTGGCGAGGCTCAGCGCATAAACACGGGCATCGCGTTTACCTAGCACCTGTTGCCAACCTGATTCATCACGTTGTGGGCGCGCATCGATTAAGGTCACGGGCATTTTGGCCTGCGCCAGCTTTAGCGCCAGCGTCGCACCGACGATACCGCCGCCGATAATGAGTGTATGGTTGTTTGTCATAAGTTAGCTCTCGATATCAGGACTTGTTAGGGCGTGTCTTCAATTCACTTGATAGTTATCTAAATGGGCTAAAAATAGCGCATCACTTTAGTTATGGGTATTACGATTTTAAGCCCATGGCATAATTTGCCACCAGCGGTTTGATATTGGGCAGTTTATCAAACGCCACCAGTGCCATATTACGCGCCAGTTTGATGGCAGGATTGGGATGGGTAAAGCCATGGACGACCGCATCACAAAAACGAATGACGCGTTTTTGGTCGGTTTGACGGGCTTTTTCGTAGCGCGTGAGCAATGCCGGACTACCGATATCCTCGCCTCGCAACACTTGCGCGCTCAGCATTTTTGCCAGTACGTGAGCATCGCGCATACATAGATTAAAGCCCTGACCTGCCACTGGATGCAAGGTGTGGGCAGCATTACCCATGATGACGCAGCGGCCAGCGACCTGTTTATCTGCCAGTACGCGTGTCAGCGGATAGGCACCGCGGCGACCAGCGTTGATAAACGTGCCAGCACGATCGCCAAATGCCTGCTGCAACGTCGCCAAGAAATGTGCATCATCTTCTAGATATCTTTTCTCTTCGCCTTTTGGGCAGACCCAGACTACTGAGCGCCGATAGCCCTGCTGATACTCATCGTTGCCATCACCCTCTGGGTCAGTCAATGGTAGCACCGCCAGTGGCCCTGCTGGACTAAAGCGCTCAATGGCGACATGGTCGTGCGACTTATCTGTCTCTACCACACCGACGATGGCGGTTTGCTGATAATCATAGATCGTCGTGCCGATGTCTAATAGCTGGCGCACGGTAGAGTCGCGGCCGTCGCAAGCGACCAGTAGACTGGCCTGCAGCTGCTGCTCGTGCTCTTCTTCGCCATAGTAGCTAAAGCTGAGCGTCACGCCATCAGACTGCTGCTCGACAGCGATG
Organism: Psychrobacter sp. CAM01; assembly: GCF_032842965.1. Classification (NCBI taxonomy): domain Bacteria; kingdom Pseudomonadati; phylum Pseudomonadota; class Gammaproteobacteria; order Moraxellales; family Moraxellaceae; genus Psychrobacter; species Psychrobacter sp. CAM01. Next base: position 158,656 of record NZ_JAWJBL010000001.1, read on the forward strand.
ACGTTGGCGTTATCAATGATACTTATCAGCGGCTCTTGCTGCGCGGCCAGTAATAGCTTGCGCCCCAGCCAAGCGTTTTCCATCACTTGCCCAAACGATTCGACCTGCTCTTCCGCTTTATTTAATTGCGCGCGGCCAAAGCTGCCTTGCTCGCTGATCTGTACCGCATCGATACGGCAAGCATGGCTTTGTAGCTCATCCCACAGCCCAATCTCTTGATAAATCTGTACGCTGCGCCGCGACAGAGCGGTGTTGCGACTGTCCAAATAATGACTGCGCGTGCGGTCATCTTGCGGGCTGATGGTTGGGTAGCTGTTTTTTTCGAGCAAGGTGCTGGCGATACCATGATGGGCGAGCAGCAAGGCAAAAGACAGACCCACATGACCGCCGCCTGCGATCAGGACTTGCTGCTCGGTGATTGCTGCTTTTTTTTTGACAGTTGATGACGTTGCGTTGGTGTTTTGCATCATGCTATTCCTAATCATATTGCTTTTAATGGTGTGATTTCTTATTTTTCAGGCGTTATTTATTAAGCCCTAGATTACCACAGTTTGCTTGAGTTTCTGTGCCCTGACACGTATGCAAAGCGTGTACTGGCCTGCTTGCAGTCATAGCATAAAAGACTGACCTGAGGGTGAGCTACGCCAAAGCATACCTGACCATTGCAGCCGTTTGCCCACCAGCCCGTGGTTGCAATCTACATACAAAAACCCCGCCATCTGGGCAGGTGATGGCTTGAATTTTAAAAACTATCTACCATAATGAAGACAAGACATTGATTTATCATTAATCCCAAAACCAATAATAATTTTACCGTTATCTATATCGCTAGCAGATACGCCAAATGCGTGTTAAAAGGCGCGTGACACACTGCCCGCCCAGACACCTTGACGAACGACCTTTATTACCCATTTTATTTTTTATCATTTTATTTTTTATCTCTGAAGCCCGTGGCGCTTTCCATGTTGATCTCATCAGCATCAGGCGATAGCAGCGGGTACACAACACAAGGATAATCGCTTGACTGATTCTATGAGCCGCCGTATAAAGTTTGAATCATTGACCCCAGCACAGCTCAAGACCGTGCTTGGTGAATACAACAACCACATGAAATACCTACAAGATCGCCTCGATATCAAGATCATTCAACGCCAAGGCGACTTTTGCCTGAGCGGGGATGTGACTGCGGTCGAGCGCGGCGAACGCATCATCTATAAGCTGGTCGATGAGGCGCAAAACACCAAGGATATCAGTGCAGAAGAGCTGCATTTGATTATCCAATCGAGCGTCTCCCGCGATGAAGACATAGCAGACGATGAGCAAGAATCTGCCGATAATGAGGACGATACAGCTGATTTAGATTCGGCAGATGAGTTTACCCCCATTAGCCTGCGTACGCGCAAAGGCCGTATCATCCCGCGCGGGGGCAACCAGCAGCGCTATGTCAAAAACGTGCTCAGCTCCGATGTGTCCTTTGGTATTGGGCCTGCTGGTACCGGCAAGACGTATCTGGCGGTGGCCTGCGCGGTCGATATGCTAGAGCGCAATGAGATTGAACGCATACTGCTGGTACGTCCAGCGGTAGAAGCTGGGGAGAAGCTTGGGTTTCTACCTGGTGATCTCACACAAAAGATTGACCCCTATCTGCGCCCACTTTACGATGCCCTCTATGAGATGCTTGGCTTTGAGAAGGTCGGCAAATTGATCGAGCGGCAAATCATCGAGATTGCGCCGCTGGCTTATATGCGTGGCCGCACCTTAAACAACTCATTTGTCATTTTGGATGAGGCGCAAAACACCACACCTGAGCAAATGAAGATGTTTTTGACGCGTCTGGGCTTTGGCTCACGCGCCGTCATCACAGGGGACATCTCACAGGTCGACTTGCCACGCGGTACCAAATCAGGCTTGGCACAGGCGATGGATATCTTAAGCGGTATCGAAGAGATTCATATTACTAAGTTTGACTCAAAAGACGTGGTGCGCCATCAGTTGGTACAAAAAATCGTCGAAGCCTATGATGTGTTTGATGAAGAGCAAATTGCGCTACAAGAAAAACGTAAGTTTGAGCGCATCAAAGAGCAAGAGCGCAGACAGGCGGTGGCAGATGCAGCCTCTAAGCTGTAGCTAAACGTCGTTAAACCGTTATCTCTAACCCAAAAGACCGGATTACTAAACATAGTGATCTGGTCTTTTCGTTAACATTAAACAAAATGAGTCTTGATAAGCGTAATATAGTGAGTTCAGTATAAAAACGATACAGTGGGACTGGGATGAATTTTACGCAGCATCGAGCGGCGCAGGCATAGCACGCAAGAAAAATTTATACCAACTCCACGTTGATATACAATATATCTGTTTTATGTAGAATCGACGATACCTCTCCTTAAGGTGACGCTATGAACCAATCTAACAACGATAATATAAACGCCCTAAAGATAAATAATCTAGACAAAGTTGAGCTAGATGTCAGCGCTCTTGATAGTATCGATGAGGGGGTAATCAGTCGTTACTACAGTGCAGATCGTCTATTGCCAATCATGGCTGCAACTTTAAAATATATAGATAGACGTATAGAAAACGGTCTGATGCTCCCTTATTTTACAGATATTAGTCTTGAGACGTGGCAGCACAAGATCAAAGCGCTAGATATATATATCACGGACAAGATTGAAGGTCGTGAATTAAACCTAGAGGCGCGAGGCAAGGATTATGCGACCAATATCTTATCCTATCCAAGCGACTTGCCCGTCGCCATTATTGACCTGATGCCAACCCTACCACTCGGCGAACTGATCATCTGTCATGAAGTCGTGGTACGAGAAGCCGCCGAACAAGATAAGACTGTCGCGCAGCATATCAGTCATTTACTAGTACACGGTGTGCTGCACCTACTAGGCTTTGATCACGAGCTTGGACAAGCTGAGCAAGATGAGATGGAGGGGTTTGAGATAGAGATTTTGGCAAGTCTCAACCTCCCAAACCCCTATCTACCAAACGCTTGAATTTGACGAGATAATTTTTGACCGAACCAACTCCTCAGAATAAGCACTGAATAGCCAATCCTTGTTCAGTCTCTAGTCATAGGCTGAGTCTTTACTCATAGGCAGTTTTTGCGACTGACCCATCTGATTGATCATCTGATCCAAGCCTTTGACATGGACGCTACGCTGCGGGAATGGAATCTCAATCTTCTCATCATCTAAAGCGTATTTAAACTGCTCAAGCAAATCACACTGCATCGTCCACCAATCAGCATTTGTCGTCCAGACATTGAGGGTCAAATCGACCGAGTTGTCGCCCAGATTGGTCACGCGTACGATAGGCTCAGGGTCGGTAAAGGCCATTGGGTTGTTTCTGGCCAAGCTCAGCATCACCTCTTTGGCAGTTTTGATATCGGCATCGTAGCCGATCCCAACTGTGATATCGACGCGGCGATTGGGCAGCGCCGTATAATTGGTCACCGCTGAGGTGGTGATATCGCCATTCGGGATGATGATATCGTGGTTGTTGATCGTGGTTAGGTGGGTGTTGATCAACGTAATCTCGGTCACCGTCCCTGTGTAGCTGCTAATCTGTACATAATCACCGCGCACAAAGGGGCGAAAAGTGACGATCATGATACCAGCGGCAAAGTTTGATAGCTGATCCTTCAACGACAAACCAATCGCGACTGCTGCACCGCCCAGTATGGCAACGACCGATGTCGTTTGTACCCCGACCTTGCTCAGCGCGGCCAACACCACCACCACCAGTAATACGCCATAAAGCAAGCGCCCTAAAAAGCTGGCCACCGTATCATCTAAATGACTGCGGAGCATAATACCATGAGCAAAGGTGACGGCTTTTTTGGCCAGCCAGCGCCCGACCACAAATATAACGATGGCAAAAGCCACTTTGACTACTAAGCTCAATGCGTTACTGGTCAAAGCAGCAACATCGACTGTAAAACCTAAAAATTCCATACTGACTCTTTTTGTTTAAGTGTATTGTTATATCTAAGCGTATTGATAAAAACGCCGGTTTGCCTTTGCTGGCAAACGGCTTTTATTTGATTTGCTGTATCGCTTATTGATACATCGCTTATTGATACCTCATCCGCTAATACGTCACATTGACTGTATCGCTGTACTGATAAGTGCGTATCAAACGCAGCTCTACAATATCGCTCATGTCTTCGGTAAATTTACCAAAGGGTGCCGCTTGCCGCACTGACTGCTTTGCCGCTTCATCCAATATCGTTGAGCCTGAGCTCTCTAGCAAACGAATGGCTTTGACATTGCCATCACTACTGATAACCACCATCAAGCGCACATCACCGGTGATACCCTGCGCCCGAGCTTGCGCTGGATAATGCAGGTTGCCGACTCGCTCGACATGCTCACGAAACGTATTGATATAATCCGCTGCCGCGCCGCGCGTCGTCGAGTTACTATCGACCGTCACCACTTTTGATTTGGTCGCATAGACCTGCTGACGCTGGGACAACTGCGCCTCTAATGTCGCGATTTGTTTGCGCAGACGCTCTTCTTGCGCCAAGATATCATCTTGCTCTTGCGTACTGTCATTATCAGACTCGACGGTTGCCTGTCGCCAGCTCAAGGTGGTACGCAGGTAGCTTTCTTGATAGCGCTGCTGACGGGTCTGCCGCTGTAAATTGATCACATCTTGTGTCTCGCTCATTTGCTCAGCTGACAGCGGGCTGACCTGATCGGTTTCTTGTCTTAGTTGCTCTTCTATCGTGCCGCCACCGACCTGAGAGGCGTTGGCAATAAAGTGCGCGTCCTCATTTGGCTGCATGTTGTCCGTCAAGGCCTTGGCTACATCCTGCATCATCGCAGCCGGATCTTGCCCTATAGAAAAACTGATACCAAAAATAATCAGCACATGCACACTCACAGCGATGACGATCGCCATAGGCAGGCTTCTATCGCGCTTAGGGGCTTGCGCTGAAAAATGATAACTTTGTGAGTCTTTAATATAGGCCACAGTTGCTCTCAGCTTAAGGGTATGAGCGGCGCAGCACAAGTCTGCCGCTCATCTATGTATCAATGAATAGGCACCGCTAAGCGGTTGACTCATGCCGTGCCGAGGCTATCATAACATGACATAGAATTGCGTCGCCAGCACAACTGTCAAACAGGCGCGCCATCCACACTGCAAACAAATCATTTACGATAAAACGCCTGTGTTCATTTTGAAGCCACGATATTTGTTATATACTGCTTTATAAATGCTATAGTCAAGATACTATAAAACAAACACCATATCATTGGGATGCTTGCTTTCAATAATATGCAGGAACACAACAAGAAGTGCATACTTTAATAGCGCACTATAAGGATAATACGTTTGAGTGGCTTTGATAACATGAGTGATAACGTAAACAATTCAGACAGTTTTGATGAGTACTTTGAAAACATTGGCTATCGTTTTGATGAGTCATTTAGCGACGGCTGGGAGCGGCTCACCCAATCTGTTAAAAACTTTTATAACAAAACCACCGATAAGTTTGAAAACGAGTTGTCGCTGCCGGTAGCACAGCAATACGTCAACGATGCCTTGCAAAAGTTTGTCACCGACAATGTAAAATCCATCTTAGAGCTGCGCGTTGAGATGCATGACGACTGGTTTCGCCTATACTGTACGATTGATATCTCAGGCATCTATATCGAGGTCGCCAGTAACTTTAGCTTGATTCATGTACAGCTCGATCGCAATGTACAGCGTTTTGTCTTCGGCCAGCAGACCTATACCGATGTACTAAACCTGCGCTGCGAGTCTTTTATCAAGCGCCAAGGCATCAAGCTGTTTATCTGGTTTTATCATCGTATCCTCAAAAAAGACCCACTCGGCTTTATCTTATCGTATATCAACATTGCTCGTGCCAAAGACGAGGTGATCTACCTCGATATCAACCGCTGGCTAAAAAAGAACAAAAAAATCATCAGCACACTGCACAAGGTACAGGTCAATTATGGCGAGCTTGAAGAAGAGCAGATGATCTTAAAGACCCAGATCAACTATCGTGACCTACTGGCCGCTAGTAGCAATGAAGACATCATTAGCGACGCCGATGAGCCTGAGCTGATGCAAGGCCCGATCAACCCTGTCGCAGATGCCACCGAGCCCAGTCAGGTTTGATATCCAACTACATGGGCTATCAATCGTACGTAATAGACCATTAAAACGCCGCTACTTTTCGTCTATCAAGTAGCGGCGTTTTTGTACAGCGGCAATATAGCTTTTATTTATCAGATTTAAGCAAACACCTGTAGCGGCAGCTTTTATTAATATATCAATAGCCTTTACCAATAATTTTCTACCGCGATATTGCCCTCGCCGCGGCGGTTCATTACCAGCCCTAATGTCTTTAGGGCTTCTTTGGTGTTCTCTACCATCTCAGGGTTGCCGCAGAGCATCACATGGGTGCTGTCGACATCCAGCGCAATACCTGCACGCTCTTGTAGCGTACCGTCCAATAGCAGTTTTGGCAGGCGCTCCGTCAATGCGCCATCGACGGGCTCGCGAGTGACAATAGGGATAAAAATCAGCTTGGCAGGGTTGTCCACCAACGAGCCAAAGTCTGCTTGCAAGCGTTCAATCAGCTCAATATAAGCCAGCTCTTCTACCGAGCGCGCACTGTAGGCCAGTACGATATGCTCGTAGTCTTCCCATGTCTTTAGGTCTTGGAGCATCGATAAAAACGGTGCCAAGCCTGTACCTGTCGCCAATAACCATAAGTCTTTGGGCAAGGGTTTTTGGTAGCGAGCCAACGTCAAAAAGCCAAATGGCATGGTATTGAGAAGCAGCTCATCACCCACTTCTAAGTGCTGCAACTGCGAGGTAAAAGCGCCATCAGGAATGACAATAGAGAAAAACTCTAACACCTCATCAAATGGTGAGGAGACAATTGAGTAGGCACGAAATATGTCTTCGTCCAATGCTGCTAATGCCTCGTCCTGCTGCTGATAATACTTCAGCCGACTGGGGTTGACCCCCAAACGCACAAACTGCCCTGCAGTAAACTTAAAACTATCAGGACGGCTGACTGTAAAGCTAAATAAATTGGGTGTCCACGTGGTTTTACTGAGCACCGTTACTGTCTGAATATTGTCACTCATAATAGTTAATCACTCTCGTTTTTATTAATCGTTTTCTTTTAATACTTCTATTGATGGTTGTGTTTATTTGTTTTTAAAGGGGTCAAACCAAAAGATGCGCCAAGCTTATCATAAAGCTGGCGCATCTTGGGTGGTTTACCATCGCAGCGGACGTGCGGCACGATAGATTGCCGCACTGTAGCGTTTTTTTTGCTACCTATCTATCAGTACATTACCAGATACGTGCCATGCTTGCCCACTCAATCATACTGTTTGGTAAGATACCAAAGAACAAAATAATCGCTGTGACGGCGATGACCATGATACCACCCGTGCGAATACCCCACTGCCCTGCCACATCAAACTCAATGAACTGTTTAGGACGTTTAAACAAGGTCAGCAACACGCGCAAGTAATAAAACAGACCGATGGCACTGCCTAGGATAATCATCGCAGCCAAGAACCAGTTGGTCCCTTGTACCGCTGCCAATATCGCAAACAGCTTGGTGATAAATCCTGCGGTAAGCGGAATACCAGCCAGTGACAGCATCATAATGGTCATGACCGCCGTCAGCACTGGGCGACGCCAGAACAGCCCTTGATAGTGAGTCAGCTCATCGGCCTCACCTGCCAAGCGATAAGGACTCGACATCAAGGTCACTACCCCAAAGGCACCGATAGAGGTAAAGGCGTAGACCGCCATATACATACTAGAGATGCTATCGGCTGCGGTACCAATACTAACAATAACGATCAGCACATAACCCATATGCGCAATGGATGAATAACCCAATAAGCGCTTGAGACTGGTCTGACGTACGGCTAGTAAGTTACCTACCAATATCGACAAGGTCGCCATCACCATCAGCAGTATCTGTACAGACGGCAGCGCCAATAACGCAGTATCGATTAAGAAACGCACAGCCAAGGCCATCATCGCCACTTTTGAGACAGACGCCAAAAACGTAGCGATAGGGGCTGGTGCACCCTCATAGACATCGGGGGTCCACATATGAAAAGGAGCTGCTGAGAGTTTAAAGGCAATACCGAACAGCATCATCGCCGCCCCAAGTATCAAAAGTGGCGACTCAAATACATTACCTAATACCAAGCTTATCGGTTTGAACGCCAGCGCGCCCACCTCAGCGTAGATAAAGGCCATGCCCATCAGCAGTGTGGCCGATGCGGTCGCTGATAGCACCAGATACTTCAGCCCCGACTCAAGCGAACGATTACGCATATAAGTATAGGCCAATAAGCCATATAGCGGTATCGATAGCATCTCAAGACTCATAAAGAACGCCGCCAAATGCTGAGCACTGACCATCAGCAGCGCGCCGATTGTCGATAGCAACATCAGCAGATACAGCTCGTCTTTATTGTCTTTTAGGTTGGCAAGATAAGCATAAGACAGCGTACAGCACGCCAATGCACAGATAAAAATCACCACCATATTAAACTGGGCAAAATTATCGATGATAAATAACTGCTCAGCGCTAGGCGCAGCCTCGCCGCTACTGACGATACCAGCCATCTGCGCCAGCAAGGTAAATAGCCCAACGTTTAAGCCCACCACCGTAACAGTACCTGTCACCATATGTGAGCGTTTTACCGCGATGGCAATCATCACCACCAACACCGTAATCACTACGGCGATGATCGGTGCGTAAGGTAGCAATCCCATCAAATCATTCATCGTAATATCATTCATGACTTAACGTGCCTCCATTGCATCAAGCAGTTGCATGGCATCTACCTGTGTGACTTGACTGTATATATATGCATTATTGATCCACTGCATGGCGTGACTTGACGTATCAAGGAATGGCTGCGGATACAATCCTAGCCAGACCAAACCTGCTGCTAACATAAGCAGCAACGAAAGCTCACGCTTGCCCAAATCTTTTAGTCTACGCGTCGGCAGACCATGCGATTTGGTTTCGTGTATCGCCAGCGCTTCGATATTGTTTTTACCAAACAAGGCGCGGTGAATCAAAATGAGCGAGTATAGGCCTGCAAGTACCAAGCTGAACGTAGCAAAAACCACAAACACAGGATACTGAGCAAATGAGCCAAATAAGATCATAAATTCGCCAATGAAGTTACCCGTACCCGGGATACCCAATAAAGCGGCGCAAAAGAACATCAGTATCGGTGCATAGTAGCGGAACTGACCCCACATACCGCCCATCAAAGTCAGATCGCGCGTATGTAAGCGCTCATACAGCTGCCCTGCCATGATAAACAGTGCCGCCGAGCTAAGCCCGTGCGCCAGCATCTGAATCATCAGGCCTTGTAAGCTGATGAGCGTACCAGCATAGATGGCTAATACCACAAAGCCCATGTGCGAGACACTGGTATATGCCAATAGACGCTTCATGTCGGTCTGCATAAAGGCGAGCCACGCCCCATAAAAGATACCAATCGTCCCTAAGGTAATGGCAATCGGTGCAAACTCTTGCGACGCGGCTGGAAATAATGGCAAGACAAAACGAATCAAACCATAGGCGGCAGTCTTAATTAGCACACCGGCCAAATCCACCGAACCTGCTGTTGGTGCTTGAGCGTGCGCATCGGGCAACCAGCCATGAAAAGGTACAATCGGCAACTTCACCGCAAAACCGATAAAGAAGCACAGCATAATGGGATATTCCCAGCCGCCAAGCGAGGTGCCGAGCAAATCATTATAATTAAAGCTGACCACCCCAGTTTGTGCATAGCTGATAATGACGAACACCAAGATACCGATGAGCATGATTAGCCCAGACGCTTGGGTATAAATAAAGAACTTGGTCGCTGCGTACTCTTTGGTTTTGCCCACTACATCATGACCCCATAGCGCGATCAAGAAGTAGATAGGAACCAGCATCATCTCCCAAAAGAAGAAGAACAAAAACAGATCAATGGCCAAGAACACACCGATAACGCCGCCCAAGCTCCACAGTAAGTTGAGATGGAAAAAACCCACACGGCGCTGAATCTCGTTCCACGAACAAGCAACAGCGGCAATACCGAGCAGCCCTGTTAGACCCACCATTAGCAGCGACAAGCCATCTAGCGCCAAATGAAAGCTGATACCAAAGCTTGGTATCCACGGCACACTAAACTCAGCGACCCATGGCACGTTTGCATCTGGCGCGATCACCTGCTTACTCATACCGCTATAGTCGCCGTACTGCCATAGCACGAGTGACAAAGCAAAAGTTATGATCATCCCGATTAAGGCGATCCAGCGCGGCAGACGTTTATTAATCCGCTCTACCAGCCAGCATAGCAACCCTGCAATAAAAGGAATTGCAATCAATGCTGGTAGCATCCACGTTTGTTGTAACTCAATCATCTTATACCACCGTTATCATTACCAGCACGAGCAATACAGCAACGCCTAAGCCAAAGCTTGCAGCGTAACCTCGAAGTGACCCTGTTTGCGTCGCAGACAATACCTTATTACCTGCTGATGCCAGCTTAGGTAAGACATACCACGTTTTATCGATAGGGTCGGCTTTTAATAAGCGGCCGATGAACAAAAAGGGTTTTACAAAAAGTAAATCGTATAGCGCATCAAAACCTAGGCCGTGATAGCACCAGTGATACAGCGCGCCGCCGATACGCGAGCGCTTAAAGCTGGTAAGCAGGCGACCTTTATTGACCACATATAGCAGTGCGGCCAATACCAAACCTGCCAGCATCGCACCCATGGCGATATACTCTGCGGTATGCTTGGCCTCTGCTTGGCCAGCCACTTCTAATAGATTCCCAACACTCTGGGGCAACACACCTTGCAATGGCGGTGTAATCCACGCACCGATAGCGGTCGATAGTACCAAAAGCACAGTAAGCGGCAGCCAATATGACACCCCTGATAGCTTGTGCGCCTGGGTCTTTTCTTCACCAAAAAAGACAATCCAGATCATACGGAAGGTATAAATTGCCGTTAAAAATGCGCCAAACACACCCATGTAAAATAGTACTAAGTGACCGGTGGCATAGGTTTCCCAAAGAATCGCTTCTTTAGAATAAAAACCAACGGTGACCCAAGGTATCGCAGCGAGTGCTCCGCCACCGACGATATAACACCAAAACACCAAAGGTATCTTTTTGCGTAAGCCGCCCATCTTAAAGATGTCTTGCTCATGATGTACCGCTAGAATGACCGCACCTGATGCTAAGAACAACAGCGCCTTAAAAAAAGCATGGGTCATCAAATGAAAGATAGCCCCTTGCCATGCGCCAACGCCTAAGGCCAAAAACATATAGCCAATCTGACTCATGGTCGAGTAAGCAAGGATACGTTTGATATCAGTTTGCGCCAGCGCACAAAATCCAGCGACCACGAGCGTTAACGCTCCGACGCCGCCGACCCAGTACAATAAAATACCAGGGGTCAGCTCAAACAATGGATGCAGACGGGCGATTAAATATACCCCTGCAGTGACCATCGTCGCGGCGTGAATCAATGCTGATACTGGCGTCGGACCTGCCATCGCATCAGCAAGCCACGTATGTAGTGGCAGCTGGGCGGATTTACCCATCGCACCGCCCACCAGCATCATAGTGGTGAGCATCATTATAGGGTTGTTTAGGTCAAAGACTTCGGGCGCGCGGGTGATAATCTCTTGAATATGCAGCGTGCCGAACTCGCGAAACAATAAAAACAAACCAAAGGCTAAAAACACATCACCGACCCGCGTGACCGTAAAGGCTTTCATCGCCGCGCGGCCGTTGGCTCTATCATGGTAGTAATAACCAATCAGCAAGTACGAGCAAATACCCACGCCTTCCCAGCCCAGATACAGCAAAAATAAGTTATCTGCTAGCACCAGCAACAACATACTGGCGACAAATAAGTTCATATAGCTAAAAAAGCGGGCAAAGCCGGTATCGCCTTTCATGTACCAAGCGGCAAACATATGAATCAAAAAACCGATGCCCGTGATGATGCCTGTCATGGTCAATGCCAAGCCATCAAAACTTAGCCCAAAGCTCGGAGCAAAATCCCCGACCTGAAACCACGTCCACAGCGGCATCTCGATGACCGTACCTGCAGGGTGACTGGTCAAAAAAGTATAGCTGACGACGAGCGTACAAAGCGCAGATAGCAGCATGCTACCGACACCGACTATCCTCGCCACCTGCTCGGTGAGTTTATCGCGCATAAAGGCTAAGATTAAAAAGCCAATGAGCGGGAATATAAAGGTTAATGGTAATAAACTCATGACATCATCCTTTCATCTCATTGGCGCTATCGACATCGAGATGCCCACGCTTATGATAAAACCGCAATAATATTGCCAGACCGATTGAAGCTTCAGCCGCGGCCAAAGTCAAAATAAAGATAAACATAATCTGCCCATCTGGATCGACCCAGCGACTGCCTGCTACTACAAATGCCAATGCCGTCGCGTTCATCATAATCTCAAGACTCATTAGCATAAATAAAAAGTTACGTCGTACCATGACGCCGCACAGACCGATGGCAAATAAAATACCTGCCAAAATCAGTCCATGACTCATGGGTATCATACCCAGTACATTTTGCGCCTCAGCAGCTGGCTGTACTAAGCCTGCTACCTCGTGGGCAAACGGCACGTTTGACACATCTTGTGCCACGCTCGCTGCTAGTACCATCAGTCTGACTCCTTGCGCGTGACTCGTTGTACACCTACTTGCTTACCGACATAGTCATGCGGGTCAACATCTTTGTATTCATAAGGCTCCGCCATCTGTGCTGCATGGCTATCGTCGTTATCATATGATTTGATACTGCCGACAGCTGGCTGCACGTCTCGGCTACCATTGCCGATGACCTCATCATCTTTCGTCTCTTTGCCCAAGTGGTAGGCAGCAACCAAAGCGGCTAGCAGCAGTAGCGCCGCCACCTCGATGAGCATGACGTATTTGGTAAAAAGCACCGTACCGACTGCTTTGGCAGAGATGGAGGTACCACCAATCATCGCCGCGCCATCATGCCCCATACCTATCATCGCATACAGCACAACGCCAATGATGACCGTCAGGCCTGTCGGCAGCGCCCACGTGCCAGCATCAAGCCAGCGCTCTTCGCGCTCATCATTACTCATGCCTAAGTTGAGCATCATAATGACAAAGACGAACAGCACCATGATAGCGCCAGCATAGACGACGATCTCTAGCGCCCCTGCAAACGGCGCACCTAAGACAAAGAAAATACCTGAGATGGCGAGCAAAGACACAATCATCGACAAGATGGCATGTACTGGATTGGCCTGCGTCACCACGCGCAGGCTGGCAAATATCGCCACAGCAGCCAGCGCATAAAACCCTGCCAGCTCAGGGCTGTTTAAAATAGTCATCATGGTAGCAAGCTCCTTAGATCAATCGGTGCCGCTTCGTTTTGAGCAGCGCCTTTTGGTTTTTCCGCTACCGCCATACCGGTCACACGATAATAGTTATAATCAGGATATTTGCCTGGACCTGAGATGAGCAAATGCTCTTTTTCATAGACCAAGTTTTGGCGCTTATACTCACCCAGCTCAAAATCTGGCGTCAGCTGAATCGCTGTCGTCGGACAGGCTTCCTCGCACATTCCGCAAAAGATACAGCGCGAAAAGTTAATACGAAAAAACTCTGGATACCAGCGTCCATCGTCACGCTCGGCTTTTTGTAGTGAGATACAGCCTACTGGGCAGGCGACGGCGCATAGGTTACACGCCACACAGCGCTCATCACCATCAGGGTCACGCGTCAGCACAATACGCCCGCGAAAGCGTGGCGGCACTGGCACTGGCTCTTCAGGATAAAGAATGGTGTCACGTGGCCTGAGCGCATGACTGTTGACCATCCACATGCTGCGGACAATGGTAAAGATACCAATGACGGTCTTTTTTATGGTAGTAAACATGGGATTATTATCCTTATCAGCTTTACCCTAGTTCATCAATGATGGCTAGTAATGATTACAACGTTGGGGAAAAGATCAAAATGACCGCAGCAGTAACGATTAAGTTAATCAGCGTCACTGGCAGGCAGACTTTCCAGCCAAAGTTCATCACCTGATCATAGCGCGGACGCATGAGTGAGCCTCGAGCCAAAACAAATAGGGTCATAAAAAACAGCGTCTTAATCATGAACCAAAAAGCTGGTGGAATAAATGGAATATCTAAATTAAACGGCACAAGCCAACCGCCAAAAAACAAGCAGGTCATCAAGGCTGAAATCAGGACAACGTTGACATATTCCCCGATAAAAAACATACCGAACTTCATGCCTGAATACTCGACATGGTACCCTTCGGCCAGCTCTTGCTCGGCCTCTGGCTGATCAAATGGATGCCTGTGGGTCACCGCCACACCAGCGACCACAAAGGTCAAAAAGCCAAAAAACTGCGGAATAATATACCAGCCATCGATTTGTGACTCGACGATTTCGCGCAGATTAAATGAGCCGGTCAAGGCCACCACGCCCATCAATGATAAGCCTAAGAAAACTTCATAACTGATGGTTTGTGCCGCCGAGCGTAGGCCGCCCAATAGCGAGAACTTGTTGGCAGACGCCCAGCCGCCAAACATTACCGCATAGACGGCGATACCTGCCATGGCAAAAAAGAACAGAATACCAATATCCCAATCTGCTACCCCAAGGGTTGGTGAGATAGGAATAATGGCAAATGAGGCCAATGCGGTAAACATTGCGACCGCAGGTGCCAAGGTAAACATAAACTTATCGGTGAAGTTTGGTGTCCAGTCTTCTTTAAAGAAGATTTTGAGCATATCAGCGACCAGCTGCAAGGAGCCAAACGGCCCGACACGGTTGGGGCCATAACGGTCTTGCCATAAGGCCAGCATGCGGCGCTCATAGACAATCATCAACGCCGCCACAATCACGACCACCAAAAATATGACCAGTGCTTGCACCACCATAAATAAAACGGACCAAGTATCAAAGCTCATACTACTGGCCAAAAAGCTTGGCACATCAGGGATAATACGGGTAACTTGCATATTACACCTCCTGTGTGGTGGTCGGCGCGGTGCCAGTTGGCGCTGCGCGGTTGGTGGTATCGTCAGCGCTATCCGCCATATCGCCCCTCATTGTCACGGGCGCATCGACTTTACGGACTGAGGCTGGCATCGAAGGGTGAATGATGCTCACCTGTCCGACAGGATAACCAATACAGCCTTCTGCTAGATAACCGACAATCTGTACTGGCAAGGTGATTTGCTGTTTGTCAATCTCGATTGCTAAGTAATCACCAGCGGCAATATTCCAGTCTTTGGCATCATCCATACCGATACGCCATGCCGCCACCGGCAGCTGCTCGGCGACGATAGGACTGCGCGATGCCATCATTGAGCTGGCATAGATGTTGTAGATAGGCACTAGTTTGGCTTGCCCTTGCTGTATATCGGTCGTGGTCGCAGACAGTGCGTCTGGTGCGACATACTGACGTGTCGGTAGGCGCTCGAGCATATCAAACAAACGCACGCCTGGATCACCATTTTTTAGATGACCACCGACTTTGTCTTGGTATTTGTTCCATGCTTGCGGCGAGTTCCAGCCAGCAGCATGAGCAAAAGGAATCATCGAGCTTGGTGTTTGTTTGCCCGTGTAGCCTTCCATAGAGAAGGTCAAGCCTGTATCCAAGTCTTTTGGCTGCATTGGCTCATGCACTGAAATCGGCGCACGCATGGCGGTACGACCAGAGTAACGCCGCGGCTGACGCGCAATTTTAAGACCCGTGATACGGTAGTCCGCCTCGGGCGCGGCGCCCTTGATACCAGCAAGCTTTGGATGAGTAGCGATCAATGCATTGATGACATCATCAAGCTGTGTCCAATCCACATCACGGCCTTCGATACTGCTATGCACCGCATGCAACCAGCGCCAGCCTTCTTTAATGCTGCTCATCGGATGATAATAATTGTTGTCATACACTTGGAAAAAGCGCTGCGCACGGCCCTCAGCAGATATGAGCGTACCGTCCGCTTCGGCAAAACTGGCGGCTGGCAAGACAATATCGACGTCTTTGTACCAATCAAGCAGCTGATGATCAAGGGCGATGACGGTCTTATCAGCGAGTAATTGCGTCAACTTATTGGCATCAATGGCATCGGTCAGCTGGTTTTCTGCGACCACCACCACATCAAAGTCAGTGGCTAGTAGCTCTTCAACCGACTGCCCACCAAGCATACAAACGCCCATGCTATTGGCATCAGGCACCGTTAAATAAATACCTGCTTGTGCTTGATAGTTTTTATTGACTTCTTTTAGCTCATGGCTGTCCGCAGGCTCACGATTGATATCTTCTTGAGCCGCTTTATCTGTACCGGTTTGTGGTTTTTCAGGCTTGGCCACCAGCTCTTTGTTTTCTTCTGGCTGATCGTCCGCCGCCTGCGCTTGAGCTGCTGTGACCTTGGCATTGTGGGCATCGACTTTTTGTTGCTCGGTCGCTTTGATTGCCGCACGTTTTTGCGTGAGCGCCTGAGTAATCTGCGCCGCTGCTTCTATCAGTGCGGTAGAAGATAAGCTGCTACCCGAAACCACCAGCGGCTGATCGGCTTGAATCAAGTCATAAGCGATTTGCTGCGCGAGTGCCTGCATCGCATCGGTCTCGCGCTCGGCAGTATCGGCTTGCGGCGCTACAATCTGCGTCAAATCATCTGCCAGACCTGCAATCTCATCCGCTACTTTAAAACCAAGTTTAACAATATCTTCAGGAGTCGCCACCACGCTGGCTTTGCTGATGTCTTCTAGCTTGGTTTGCGTTACATCGATGACATAGACTGGGCTTAACGCATCTTGCGCGATACGCTTGACAGGCTCGGCAAGCCAGGGCTGCGTTTGCAGCGCCGCCGCCATTTTTAGGCCTTTGTTTTTTGCCGCTTGACGTACCGATAGCGCCACACGTGATGAGGTTTGGGTGATGTCTTCGCCCAACACCAGCACAGCATCATGCGCCTCGATATCAGTCATACTTGGGTTATAAATACCCTCGGTACTGAGCACTTCGATACATTTATTGACCAGTGCTTGCTGCTGATGATTGAGGCCGGTTGAAAAGTTATCAAAGCCGACCAAATTTTTTAGCGCAAAGTTGGTCTCGAGGCTGGCGCGCGGTGAGCCAATGCCGATGACTTTTTTGTCTTTGATGCGTTTGATGGTTTCATCAAGCGCGTAGTCAATATTGATTTTGACGTGTTTGTCATTGATACGCTCAAGCGCTTGAGTTGGACGATCAGCGCGGTTGACATAGCCATAACCAAAGCGGCCACGGTCACATAAGAAATAGCGGTTTACATCACCGTTATAGCGGTTTTCGATACGGCGCAGCTCGCCATAACGCTCACCGGGCGAGATATTACAGCCCGCCGAGCAGCCATGACAGATGCTGGGCGCATACTGCATGTCCCATTTACGATTGTAGCGATCAGAATGCGTTTTGTCAGTGAATACCCCAGTTGGGCACACTTCGGTTAAGTTGCCTGAAAACTCGCTTTCGAACTGACCGTCTTTATCACGGCCAAAATACACACGGTTGTTTGAGCCATAAACGCCCAAATCTTCGCCGCCTGCGTAGTCTTTATAAAAACGCACACAGCGATAGCACGCGATACAGCGGTTCATCTCGTGAGCGATAAATGGCCCAAGGTCTTGGTTATGATGCGTGCGCTTGGTAAAGCGATAGCGACGACGACTATGACCTGACATATAGGTCATGTCTTGCAAGTGACAATGCCCGCCTTCTTCACAGGTTGGACAGTCATGCGGATGGTTGGTCATGAGTAGCTCAACCATCGACTTGCGGAATGCCTTGGCTTCGTCATCCGTCACTGAGATATACATGTCATCGCCAGGAGCGACCATGCAAGACATCACCAGACGACCGCGCCCTGCTTCCATATCGTCTTTGTTTTGGAACTGCTTGACTGCGCACTGACGACACGAGCCGACCGAGCCAAGGGCTGGATGATAACAAAAATACGGCACATCAATGCCGAGTGATAAGCAGGCTTGCAGCAAGTTATCGCTGCTATCTACTTCGACAGTGGTACCATCAATATGTATGACTGCCATGCCGCTCTCCTTATTTCACTTCTGGCTGTTGGTTGGCTGCCGCATCAATGACATCGACACCAACCGCCTGCGCGATTTTTTGATCAAACTCAGGACGGAAATATTTAATCGCACTCATCAGTGGCTCCATCGCACCAGGCGCATGGGCACAGAATGTTTTGCCGATCCACAAGTCACGGGTGAGGCCTTCTAGTTTTTCCACATCGCCGACTTGTCCCTCACCATCATTGATGGCGGTAAGCAGCTTGACACCCCATGGCAGACCATCACGGCATGGCGTGCACCAACCGCATGACTCACGCTGAAAGAAAATCTCAAGATTGCGCAGCAGCGGCACCATGTCCTGCGCTTCATCGACGACCATAATCAGCCCAGTACCCATACGGCTACCGGCTTTTTGAATGGTGTCAAAATCCATCACCACGTCCAAATGCTCTGTGGTCAAAAAGTCGGTCGAGGCACCACCAGGCAACCATGCTTTGAGTGTCTTGCCATCTTTCATGCCGCCAGCCAACTCTTCGATGATCTCGCGAGCGGTATAGCCAAATGGCAGCTCCCATAGACCTGGGTCATTGACCAATCCTGAGCAGCCAAAGAGCTTAGTACCCGGGGTTTCACTTTTACCTTTGATCTTTGATAGTGACTGATACCACTCGACACCATGATTGAGAATCGCAGGCATATTATTTAACGTCTCGACGTTATTGACCACCGTCGGTCTGCCCCACGCCCCAGAGATTTGCGGAAACGGCGGCTTGGTACGAGGGTTGGCGCGGCGACCTTCTAGGCAGTTGATCAAGGCGGTTTCTTCACCGCAGATATAGCGGCCAGCACCCGTATGTACATGCAGATTAAAGCTAAAATCTGAGCCAAGAATGTTGTCGCCCATTAGGTTGTTGGCTAGACATTCTTCAATAGCTGTGACCAAGCGCTCAGCAGCTAAGATGTACTCGCCGCGGATAAAGATATAACCATCGGTGGCACCGATCGCATGCGCAGTAATGAGCATACCTTCGATAAGCTGAAACGGTAGGCGCTCCATCAATAAACGATCTTTAAAGGTGCCCGGCTCCATCTCATCGGCATTACAGATGAGATAGCGCGGCAAGCCATCTGGCGGCGACATAAACGACCACTTTAGACCGGCGTTAAAGCCTGCGCCGCCGCGCCCTCTGACATTGGCCGCCTTGATCATATTGCCGACTTCTTTTGGTGATTTGGACAATGCCTTTCTTAAACCCGTAAAGCCTTGTAGAGACTCATAAGTCGCTAAATCCAAAACGGCATCATGATGCGCCAAACGCCAAGTCAATGGTTTGGTTTCACTGGTGGCAGTCGCCTTATCCCCATAAATTGGTACACGCTGTTCATTTAGCTGGCTTGGCGCTTTACCTTGACCGCGACGAGCAATCTGTTCTGAAATCGTTAAACTCATGCGTATAGCTCCAATAATTGCGCGACCTCAGATGGCTGGACAGGACCATAAGTGTCTTCGTCTATCAGCACCGCAGGGCCTTTATCACAGTTACCCAAGCAGCAAATCGGTAATAGCGTAAAACGGCCATCAGCTGTGGTCTGCCCATACTCAATACCCAGCTGTGATCGAATTTCAGCCGATAATGCCTCATAACCTGTTAGATAGCAGGCCACTGAATCACAAATCAGGATGACATGACGGCCGACAGGCTGACGATAAATACGGTTAAAGAAAGTCGCAACGCCGTCCATATCCGACATCGGAATGTCTAATATATTGGCGATGGCATTGACCTGTGCATCATCGACCCAGCCGTTGCGCTTTTGCACGATTTTTAGCGCATCTAGCGAGGCGGCGCGCGCATGGGGGTAGTGATGCATATATTCATGAATGGCAGCAATCTCCTCAGGGGTGAGGATGCTGGCCACATCTACTTTTGGCATTTTGTCGGAAACAATTTTCATAATCTTCTATCTTTCCTCACTCATCATGCTAAGCACCTAGTCACTACAGCCTTATCATCGCTGACATAAAGACACTGTATGATATTGACAGGTGATCGCATTTTGGCGTGCCATCAGGCAATAATATATTGATTGACTTATCTTAAAAAAACACTCATCTCAAGTCACAGCGCTAGCGGTCACAGTCTGCCATCACAATATCAATCGATGCCAGATACATAATGGCGTCAGAGACCAAGGATCCATTAATCACTGACGGCATCTGCTGCAAATGAGCAAATGTCGGGGTGCGAATACGAGTACGATAACTCATCGTAGCTTTGTCAGAGGTGATGTAGTAACTGTTGAGGCCTTTGGTCGCTTCCACGATGGTAGCGCACTCACCCGCTGGCATCACAGGGCCCCAAGAGACAGAGATGAAGTGGTTGATCAGCGTCTCAATGTCATTTAGCGTACGGTCCTTTGGCGGTGGTACCGCTAGCGGATGGTCGGCTTTGTACGGGCCTTGCGGCATGTTGTCCATACACTGGCGGATAATACGCAGCGACTGGCGCATCTCTTCGACTTTTACCATACAGCGATCATAAGCATCACCGTTGTAGCCGATAGGCACTTCAAAGTCAAAATTCTCATAGCCCATGTATGGACGCGCCTTACGCAGATCAAAGTCCACCCCTGTCGCGCGTAGACCAGCTCCAGTGACACCCCAAGCCAAAGCCTGCTTGGCATTGTACTGTGCCACGCCTTGAGTACGGCCCTTGAGTACACTGTTTTGTAGTGCCGCTTTGACATACTCATCCAAACGCTTGGGCATCCACTCCAAAAACTCACGTACCAAGCGCTGCCAGCCACGCGGCAGGTCAGCAGCCGTACCGCCGATACGGAACCACGCTGGATGCATACGGTAGCCGGTGACGGCTTCGATGACATCATAGGCTTTTTGGCGGTCGGTAAACATATAAAATACCGGCGTCATGCCACCGGCATCCTGAATAAAGGTACCGACATACAATAGGTTGTTGGTAATACGGAAAAACTCGCTCATCATCACGCGGATGGTCTCAGCGCGCGGCGGTACCTTAATACCAGCGAGCTTTTCCACCGACATGATGTAGGGCAGCTCATTCATCACCCCGCCCAGATAATCGATACGGTCGGTATAAGGGATAAATGAGTGCCACGTCTGACGCTCAGCCATCTTTTCTGCGCCGCGGTGGTGATAGCCAATATCAGGAATACAATCAACGACTTCCTCGCCATCGAGCTGTAGTACCAAACGAAAAGCACCGTGCGCTGAGGGGTGGTTAGGCCCGATGTTCAAAAACATAAAGTCTTCATCGCGGCCCGAGCGCTTCATACCCCACTCTTCTGGGACAAAACGCAGGTTTTCTTGCTCGTATTGTTGTTTTGCCGCGTTTAGGAAATACGGCGTAAATTCAGTGGCGCGCGCGTGATACTCTTTGCGCAGTGGATGGCCTTCCCAGTATTTCGGTAATAAGATGCGCGTCAGATGTGGGTGGCCACTAAAGACAATCCCAAACATATCCCAGACTTCGCGCTCATACCAATTGGCATTTGGCCAAATCTGCGTGGCGCTCGGCAGCGTCAAATCGTCTTCATCTAGCGCCACTTTGATACGCACATCACTATTGCGCTCAAGCGACATCAAATGATAAAACACCGTAAAGTCGCTATCTGGCAGACCTGCACGGTGCTGGCGCAACCGCTCATCTATCGCGGATAAGTCAAATAGCATGACATAGGGCTTGGGCAACTTGCGCAAGAATAACAATATCTCAAGCAAATCTGCGCGCGCCACCCACACCGTTGGAATCTCATCAACCGTATGCTGCACCACAAACTTGCCAGCATATTTATGGGTAAGCTCTTGGATGACTGCTGGAGCAGGCTTGCTCTTAGGACCCCTATTGTTAGGATCTGTGTTTTCGACTACCGTGACCATGAATGATGTATTCCTTCATTAATCATAACTAAACGATGTTAATCATAACCGAACTGTGATGGGCGTACGCGTATTGAGCACGTCTACGAATTATTAACGATAAAACCCTAGCCAGACTACATAACCGCTGGCGCTAACAGCGCGCTTAGATACTGTCTGGGCTGCGCAGGTTTTTTACCGCGATACGGTCTGCCTGTTTGCGATCGCGCTCAGGCGTCATTTGCGGCTGGTAGATACCCTGCTCATTGACATGGACACCCAGCGGACGGCGCTCTTTGGTAATAGACTCTTGTAGCAGCATCAGCCCCTGAATCAGCGCTTCTGGACGCGGTGGACAACCTGGCACATAAACGTCGACAGGGATGATCTTATCCACGCCCTGTACGACAGAGTAGATGTCATACATACCGCCTGAGTTGGCGCAGGCACCCATTGATATGACCCACTTTGGCTCTAGCATTTGCTCATAAAGACGCTGGATAACAGGGGCCATTTTGACAAAACAAGTCCCAGCAACGATCATCACATCGGCCTGACGCGGCGAGGCGCGAATGACTTCGGCACCAAAGCGCGACAAGTCATGAACCGCAGTTAACGTGGTGGCATATTCGACATAACAGCAAGAGGTACCAAAGTTAAATGGCCAAAGCGAGTGCTTGCGACCCCAGTTTGCTGTTGAATGGACAAGGTCTTCGAGACGACCCATAAAGACGTTTTTATTGACTTCATCTTCGATAGGGTCATTGACTGTTTGACTGGTCTGAGCAGGATAGGTATCTGCATCAGGGTTGGCTTTTGTTAATGTGTATTTCATAACATACAACCTTTATATGGGGCACTGCAGGACTACCTTCTTGCCACCGCGCGCGCCCATTATTCATAAGTGATCATTGATATACCATCATAAAACCCTAAGGTTTTGTACAGCTTGACCGTCTTAACGCTCAACACTGTCTTTTTGCGCAGACGTGGCAAAATCCACGGAGGTCACATTGCCCGTGGTATTGATATGATCGATATTTTGTAGATGGCGACGATTGGTCTCGATATTGTTTGAGACGTTGATCTGCCCTGATGACTGCGCTGGGACTTTACCTGTCGGATCGACCATCAGCTCGTGCGCCCCATCAAAACGGGTGATGTCTGCCAAATTAAATCCAGCTGGCGCTGCATGTAGCCGAGGTTTTTTGCGGCGCTTGTCCGCTGGTGCCCAGTTCATCGCGCCCAGACTCAGCTCATATATCAGACCAATGATTAAGATTGTGATAAAGATAGCGGCGGCGGCAAACCCTAACCAGCCTGCTTCACGCACTGAAACGGCATACGCATAAAGATAAAGCGCCTCTAAATCGAAAATCACAAAGAAAATCGCCACCAAATAAAATTTGGCAGACAGACGAATACGGGCGTTGCCTGCTCCGACAACACCCGCTTCAAATACTTCTTCTTTTTGTGAGCCTTGAGAGCGACCGCCAAGCAAACGCGGCACGACCAGCATAAAAACAACCAGCCCAATGGCGGCTAAGATAAAAGCAATTGCTGACCAATTAAAAGCAGACATGATAATACGTGCTCCTCACCCAATCGAGTGTCAAGCGCCGCGCAGAGACTGACCAACAAGGGTCGGTGGGCGGCAGGCTTGACGCAGACGAAAACACAAAGCGACTGTCATTGAGCCACTGTATTTAAGTAACGACTAAATAACCATATTAGGTACTGTGCTGGTAATAGCCAATTATCAAGTGTATTGACGACGATGTCAGATATGACCAACTGTAGAGGTTCCGCTAGACATACGGAGCAAGCTGGTCGTCTAACCCCGCTTGTAACAACGTAAGATCAACTTATTAAATCAATATCATATCGCACTGCTTACTTAATTGATTTAATAACTCATTACACGTAGTCAACAATGGACGAGACAACTGGCATAAATTATTTACGTACTATACGCATTTCAGTGCCCAAAAGCTAGTTTTTAACTGTATTGAACGGTCACTTTCTCTATAAAAAAAATATGTTTTTTTTATTATAAATTATGATATAGACGTTACCTTATATTAACCCCAAATCCATAACTTTTACTTATGATTGATATCATATCATTGTTAAGCAAAACCGCTTGGCTTTACTTGGCATCTCTGCGCGTCCATCTCCTCCCCAAAGTCGTTGTTTTTGCTTTATAATACCTCACCGAATTTTAATGATGTCTCGCCATTGGCACAAAGACACCTTTGGCAGCGTCTCAATCATCTTTGGTAATGATAAACCTACAGCACGATATCTGATGAAAAATCTTAGCATATATTGGCAATACTTGTTTGTCCCTCTTAGATGACAGTGATGGTTTATTTTTATCCAGTGGCTGTCGGTACAGTGTTTATACCGCTATAGCCAGTTCACTATAAAATGTTATAGCAAGGCTGATAGAAATTTTTGCAGCCTCTGTCTGCAGCGGCATAGCACGCCAGAAAATTTTTATCGGCCTTTCTGGTCAATAAACGCATGACGCTTTTATTTAGAATCGACGATATTTTATCTTTTGCTTTTGTCTTACAGGTCACGTTATGAGTCAACTCAATCCCAAACAATCCGAGGCCATGCTCTACGTCTCAGGCCCACTACTGGTGCTGGCGGGTGCCGGCTCTGGCAAGACATCAGTGATCACCCGCAAGATTGCGTATCTAATTGAAGAGTGCAACATGCCAGCGGAGCGTATCACCGCGGTGACCTTTACCAACAAGGCGGCGCGCGAGATGAAGGCGCGTGTCAGCAAGCTACTCCCTAGCGAAAAGATGCGTGGTCTGACAGTCTCAACCTTTCACCAATTTGGTCTACAGTTTTTGCGTTATGAGCTGATGCATACGCCGCTCAAGGGCAATTTTTCTATCATGGACAGCGACGACAGTAAGCGCCTGTTGATGGAGCTGATGATGCGCGACAACCTAAGCGGTGCTGAGAGTCGTGAGCTGGTCGGCAAAGCCATCAAGATGATCTCAGACTGGAAAAACGACTTGATTGAGCCGGATAAGGCGATGGAGACGTTGGACGATCCAGAGGACATGATTTTTGCCACGCTATATGGTTTATATGAGCGCAATCTGCGCGCGTATAACGCTGTGGACTTTGATGATTTGATCGTCTTGCCGACCAAGATACTGCGTGAAAACAGGGAGCTGCGCGACAAATGGCAAAACCGCATTCGCTACTTATTGGTCGATGAGTATCAAGATACCAACACCGCCCAGTACGAGATGATCAAATACTTGGTCGGGCCGCAAGGTCGCTTTACCGTGGTCGGCGATGACGACCAGTCGATCTATGCGTGGCGCGGTGCCAAACCTGAAAACATGGCACTGCTCAAAGAAGATTTTCCCAAACTAAAAATCGTCATGCTCGAGCAAAACTATCGCTCGACTACCCGTATCTTGACCTCAGCCAACGCGGTAATTCTTAACAACGAGCATTTATTTGAAAAAAAGCTCTGGTCGGATAAAGGTCAAGGTGAAAAGATCCGCATCATCAACTGCCGTAATGACGATGACGAGGCCGAGCGCGTCGCCAAAGAAATCGTCACACACAAGCTGCGCTTTGGCAATGAGTGGGAGCAATACGCGGTGCTTTATCGCAGTAACTTCCAAGCACGTATGCTCGAGGCACAGTTGCGCCAATTGCAAGTGCCCTATAAGCTTTCTGGCGGTCAGTCGTTTTTTGCACGCAGTGAAATCAAAGACATCATGGGTTACCTGCGCCTGATATTAAACCCAGAAGATGACAGTGCGTTTTTGCGTATCATCAATACGCCCAAACGCGGTATGGGCCCTGCGACGCTTGAGAAGTTAGGCTTATTTGCCCAAGAGCATAGCATCTCCCTACTCGCCTCTTGTACCCATGCGGGCCTTTCGCACGTATTGCCATCCAAAGCCTATGGTACGATAAAGGAGTTTGGCGAGTTTATCGAGCACTATACCCGCGAGCTGGATCAGCACCCTGACCCTGTGCCCATCGTGCGCCAGATGATTGATGAGACAGGCTATATCGACTTTGTCCGCAGCGACGCCAAGACGCCGCAGCAAGAAAAAAACCGCCTTGACAATATCGACATGCTCTACACCAGTATTCAGTCGCTGATCAACCGCGCAGAAGACGATGAAGATCGCACCATTGATACCATCATTCGCAAGCTGGTATTGCTCGATATGCTCGAGCAGCAGCAAGAAGAAGAAAACACCAATAAAGTCAATCTGATGACCCTGCACGCGGCCAAAGGCTTGGAGTTTGATTTTGTCTATATCATGGGGTTAGAAGAAGAAATGCTGCCGCATCGCAACTCTATCATCAGTGAGACCATCGAAGAAGAGCGGCGTTTGATGTACGTGGGCATCACCCGCGCGCGCCGTGAGCTGACGCTGACGCTGGCAACCCAGCGCCGCGCTGGTGGACAAATGCGCGTCACCTCCGAGTCGCGGTTTTTAGATGAGCTGCCAGAGGATCATATCGACTGGCCTGCCAAAGCCAAAAAGAAAAAAGCCAGCAAAGACCCTGAAAAAGTCGCTGATGAATATTTGGCCAATATTCGGGCATTATTGGGCAATCGTTAACGGTTACTAAACGTTCAGCGAGCGCAGCTCGTCTCCGTCTTTGTTATTATAAGGGCACAGCACAAAAAACATCGACATGGCTGAGTGATGAGACAACTACCGAGTGAATTAAAAACACGCCCTAGTACCTGTTCTAGCATTTGTAAAAAACATTGGAACCTTTATGCCTACGCCACCGCCTGAACAAGAACGACCATCGACCCTGCAAGGAGATTACAATCCTGCAGAGTATAGCGCTGAGTACAAGCTGCTGTATTTACAAGGTCTGGTGGCTGACAGGGCATTTGAGGACATTACCGCGTTTTTAGAAAAGCAGTCAGAATATGAAATTGCCAGCTTACTTGAGTCTTTTCCAGCACAAAACCGCCTGCTGATTTGGGAGCAAGTACCCGATAATATCAAAGGTGAGGTGCTGGCCGAGCTAGAAGTCGATACGCGCCAGCCGTTGATGGAAAACATCTCCTCCAAAGAGATATCGCTTTTTACACAAGACCTAGATGCCCAAGACATCTCAGAGATTTTGGACACGGTGACCGACAGCGTCCGCACCTCGGTGATGGCGACGCTGGACGAAGATATCCGTGTGCAGGTCAATAAGCTCGACACCTATGTCGATTGGGAAGTCGGTAGCTATATGGACCCTGATCTCATTCAGGTCAGAGACGACATTACGCTGGCTGAGGTACAAGACTGGCTGCGCGACAATGACGATCTGCTCGATGACGAAAGCCAAGAGCTGTTGGTCGTCGATCAAAGCCAGCAGTTGCTTGGGCTGCTAAGCTTGGTGGATTTGATCAAACATGATCAAACGACTTTGGTTTCAGCGCTTATCGACCCTGCCGTCACCATCAATGATCGCCTCGATATCACCGATGCGGCGGCGATTTTTCGCTCAGAAGACATTCGTTTTGCCCCTGTCATCAACAGCCATGGCGAGCTGGTCGGTCAGTTGAATGGCGAGGACATCATGGAGATTATCCAGGATGATGTCGATAGCACCATGAAAAACCTCGCAGGTGTCAGCCAAGATGAGGAGCTGTTTGCTCCTATCTTGACCAGCGCCAAAAGCCGTAGTATCTGGCTCGGTATCAACCTGTGTACCGCGCTATTGGCGGCGGCGGTCATCGGTCAGTTTGAGGCGGTGTTGGCAAAAGTGGTAGCGCTGGCGATTTTAATGCCCGTGGTTGCCAGTATGGGCGGTATCGCTGGCTCGCAAACCTTAACAGTCGTCATTCGTGGTATAGCGATGGGTCAAATTGGTGGCTCCAACCGTTTATGGCTACTGAATAAAGAGCTGTGGGTCGGCGCGATAAACGGTATGATATGGGCAATCATCATGGCGATTATCGCCCAATTGTGGTTTCATGATATCAAGATCAGTGCGGTCATTGGCTTGGCAATCGCCATCAATATGACTGCAGCCAATGTTTCAGGCATTAGCATTCCTTTACTCCTAAAACGCATGAATATCGACCCTGCTCTATCAGCGTCAGTGATTTTGACCACCGTCACTGATATTGTCGGTTTTATGTCGTTTTTGGGCCTAGCAAGTGTGCTGATACTGTGATTGAGCACCAAAACAGTCATGTAGTAGTCATTGACTTTTTTGTTTTTACAAAGCCAATCGGCTTCGCCTGAATCAGGCATTTTTTTGAATTTAATTTACAACCTATCCAATCGTTGAGTGAGTGTGTTATGCAAGCTGTACAAGTAAAAGTGTTAAACCCGAAAATCGTTGAAGACAAAGCATTTTCTTTGCCGACACGTGCAACCGATGGCAGTGCTGGTATTGATTTGCGCGCCTGTATCGATGCGCCTTTGACCATCGAAGCCGGGGAAACACATCTTGTCGGTACAGGTCTGGCTGTGTATATCGAGGACCCTAACTATGCTGGGATGATTCTGCCGCGCTCAGGGCTGGGCCATAAGCACGGTATTGTTTTGGGGAATTTGGTGGGTTTGATCGATGCCGACTACCAAGGCGAGCTGATGGTCAGTATCTGGAATCGCAGCGGTGAGGATTTTGTATTAAACCCAGCAGAGCGTATGGCGCAGTATATCGTCGTCCCTGTCGCTCGTCCTGAGTTTACCGTGGTGTCAGAGTTTAGCGATACCAGTGCGCGCGGCGCGGGCGGTTTTGGTCATTCAGGTCGCCAGTAGACCGACTTGCTTTTTGACTATTTAATGACTGTCGCTTGAATGGAAGACAGCCCCTAGAAAACCTCTACTATTTTAACTATCACGCCATAAGGAGAGTAAGCGATGCCATCTTTTGCTGCGCAGCAATCCTTATTTCGTGCTTATGATATTCGCGGGCCGCGTCAGCATTTTACCACCGATTTTATTCAAGCGTTGGGGCACGCTTTTGCCCATCTGTATCAAACTGCCGAATACCGAGACACCAGCGCTGATATGGATGTTTTGGCAAATGTCGATCCGTCAAATATCAGTCAGTCAAACACTGATCAGCACAGCATTGATCAGCAGCATATCCTTCCTAATACCATAAACAATACCAACAAACAAAGCATCGTCGTCATCGGCTACGATGTGCGCTGCAGCAGTGATGACATCGCACATACCTTAGCGACTATCTTGGCACAGCATGGCCTGCATGTCATTCAGCTCGGTTTGGTGACCACGCCGATGATGGCATATTGGGCGGCGCAATATCAGGGACATGGCATCATGGTGACCGCCAGTCACTCGGCCAAAGATATCTTAGGTATAAAATGGCTGGTAAACCATCAGTCCCCTAGCTGTGCTGAGATTCAGGCGCTCTATCAGCAGCTAGCGCCTCCTGATACGCAGCTTGCTCTGACTGCAGCGATAGGTTCGACTGGGCATCTGCCAACGGAGCAAGTGAGTCATGGCTATATCGACGCCATTTATCATGTTTTTAGCCAGCTATACCCTCTATACCCTATAAGTGGTGAGCAGGCCTGTGATAAAGCATCGCACCCTCACGGACAACACAGCACAGCCCAGCAGCCATGCAGCGACTGGCGCCATGCTGCGCCCAAGCTTGAGCTGACGGTAGTGATCGACTGTATGCACGGGGCGACCAGTCACATCGCTCAGCCTTTATTTCAGCGTTTTTTTCAGAGCGTTATCATGCTTAATGATACAGCAGACGGCCATTTTCCTTTAGGTAACCCCGACCCTACTGAAC
The DNA here is from genome assembly GCF_032842965.1 of Psychrobacter sp. CAM01. Classification (NCBI taxonomy): domain Bacteria; kingdom Pseudomonadati; phylum Pseudomonadota; class Gammaproteobacteria; order Moraxellales; family Moraxellaceae; genus Psychrobacter; species Psychrobacter sp. CAM01. The sequence continues at coordinate 188,488 of NZ_JAWJBL010000001.1, forward strand.
CAAGTCGGCTCAAACAGTTGCAGCAAGCGGTCACTGCGCACAAAGCCGATATCGGACTGGCGTTCGATGGCGATGGCGATAGGCTGATGGTCGTCGATGAAAATGGCAAGACAGTGATGCCGGATCATTTGTTGTATCTACTGGCAAAATCCGCGCTCTGCGATAGCGCGCCTAATCCAGCCTCAACTGCGGTGCCTCAAGTACTGTTTGATATTAAGTGCTCTCACCATCTGCCTGCATTGCTGGCCGAGCTGGGCGCTGAGCCTATCGTAAGCCGGACGGGGAGCAGTCTGATGCGCCAGCAGATGCAGCATACCGATAGCCGCATTGTCTTTGCAGGCGAGCTATCAGGGCATTTTATTTTTAATGATAAGCATTTTATCGCTTATGATGATGCCATGTACGCGGCTTTACGATTATTACATGGATTGGCCGCTCAGCCGGACGATGCTACCCAAACCTCCTTAGCAGCTATCACCCAAAGCCTGCCTACGATGGTCAGTACCGCCGATCATTATCTGCCAATACCGCCTGCCCTCACGCGCGAGCGCTCTATCGTGACGCAGCTACAGGTTTTTTGTCAGTACATACAGCAGCTCATGGATGCAGCCCGCGAGCAGTCAGATACAGCAGAGTCTCAAAAACATTGTTTGGTCAATCCCGCCTGCAGTCACACGGTTGCTAATGAGCGCTCGTCTTGTGATTGTGCGCAACTGCCCGCTATCACCTTAACGCAGGCGCGTCAGTTATTGCCTATCGGCACGAGGCTGAGCTGTATCGACGGTGTGCGCTTGGATTTTGCGCATGGTTTTGGCGTATTGCGGCAGTCCAATACCAGTCATCACCTGACCGCGCGCTTTGCAGGTGATAGTCTTGACGATTTAAAAGAAGTACAAAACAGATTTGCCGCTTTGTGCCGACCCTTTGATCAAAGACTGGCAGAGCAAATCATCGCGATTGCTGCTGAATAACTTATCACCCCCACTTTTTTGGCTTATATTTTTTACCCTGTACCTTTACCGTAGGAGTTTGTAATGACGCTTAATCTAGACGATGCCAAAATCACCGCTGAAGTATTGACCACTGCCCTGCCTTATATTCAGCGCTTTGTCGATAAGATCATCGTGGTCAAATACGGCGGCAACGCCATGACTGACCCTGCGCTTGAGAGCTCCTTTGCCCGTGATATCGTCTTACTCAAAACCGTTGGCATGCATCCTGTCGTCGTTCATGGCGGCGGCCCGCAGGTAGACAACCTGCTAAAAGAGCTGGGGCGGCAGTCTGATCGCATCGATGGCATGCGTGTCACTGACAAAAGCACCATGGATGTCGTCGAGATGGTGCTAGGCGGCAGCGTCAACAAATCTATCGTCAGTCTCATCAACAAACACGGCGGCCGCGCTATCGGCCTAACTGGTAAAGATGCCAACTTAATCCAAGCAAAAAAACTGATGATGGACAAAATAGGTACCGATGGCGTCGCTGTACCTGTGGATTTAGGGTTCGTCGGTGATGTGGTGAGCGTCAACAAAGACGTGATAAATATGCTTATTGCCTCCGACTTCATCCCTGTCATCGCCCCACTTGGCGTCGATAGCGAAGGGCATACGTACAATATCAATGCCGACTTGGTGGCCGGTAAAGTGGCAGAGTTTTTGCAAGCAGAAAAACTCATGCTCTTAACTAACATCAAAGGCGTCTTGGGCCGTGATGGTAAAGTGGTAACGGGCCTGACACCAAAAACTGTCGATAGCCTGATCGCAGATGGCACCATTTCAGGTGGTATGATTCCTAAAATAGGATGCGCGCTCGATGCGGTACGTGGCGGTGTCAAAAGTGCGGTTATCGTCGATGGTCGTGTGCCTCATGCGACCTTACTGGAGATTTTTACCAACGAAGGCGTCGGTACCTTAATCAGTCGTGACCTTGATGCGGCCATGCTTTAACTTCTTGAGGAGTCGATCATGCCGCTGTGGCTGTGGTGCCTACTGTTTGTTTTAGAGAGCCTATATTGCTGGTGGATTATTGGCTACGGCGGTGCGCGCTGGATAGAAGGCTGGAAGTCGTTCTTTATGATTGAGTGGTTTGCGCTTGATTGGACAGCAGAGCAAATTCGTCTTTACGTGCTCATTATTTGGTGCTTCAGTGCGATTTGGTTTATCGTAGGTATTATAAAGCCCGAGCTTAGACTCTAAGCTTGGGCTTTTTAACTGTCTATCAATTTTATGACCCATCAACATTCATTCAAACAAGATGAATTTAATAAGCACAGAACTCAACAGAACTATGGTAACTATTGCCATAAACCTTCATATAGTGATTGCCTTTGCTCTCAGTAATATAAGACGTTTCATTATCATAGCGGTCACCGTCCAATCGACCACTTGGCCCTGAGACGTAAGCCACATTGATGCGATCATCGCCGACATTACGAATTACTAAATTCTGGTCTGCTGCAAGCCATAAACGAAACACTTTTCCATCTTTGATATTGCCTGTAAAGTTACCGCAATAGCTGTCTTTTGCAAAGGTTACTTTAGTTGATGAGTCTGCCGCCTGTACGCTTGTGGCCATTATAGGTGTTGCTGCAAGCGTAGCCATCAGTAATAATTTTTTCATCATTCTATCCTCGAACATTAGGGTCTATTGAATATTCAGATATCGTGCTGGTAGCACATCTGAATATTCAATAAACCCTATGAATTAGTAAACTTAATTCTACCTATGAGAGCATAGTTTATTATTTGTCAAAGTGACAGCTTTTTTATAAAAATTATTTATAAAAAACCGCCTCAAACTCAGCTTCATCAAAGCCGCACAACAATATTGGCTGACCTTGATTTTTATCGTCAATCTGACCTTCCACAATCGGACGCTTAATCATGCTGGTGTTTTCTACCAGCAAATCTATCGCTTTGTCTACACTATCAGCAGCGGCTTGCTTTTGCTCATCCGTCAGCTTTCGCCATGTGGTACCACGCTTGTTTAGCACTTTATCGATACCTAGCGCATCTACCCAACGCTCTACGCTCTCTTTATCAATACCCTGCTTTTTATAATCATGAAACTCATAGCTGACACCCAACTCCTCAAGCTTGGTAAACGCTTTTTTCATGGTACTACAAGATTTGATACCATAAACAGTGATGCTCATAAAAACTCCCAATCCATAATCATTAGTCGCTGTATTATACCGAAGCCGGTTAATTTTTGGTTTATTAAACAAAAACCTCCTGTCGCTACTATGATGCCTTTCCCCCAACTTGCCAACCTGTCGTCGTGACAGCGCGCAAACGCGTTATCATACCATCGCAATTTTTGCCAAATTACGCTATGCTATGGCATTATTTTGTTTTACCCAATTTATCTGTAATCATCAATTTCGAGCCGACTATGAGCAACGCCGTGACAGCAGAAACTGCTAATACCAATCAGACCAACAATACTTCTATAGACCATACCCAATACCAACCGCAGCTGATCGAAGCGGCACAACAAGCCAAGTGGGCAACGGACAAACGCTATGAAGTGAGCAATGAGCCAAGCGACAAGCCAAGTCGCTATATGCTGTCGATGTTTCCGTACCCAAGTGGCAAGCTGCACATGGGACACGTGCGTAACTATACCATCTCTGATGTACTCAGCCGTTATTATCGCCTCAAAGGCTTTGATGTCATGCAGCCAATGGGCTGGGATGGCTTTGGCCTGCCAGCGGAAAACGCCGCCATCGCCAACCAAACACCGCCTGCTGCTTGGACATTTGCCAACATCGACAACATGCGCGCCCAGCTAAAACTGCTCGGTTTATCTATCGACTGGTCACGTGAGTTTGCCACTTGTAGCCCTGAGTATTATCAGTGGGAGCAGTGGTTGTTTTTGCAGCTCTACAAAAAAGGCTTGGTCTACAAAAAACTCTCTACCGTCAACTGGGATCCGGTCGACAACACCGTCCTTGCCAACGAGCAAGTCATCGATGGCAAAGGCTGGCGTAGTGGCGCGCCCGTTGAGAAGCGCGACATCCCGATGTATTACTTTAATATCACCGATTATGCCGATGAGCTGCTCGATGATTTAGACCAGCTAGAGGGTCATTGGCCATCTGAAGTTCTGACCATGCAGCGCAACTGGATCGGCCGTAGCGCGGGTATGGAAGTACACTTCCCTTATGAGCTTGCCGGCGAACGCAACACCTTAGAAGTGTTTACCACTCGCCCTGATACCTTGATGGGCGTCACTTATGTCGCCGTTGCCGCTGAGCATCCGTTAGCGCAGTACGCCTCTGAGCATGATGACGCCATCGCTCAGTTCTGTGCGCTGTGCAAAAAAGGCTCGGTTGCCGAAGCGGATCTGGCCAAAGCCGAAAAAATCGGCATGGATACAGGCCTGACCGTGACCCATCCTCTCACTGGTGAAGAAGTCCCTGTGTGGGTTGCCAACTATGTCTTGATGAGCTACGGCTCAGGCGCAGTGATGGCAGTACCAGCGCACGATGAGCGCGATTATGAGTTTGCGACCAAATACAGCCTACCTATCAAGCAAGTCATCCAGTCGCCTGCAGACTTTGAAGCATCCGTCCTTGCTGCGGCTCAAGCGGACGGCTCTGAACCAAACCTTGCTTATACTGAGCGTAATACCTTGGTGAACTCAGGCGAATTTGACGGCTTGGATTTTGATCAAGCGTTTGAGGCAATGCTTGCCAAACTTGAGCCACAACAGCTTGCGAAGAAAAAAATCCAGTATCGTCTGCGTGACTGGGGCGTCTCGCGTCAGCGCTATTGGGGCTGCCCTATCCCAATGATCAACTGTGAGCACTGCGGCACGGTGCCTGTCGAAGAGCAAGACCTACCTGTCGTACTGCCAACGGATGTCGTCCCTGATGGCCGCGGCAACCCGCTCAAAAGCATGCCAGAGTTTGTCAACACCACTTGTCCAAAGTGCGGCAACCCAGCTGAGCGCGAGACCGATACCTTTGACACCTTCGTTGAGTCGAGCTGGTACTACGCACGCTTTGCCAGTCCAAACGACACACAAAATATGGTCAATAAAGCTGCCGCCAATAAATGGCTGCCTGTCGATCAATACATCGGCGGTGTCGAGCACGCGGTCATGCATCTACTTTATGCGCGTTTCTTCCATAAGCTCATGCGCGACGAAAACCTGGTATCAGGCAATGAGCCATTTGCCAACTTGATGACGCAAGGCATGGTGCTCGCGGGCACTTTTTACCGCCGCAACGCTGACGGTAGCACCACTTACTACTTCACCGAAGATGTCGATATCGACTACAACGAGCGCGGTCAGCCAGTTAAAGCGACACTAAAATCTGATGGACAGCCTGTCACCATCGGCAAAATAGAAAAAATGTCCAAATCAAAAAATAACGGTGTCGATCCACAAATCACCATTGATAAATATGGCGCGGATACCGTACGTTTGTACACGCTATTTACCGCCCCTGCCGACCAGACGCTTGAGTGGTCAGATGACGCGCTAAAAGGCCCTTATAACTTCGTTAAAAAAGTATGGCGCATCGCAACCGACCATATGCAAGCCCTAGCGGCTGCAAACCTAAGCCCTGATGCATTAAATAAAGCCACGCTCAGTAACGAAGCATTAAACACAGAGCATCTTAGCAAAGAGGCGAAAAACTTACGCCGTAAGACTCACGAAACCATCGCCAAGATTGACAGTGACCTAGGCGAGCGCTTGGCGCTAAACACGCCAGTCTCAAGCCTTATGGAGCTTGCCAATGAGCTGACTGGTTTTAAAGCCAGCAGTGAACAAGACCTGCAAGTACAGCACGAAGCATTGATTGATTTGTTGATTATGCTATCTGCCTACGCACCGCACGTCGGCGAGCACTTGCTTGAGCAGCTGGGTGTCGATACGCTCAACTTAAGCTACCCTGCTGTCGACGAGCGCGCACTGGTACAAGACACCATCACCATGGTGGTGCAGGTCAATGGTAAGATGCGCGGCAAAATGGATGTCGCCCCCAACAGCGACCCTGAGCAGCTAAAAGCGCAAGCACGCGCACTTGAGGGTGTGGCCAAGTTTTTGACAGGGGACATCAAAAAAGAGATCGTCGTACCCAATAAGCTGGTCAATATCGTGGTCGCAGGCTAGTACATCGTCTTTAGCTAGGCGCTACCCGCTAGCACTACTAGGCGATGCGTCTTTATTACGTTAGGGCGTGTCCTTACCTCCATCGATAGCGGCCTTTACTGCCTCACTAGGCCAAAGACAAGGATTTGAGGACACTTCCCAAGCTTTTTATCATTAAAGGATAGCGATTATGTCGTATAAGCACCGAGCGGTACCGTCACAATCATCGACCAGCGGACGAAAACTTGCAACAGCATTACTGGCCGCCTTGCCGATGATGACCGTACTCGGTGCCACCACTGCACTGAGTGGCTGCGGCTTTCAGCTGCGCGGTTATGAAACGCCGATGCTGCTCGATGTGGCCAAAACAGCGGTCATTATCGAGGATGATCGCACGTCGTTTCCGTTAAAGCTGCCATTGACTCAGCGCCTAAAAACCCTAGGCGCGGAAGTCATGAGCAATACGACCTTAGATGAGGTGGCACGTAACAATCGACAAGCACATGCAGAGCCCATCGCCGTCATCGATATCAGCAATGTGCAATTTAAGCGTTATGAGCTGGTTGGGGTTTTGACAGAAATTCGTTTGGTGCTCTCAGCCGATGTCAGCTATCAAACTTTTGAAAATGGCAAACCTGTGATACTCAAAAACGCCATCCAAGTCGATCGCAGCTATCAGTACAACGAAGCCTCGGTCAGCACTGACGATCAGCAAGGCGATCAGATTCGTGACTGGCTCTATGAGCGCTTGGCACGCCGTATCACGGATCAATACGTCGCTATCTCCTTACCCAAAGTGCCACCTGCTGGTAAGCAGGCAGTACCCATGATAAACAGCGCCACTGCGCCCACCGTGATGGTGCCAAACGCCCAGTAATTCTATAAGTCTGTAGGAATGCTTCGTCATTTTTCATGATAATGTAACGCCGCTCTTTTCTTCTTTTTTTTAACCTGTGTATCCTCAGCCTATGCAAGATACTTTTATCCAAGCCTATCCAAAACTACTACAACCCGCGGCGGCAGTAGCTGGCTTGTGGCTGGCACACGGTGATGAGCCGTTACTCAGTCAATGGCTTATCGATGCCATGCGTCCGCACTGGCGCGCGCAAAACTATGCCATCAAACGCATCGAGCTGGTGTCAGTCAAAAGCTGGCAAGAAGTGCTATCCGAGCTTGGCAGTCAGTCGTTGTTTGACGATGCCAGTGCGCTGATTGTGACAGGCAATCACAAACCTGATAAAGCCGTCATTGCCGCGCTCGAACGTTTTGCTATCGAGGCACAAGCAGGCACGCACAGTCACAGCCTGCTATGGCTCACGCCTAAGCAAGACAAGCGCAGCCAGAGCAGCAAATGGTTTGCGCCGTTTGCTCAGTACGGTCATGTGATTGATTGCAACTTGTACAATGAGCAGCAGCGTCAGCAGTTATTACAGATACAGGCCCAGCAGTTTGGCCTCACGCTGTCACAAGAAGCGTGGCAGCTGCTGATGTCGCATACCGAGCACCATCTGCTAAGCGCCTATCAAACCTTATGGCGGCTCTCTTATCTGTTTGCGCCGCAGCTCACACCTGCGGCGACTACTCATCAACAATCAGCCCGTCACTCTATCAGCTCAACTGACGGCAAAGCTCCTACCGAAAACGTCGCATTAGATATTGATGATCTACAAGCCGCGCTGGTCAGTGATGCTCAGTTTAGTGTCTTTGATTTATCCGATGCCATGCTGGCTGGCAACAGCGCGCAGGTAGTCAAAATCATCACGCAGCTCAAGGCCACCGATGAGCCGACGACGTTGGTACTGTGGGCAATCAGTAAAGACATGCGCCAGATTATGCAGCTGCTAGATGGACAAGACCCACAGGCGCTCGGCATTTGGCGCAGCAAACAAGGCTTATATCAGCAGACGTGTCGTCGCCAGTCAAAGGCGCAGACCGCGCAATGGCCGGCGCTGCTTTATCGCTGCGACCAAGCCATCAAAGGACTTGTCCATCAGCCTGCGTGGGAGTTATTATTACAAGCAGCGCTTGAGCTGTCCGGCAAACGCTTATTTAGCAATTAACACACCTCTCCTTTCGTTTGGCCGCCACCCCTAATTTGCTTCCATAAACGACTTACTTGCATAAACGACGGCCAAATCCGCCACAGTCGAGTGGCAGATTTGGTTTTCTCGACCCTCCTTAACCTTTCTTAAAATAATTATCATTCCTTTCTGCGTAGCAAGCCTCTACTATAGCTACTCTTGATTTTATTGTGATTGGATAGTTGTCATGGGCAAAATAAGCAAAAAACCCGCGATCAAATGGGCAGTGGCCGCTTTGGTCATCGTCGTATTCGGCGCGCTGGCCTATCGTTTTTTTATGCCAAAAGAAACAGCGCCTAACTATTTAACGGCGAAGGTAAAGGTCGGTGATATCGAAAACAATGTCATGGCATCAGGCAAGGTCAAAGCGCTAAATACGGTTGAGGTTGGCGCGCAGGTTTCTGGTGAAGTCAAAAAGCTGTATGTCGATATTGGCGACCAAGTCCAGCAAGGTGATTTGATTGCTCAAATTGACCAAGTCACGCAACGAAATGCCTTAGACAATCAACAAGCCACACTAGAGCAAAGCGCAGCAGCATTACAAAGCGCTCAGGCAGATGTATTAAGTAAACGTGCCAACTTAAAAAGCGCTTATGCCGATTTGGCCAGTCGTCAATCTGAGCTTAAACAGGCACAATCTGACTTTGCCCGCTTAAAATCCTTAGTAGAAATTGACGCCATCAGTCAGCAAGAATACGACACCCAAGCCACAGCGGTTCAAACGGCTAAAGCGGCAGTGGACAATGCACGCGCGGCAATTGACACTGCCAAGGCCGCTATCGTGACTGCCAATGCCGATATCAGTAGCCAACAAGCCGAGCTTAGAAAATCCCAAACCAACGTCAATACTGCTCGCGAGGATTTGAGCTATACCACTATCCGCGCACCTATCTCTGGCACTGTCGTCTCGATCACCACCGAGCAAGGCACCACGGTCAATGCCAATCAAACCGCCCCGACGCTGGTCACCCTTGCCGACCTCTCGACCGTACGTATCAACGCGCAAATCTCTGAAGCCGATGTCATCAATGTTAAAGCTGGCATGCCCGCCTATTTCAACATCATTGGCAATCCAGACCAAAAGTACGATGCTACCTTGACCGCCATAGAGCCTGCACCAGAAAAAATCAGCGAGACTAGCTCCACCGACGCCGCCATTTACTACGTCGGCTACGTTGAAGTTCCCAATCCTGAGCGTTTATTTCGCATCGACATGACCGCGCAGATCTATATCGTCATCGATCAAGCAAAAAACACACTGCTGGTGCCCTCTGCTGCCATCCATGATGGACCTGCTGATGGCAAGACCACGGATACAACCAACCGCCAAGCGAGTAGCAATACATCCAAGCATACCAGTAAATTTGTCCGTGTGTTAAAAGACGACGGCAGCGTAGAGAAACGCGCCGTCACAGTCGGTATCGACAACCGCGTCAACGCGCAAATACTCAGTGGTCTAACAGCAGGCGAAGAAGTCATCATCAGTACAGAAAACGCAGAAGGCTTGCGCAGTGGTCGCCGCGCAGGTGGCCCGCCAAGAATGTAGATGTTGACTGAATCTGCCTTAAACTCACTCGGCCATACAAGCACTGACGCACACAAGCGCTTTTATGACACAGCTCATGACCTTATTGAGACACTGCTATGATGACACCTCAACCCTCTCTACAGCCGCGCGAGCGCTCGCTGATAGCTGATAAAAAAAGCCGAGCAGCCGCTCCTCCTACCACACCCATCATGCAGCTGTCGGGGATCATTCGGGAGTTTGCGGCAGGTGAGCAGACCATTCGCGTGTTGCACGATATTGATTTGACGATTTATCAAGGCGAGATGGTCGCGATTATCGGTCAGTCTGGCTCTGGCAAGTCGACGTTGATGAATATCTTGGGCTGCTTGGACCAAGCAACAGCGGGAGAGTACAAGATTTATGGACAATCAGCCAACCAGCTTGATGCTGACGAGCTGGCCGAGCTGCGCCGTGAGCACTTCGGCTTTATCTTTCAGCGCTATCATTTGCTAGGCGACATCAGCGCCCGTGATAATGTCGCTGTCCCTGCCGTCTATGCAGGCATGGATACGAGTGCACGTATGACGCGGGCAGAGGCGCTGCTCACTGATCTCGGACTAGGCAATAAAGTCGACAACCGTCCTAATCAGCTCTCAGGCGGTCAGCAGCAGCGCGTCTCTGTCGCTCGAGCCTTGATGAACGGTGGTGATGTAATTTTGGCCGATGAGCCGACAGGCGCGCTCGATAGCAAGTCCGGCAATGATGTGATGGAGATTTTGCATGACCTCAATGCTCAGGGTCATACCATCATCATGGTCACCCACGATCCGCATCTTGCCGAGCAAGCCGAACGTGTCATTGAACTAAAAGACGGCCATATCATTGCAGATTATAAAACCGAGCATTATCAGCCAACCACCCAGCAGCCAGCCCCTATTCTGGGTAACCACCGCAAAAGCGCCTTGGCAAGCTTTCTTGATCGCTTGCTTGAAGCTTTTAAGATGTCCTTGCTCGCCATGCGCGCGCACAAAATGCGTACCCTACTCACCATGCTGGGCATCATCATCGGCATCGCGGCGGTGGTCTCTATCGTCGGCCTCGGTCAAGGCTCGCAGCAGCAGATACTTGCCAACATCAGCTCATTGGGCACCAACACCATTACTGTCAATGACGGCTACCCCAGAGGCGATCCGCGCCGCCGGTATAATGACGACAACCTGACCCCTGAAGATGCGCAAGCTGTGGGCAATCAGCCTTACGTCATTAGCGTCAGTCCGCAAGTAAATAGCACCTCTAGCGTTCGTTATCGCAGTGTACAAGAAGACGCAACGGTCAACGGGATCGGCGAAGACTACCTGCAAGTCACAGGCGAAACACTGGCACAAGGTCAAGGTTTTGATGCAAAAAGTATCAGTATGCGCAGTCAGGACATCATCATCGACGACAACGCCAAGCAGACTTTTTTTGCCGACATCGACAACCCTATCGGTGAGGTCCTACTAATCGGTAGCGTACCAGGGCGGGTAATTGGTGTACTAGCAGAAAACGATGGCGGCTTTGGCCCTGACATCACCACACCCACCATATATATGCCCTATACCACCGTCATGTCCCGTATCACGGGCGGCGCTTATATCGATCGTTTTGTGGCATTACTCGATGACAGCGTCTCATCTAGTGTCGCCGAGTCTGCTATTTACGAGCTAATAGAGGGCCGTCACGGTCAGGCGGACTTTCAGATTATCAACTCTGACTCTATTCGCCAGACCATCGAGGCCACGACAGGGACGATGACGCTGCTCATCTCTTCAGTGGCGGTTATTTCACTGATCGTCGGCGGTATCGGGGTGATGAATATCATGCTGGTGTCTGTGACCGAACGTACCAACGAGATTGGGGTGCGTATGGCGGTTGGGGCACGGCAAAGCGATATCATGCAGCAGTTTTTGATAGAGGCTGTTTTGGTTTGTATTTTAGGAGGACTACTGGGTATTGGTTTGGCATTTGCCATCGGTGAGCTGATCAACCGCATCGGCGGCGATAGCTTTAAAGTCATCTACTCACCGACCTCTATTATCGCAGCTTTTATTTGCTCGACGCTCATTGGAATTGTATTTGGCTTTTTACCAGCCCGTAATGCCGCCAAACTCGATCCTGTTGACGCACTGTCTCGAGACTAATCGCGACACAGAATGACGCATTGACCAAACACACACGGTCAAAAAGAGCAAAAATGATAAAAATGGCAAAAAAACTAAAAAATCCTGCTAGATTTGCACTTTTTTTATCATGTGGGGTTGTAATTGTCATAATAATATATATAATGTGCTCTCACGTTTAGGGATACAAACTTTCTAAACGAGAAACCAAGCTTAATGTCTCTGCTAATATTGATAATACGATATACTCAGATAATAAGCTTGATAGAAAATTCTATTTAAAGGATTTTCTCTTGCAGTAACATGCAAACCTAGTGTTGATATCGAGTTTCTTAGAATTTACGAAAATGTAAATTCTCTTGCGCTCGGATGAAGTAGTACTTCATTTTATCCTCGCTCAGGGCCGATAGCTCAGTTGGTAGAGCAGTTGACTTTTAATCAATTGGTCCCGCGTTCGAGTCGCGGTCGGCCCACCATATTTAGCTTGATGCTTGTTTATCGTTCTGCCCTATCCGGTAGTGATAAATGAGTAAAAAGCATCATTAAGATGTTTAGATTTATATAGTTTTCTTTTAAGAAAATTATTCTTGCATAGCATCAGATATATTGATTATATGCATAAATATTAGAAAACCCTATTTAAAGGATTTTCTCTTGCAGTAACATGCAAACCTAGTGTTGATATCGAGTTTCTTAGAATTTACGAAAATGTAAATTCTCTTGCACTCGGATGAAGTAGCACTTCATTTTATCCTCGCTCAGGGCCGATAGCTCAGTTGGTAGAGCAGTTGACTTTTAATCAATTGGTCCCGCGTTCGAGTCGCGGTCGGCCCACCATATTTGAAAAGCCCCATCACTAACTTAATAGTGACGGGGCTTTTTTTTGCGTGCCTGTTACCACTATCGCTTAGATTTACGGCGACGCGGAAAGACAGTAAAGTCAAAGTTTTTGCGCCATAGCAGCTTATGTTTGATGGTGTCTTTGATGGTACGCGGATGCTTGGGTGCCTGCGTGATGAGCATATCAAAAGTGGCGTCGTCTATCGCCAGCTCGCGGCCATGCGCCATCATCACCACCGAGGGCTTTAACGCTTTGATTTTTTGTAGCGACTGGATATAGAGTTTTGGATCATAAATAGGAAATGGCGCGACAAACTTGTGACGCAGCTTGATGATCAAGTCTGCCGTATATACTTGCCGACTTGGCAGATGAAATAACGATAAGTCACGATCTGTATGTCCTGGCGTTTCAAGAACTTGCCACTCATCAAACTCAGGCACGCGGTCGCCATCTTTTACCATCACATCAGGATTCAGATGTGCCGGGTAATAAAGATTTTTGGCCGAGCGTCCTTGCCGTCTCGCCACATAATGCGCCAAATTCATATCGATGAGATGCATGGCTCGCCCGCCGATACCGCCATACCACTGAGTTTTTTTGTCTGCTGATACGATCAGGCAGCCTGTCTGTTTTTTAAACTGCAGAGCACCGCCAGCATGATCAGGGTGCATATGTGTGACCATCACCACCTTTAGATCCGTTAGCGGGCGTTGTAGCGTCGTTTTTATATAATCAAGCACCAACGCCACATCAGGACGACAGCCACCATCTAACAGCATAATCTTGTCTGGATATACCGCAAGATAGGTACTTTGAATATAGCCTTCTAAACGTACAATGTCACATAAGCTCATTATTATTTATTCCCTGACCCATGATTCAATGCCATGAGCATTTATTAAATCCATTTGCTATTTAGTATAGCGTTCATTATGACTAAAAAAATGCCTTTGAGTGAACGCTTGTGACTATAAATAGTTCACCTTATATTAGCTTTAAATCATACACTGATGCACCCAGCCCTAAAAAAGCAAAAACTCAGCACTTAGGCTGAGTTTAAGATAAAGCGTTTGAAGATAAAAACTGATACCGTATCAGTCAACTATGCAAGGTCACGAACCTTTGGCTCACGCTCCCACAGACGCGACTTAGCGTTTTCGATAAAGGCATCTAAGTCAGCAAGAGGCGTGACAAAGCTGTCTTTTTCTACTGGTAACTTACTTAAAATGTATTCTTCAGTCGCTTCGCAGTAGGCAATGGCTTTGCAATGTACATAAGCATCAGTAAACCAATCTAAGGTCGAGCTGTCTTTTGCTAGTTTCTTGGCTTGCTCTGGCATGATGATACTGACCACCGCATCAAAGAATACCGAAGGCGCCCCTGCTACGCGCTCTTCAGCTTGTATGCGAGTATCATCATCTAGTTTCACTTCTTTACTCGGCGCAACGATTTTTACCATCCCGCCCTGAGCATTGACCGCATCTTCGAACTTTTTAATCTCGCTATGCTTAGAGCCTTCGGCGACCAAGATACCCACCAATCGTCCTTTTAAGCTCTTAGGCGTACGGCCGATGGTCTGCACAGCCTCTGATGTCGCCATGTCTTGTACAGGCGCTGCCGCATCAGCAGGCTCTGGCAACTCCATACCCAAGGCAGTTGCCACGCGCTTGGCCAAATCTTCATCGATATGCAGCAGGTGGCCGAGCATACGGGTACGTACATGAGGAGTATCTACTTTACCCAGCTCAAATGCGTAGGCCGTCGCAATATGTGCCTGCTCAGCTGGGGTTTGACTGCGATAAAACATACGCGGCTGGCTATAGTGGTCTGCAAAGCTCTCCGCGCGAATACGGCCTTTTACATTATCATCTAAGCGCTCTGCATAAGACTCAAAGCCCTTTTTGACGCTTTCACGTGGACGATCTAAATCCAGACTTTGTGGCTCATAGAGGGTACGCGTCTTGGGGACTTGCATTTGCATATGGCCGTCTTGCTGATTATTGGCAAACGGACATTTTGGCGCATTAATAGGGATTTGCGCAAAGTTTGGCGAACCCAAACGCGACAGCTGGGTATCAAGATAACTAAATAGACGACCTTGTAGTAGAGGATCATTACTAAAATCGATACCAGGCGGCAGATGTGACGGACAAAATGCTACTTGCTCCGTTTCTGCAAAAAAGTTATCGGGGTTACGGTTCAAGACCATTTTACCGATGATTTTCACAGGTACCGTCTCTTCTGGAATCAGCTTGGTCGCATCTAGATGGTCAAATGGAAACTCATTGGCTTCTTCTTCAGTGAATAACTGAACACCAAACTCCCACTCAAAATACATACCGTTCTCAATCGCTTCATACATATCACGGCGGTTATAATCAGGGTCAGCACCAGATATTTTTACCGCTTCATCCCAAGTAAGCGACTGTACACCTGCTACTGGTTTCCAATGGAAACGTACAAAGGTACTTTTGCCGTCTTTGTTAATCAAACGATAACTATGGATGCCAAAGCCTTCCATCATGCTAAAGCTACGCGGGAGCGCTCGATCACTCATCAGCCAGATGACATTGTGCATGGTCTCAGGACTTAATGACACAAAGTCCCAAAAGGTATCATGAGCAGATGCTGCCTGCGGAAAGCCGCGATCAGGCTCTGGCTTCACTGCATGCACCAAATCTGGGAATTTCATGGCATCTTGAATAAAGAAAATCGGCATATTATTGCCAACGATATCCCAGTTACCTTCTTCGGTATAAATCTTTACCGCAAAGCCGCGGACATCGCGGGGCGTATCTTTTGAGCCTTTATTGCCAGCCACGGTCGAAAAACGAGTAAATAAAGGTGTCTGCTTCCCTGTTTCTGTAAGGATTTTGGCGGTCGTGTATTCTTCTAATGATTCTGTCAGCTCAAAATAACCATGTGCCGCGCTACCACGCGCATGGACGATACGCTCAGGGATACGCTCATGGTCAAAATGATGAATTTTTTCACGCAGGACAAAATCTTCTAGCAAAGTTGGCCCACGTGCGCCTGCCTTTAATGAGTTTTGGTTATCAGAAATCGCAACGCCTTGCTGCGTCGTTAAAACTTTACCATTATCGTCTGCACGCTGATGAGTTTCTCCCCCGTTACCATGTTCAGTATTCATGTTGTTTGCGGGGTCAGTATGATCAAGGTTCTTTTTCATAATATATCCTAGCTGATGAATGAAATAGTCTCTGATGAGACTATCCAAAGCGCGTAAACCCAGTATTTGTATCCTTGTACCTATATAGTGACTTCGACTGTCGATTCGTATTTTATGGGTTACGTATGATTTAACTTTTTATGGCTGCTCTTTCACTGCTACTACGGCGGGCATTGCCAACCACTAGCAATGCCAATCATGGTGCTCATCACTCATCTTACTTAAAAACTTCGCGATTTATGTCACATATATCGTGAAGCTTGTTGATTTTTGGTTAAACCAATTACCCAAACTATTAGCACCTGCTTATCATCAAATATATTGCTAAATCTTTAACGCTCAGGGCTATGTCATATAGATTTTTTAGCCAAAGAATATCGATAGCGTTCGGGCCTATTATCAGTTAGATTATAAGGACAGCCATAAAATAAAGTCAGCCGACATCAAAGCTGTGGTAAACACTAGCGCCGATTTTCAATTAAGCAAAATTGTTATAACCATTGCTTATAGTCATTATAGAAGGCTTGATGCATTACTTTGTATAAGGCGGTTCGTACCTGTATTTACGAGCCGTCTTTATTCATCCGTCTAGGGCGTATTGTTCGTTAAGTAAGAAAATAGCCATATCTAAGCTTTATTGGATATATTCCCTAGTTATAGACAAGGAAGACAGTTATGTTATTAGACAACGACGTATTGCGTGCGCGCATTCGTTTATTAGGATCGTTTTTAGGTGAGGCCATTTCTCGCCAGTCTGGCCAACAGACCTTAGACACTATCGAAACCTTGCGCCAAGGTTTTATCCAAGAGCGACGCGAGCATAACGACGGAAAAAAACAGCAACTTATCGAGCTCATCGCCTCGCTAGACAATCAAACACTAAAAAACGTCATTCGCGCGTTTTCTATTTACTTTTTTTTGGCAAATTTGACTGAAGAAAACTACTTACGTGAGCAACGGCGAGTGATGCGCGCGGAGTCCAACCAAAGCTGGGAAGGCTCTTTTCGCCGTACTTTATCAGAATGCCGCGAGCGCCAGATCGAACCTGAACAAATCAAAGAGCTCATTGATCAGCTAAAATTTATCCCTGTCTTTACCGCGCACCCTACCGAGGCGCGTCGCCGTACAACGATGAATATTCTGCAAACACTATACGAGCACACCGATGCCATGGGTGCCTATCCTGAGGGCAGTCTCGCCTTTGAGCAAGCAAAGCAAAAAACCGCAGAAACCATTGATCTACTGTGGTCATCAGATGAAGTGCGGACTCGTAAACCCTTGGTCTATGATGAGATTAATAATGGTCTGCATTATTTTGACGCCAGTCTTTTTACCGCCATACCGAAAGTCTATCGCAATATCAAAGACGCAATCGTGGAGATTTATCCGGAACTTAGTGACTATGCGCTGCCCGCTTTTGTTAATTTTGGCTCTTGGATCGGCGGCGATAGAGACGGCAATCCCTTTGTCACTCATGAGACCACAGAAATGGCCGTGTTGATGCACGCCAATACGGTGCTGCGCCATTATCAAGTATTGATCCGAAAGCTGCGCCGCGAGCTCATTCATAGCGATAGTATCGTTACCATCGCGCCCGAGATTTATGAGCGCATCCAAGATTACAGTGAGCTGGACCAGCAGGTGTTTTGTTATAACCCTGATGATTATAATAACGAGCCATACCGTAGATTGTTGTCACTTATCCTTGCCAAAATAAAAGCGACCAACCAACATATCCAAAGTCAAGGCACTGACGAGAATGCAGCAAAAGAGGCGTACTTATCGCCGGCCGCACTGTTAGATGACTTACGCCTTATTCGCAAAAGCGTGAATACACATGATAGTGCCCATGCCGAAGGGCTACTGTTAGATACCATCCGTTTGATCAAAACCTGCGGCTTTCATCTGGCCGCGCTTGATATTCGCCAAGACTCAGGCTATCATGGCGAGGTCATTGCCGATATTTTTGCCAGTGCCTCCAACTTGCCCGATTACAAGGCGCTAAGCGAAGCAGAGCGCCAAGAGTGGCTAACCCGCTTGCTACAAAAACCAGGCACGCCGCTGATTTATACCGATAATTTAAGCGAGCAAACCCGTGAGCAGCTGGCATTGATGCAGTCGGTGGCCAAACTACGCAAACTGGTCGGCGACGATACCTTTGGCAGCTACGTGATCTCGATGACCAATAACGCCAGTCAGCTGCTAGAAGTACTGCTGCTGATGCGTTTTGCTGGTTTATCTGGTATCGATGACGACGGACACTTATTTGCCGCCTTGCCGGTAGCGCCATTGTTTGAAACCATCGAAGACCTTAAAAATATCGATAAAATCATGCCAACGGTGCTGGATAACCCGCTGTATCGCGAGCTACTTGAGCACTCAGGCAATATTCAAGAGATTATGCTGGGCTACTCGGACTCTTCTAAAGACGGCGGCATTATCACCTCGGCTTGGCAGCTGTATAGCGCCCAGCAGACCATCACACGTATTGCCAACCAATATGGTATTAGCACCCGTCTGTTTCATGGCCGCGGCGGCTCTGTCAGTCGCGGCGGCGGCTCAACTCATCAGGCCATCGCCGCTCAGCCTGCTGGTACATTAAACGGACAAATCAAGTTTACCGAACAAGGCGAAGTGCTCTATGCCAAATACGCCAACCCAGATACAGCAGTGTTTGAGCTAACCATGGGCATCACAGGCGCGCTAAAAGCCAGCTCATCACGCTTTGTAGCGCAGCCGGCCCAGCTCGATAGCTATGAAGCACTGTTTGCGGATTTGGCCGATGCTGGTGAGCAGCAATATCGAGCACTGACGGATAATACAGAAGGCTTTTACCAGTTTTACTCCGAGGCCACGCCCGTACAAGAGATCTCTTTGCTAAATATCGGCTCGCGCCCTGCCCACCGCAAAAAAGGCTTGCCAAGCAAATCGACCATTCGGGCGATACCTTGGGTGTTTGGCTGGTCACTGGCCCGCTTTACCCTTCCTGCGTGGTATGGCGTGGGTACGGCATTAGAGAGTGTCAAACAAAACGAAGCATTGATGAAAGAGATGAATAAAAACTGGCCGTTTTTTAGCGCCTTTATCAGCAATATCGAAATGGCCTTTACCAAATCGGAGATGAATATCGCCCACGCCTACAGTCAGCTGTGCAAAGATGAGCACTTACGCACACAGGTCATGCAGGCCGTCGAGCAAGAGCACGCGCTTACTCACTCTGGCCTAAACTCCTTGCTTGAGCAAACCTCGTTATTATCCACGCAGCAAGAGCTGGCAGCGTCTTTACAATGGCGTAATGCTTACTTAGATCCGATCAACTATATTCAGATCGAGCTACTCAAGCGCATGCGCCAACCTGATGACAATGATGCTAAAAGTACTGATAAACTGGCGGTAGAAGATCCCCTGATTCGCAGTATCAATGCCCTCGCGGCAGGACTACGTAATACTGGTTAGAACTTGATACTGATATTAAAACACAAATAACCGCTGACTTAGTTAGCGGTTATTTTTTGAAAAACCAAAATTTTGTTGTTCGCTGGCATCTGATATTGAGTCATTAATATTAAATGGTGAGTGTTGGCTAAAGCAATGATTTCTTCTTTATGCCGGATACCACTACCAGCATCACGCTGGCGCAAACTGATATCAAACTGCTGATTACTTGCACTGGTATAGCGTCCGTTCTCGTTAAATGGCCCGTAAACAATCAGCTTGCCGTCTAACGGTAGTGCTGCTCCGACCAACTCAAACAACCTCTCAACTAAAGGCCAAGCAATAATATGTAAGGTATTGGCGGTAAATACAGCGTCATAAGGTTCGCCAGTATTAGTTTTTGGAATAGAATCTGTTAACAAGTTAAAAGCCAACGGTGCATACAGGTTTGGTGCGGGATAGGCATTATGCCAAGCTTGTATCACCTGATGATTATCAGTTACATCGCTGGTTTGCCATTGTAGGTGTGGCAGTCTTGGTGCAAAGTAAACGCTGTGCTGACCGGTACCCGAGCCGACTTCTAAGACATGAGTATGCTCTTGTAGCTCTTTTTGTAGCACGTTTAAGATAGGCGCTTTATTATTTTCACACGCTTGCGAAAATGGCACTCCCGCTGGAGCAATCGATTGCGTATTATCTGAATCACTATTAAACACTACGGCCATCCTTATAATGCTGTTTTCATCAAGTACAGATATCAATAACGAAGATAAGCAATAATAACTTACTACAACGACCTAATAGATACCTGCCTCGATGCCTGCTACCAATGTCATTGCCAGCTCTTCGACTTGCTCAGTGAACGCCTCTTGCCAATCGCCTTGTAAAATCAGCGCTTCTTGTATCCACTCCCAGCGTAATCCTGTCGTAATCGTTTGCAGCGCCCGCTTGGTTCCTGTGCCATCTTGTCCTGCTCGAATATACAGCGCGAACGGCATACCCTGCTTCTCTTCTAGCACAGGGTAATAGCAGCGATCAAAAAAATCTTTGGTCAGTCCTGCCATGTATGCCAAGTTCTCAGTCGTACCTAATAATAACGCATCAGCTGCGAGCACATCTTCAGGCTGCGTATCTTGGGGCGTCTTTAAAATGACATTGGTATCTATATCAGGGTGATTGGCACCGTCATAAGCGGCTTGCGCTAGTTTTTTGGTATTGGGTGATGGTGCATGCGCGACGATAAGCAAGGTTTTGGTAGCCATATGAATCACCTCTATAAAGGTTACTAATTAGTGCAATTAGCAGTTATTAGAGCAAGTAATGTTTAAATTTAGTAATGTTTAAATTTAGCAACTTTTAAAATTAATAGTTACCTTTTGCATGATATCAGGATGAATACTTTTCGCAACCGGACAGGTAAGCGCAGTGTTATGAAATATCTTTTGCGTTTTTTCATCTAGCTGTTTATTGAAAGTGATCGCGACATGTATTTCACTGACGCGTCTTGGATCAGCAGCCATCACTTTGGTCACCTCAGCGGTAGTACCTGCAAGGTCGACATTCATATCACGCGCTTTAATCCCAATGATCGTCAGCATACAGCTTGCCAAGCTGGTCGCTAACAAATCAGTTGGTGAAAAGGCTTCACCCTTACCTTGGTTATCTGTTGGCGCGTCGGTAATTATCTCGTTGTTTGATTGCAAGTGAATAGCAGTGGTACGCAAGTCGCCTTGATAGGTTACTTTTGAGGTTGTCATTTTCATTCCTTTTAAACAGCTTAAATATACTTTATAAATAGTGTAATGGAATGAACGAATAATAACTAGTAGCCAATCAAGACATGAGTACACTATATTAACCCACAAAAAAAAACCCCCTAACAACATTGTTGTGGGGGCTTTAGGGTATAGGGAGCTGACGATGACCTACTCTCACATGGCCGGAGCCACACTACCATTGGCGCAACGATGTTTCACTTCTGAGTTCGGGAAGGGATCAGGTGGTGCCATCGTGCTATTGT
>NZ_JAWJBL010000002.1:0-58933 GCF_032842965.1 Psychrobacter sp. CAM01
CCACCTGATCCCTTCCCGAACTCAGAAGTGAAACATCGTTGCGCCAATGGTAGTGTGGCTCCGGCCATGTGAGAGTAGGTCATCGTCAGCTCTCTATACCCTAAAAGCCCCCACAACATTGTTGTGGGGGCTTTTTTTTGTAGCTGATAAATCGAATGTTAAAAATCTAATCTACCTATTGAAGTTTAATTGCTAAACTACTGGCTAAATGAATAAAGTAATAGAGAGTTTTAATCATGGTTCAGGTCGTTTTCGGTATTATCTTAGGTGTAATTGTTACTGTAGGCTACTTAGCTTTTAATTCTAAATTTCATTTCGACCATGAGCTTACTCTTAATATGGTTATCGCTACTGCAACGGTTGTAGCAACAGTGATTCATTTTGACAGTGTTCAGAAGCAAAAACGTGACCGAGTTTGGGAAATAAATAAAGGTAGCTTGCTTAATTTATCTCATGCCGTTGCTGATGCTATTGAAACTTCTTCTAAGTTAACAGACCAAGCATTTAATGAAATGCAGGGTATACCTGATGATACTTGCAATATTGATGCTACAAATACTTGTAATAAATTTCAAAAAACAATTTCAGAATCATTAAACGTCTATAAGCCATTACTTAATTCAAAGTTAATTGAAGCAATTGAAGACTATCAAGAAACTGAGCAAAAAATTATAGATAAATTTAATTTTAATGCTATAAATATGTTCGAAGCTTATGAGCTTCAATGGTCAGCACAACAGGATCTACAGCATATCATTCATAAATTTATTAAAAAGATATCAGGCATTTAATTTTAGGTATAAAACCTTAAGTTCAGATTAATTACTTGAAAGGATTAATGTGTGATAGAAGTTTATATAGAATCTTGAGGTGTCCCAATGTAAGAGAGAGCAGGCAACTAAAGTAAAACTTCACCACAAAAAAGCCCATATTAGCAAACTAATACGGGCTTTAATATTCAGTAGAGTATTCAACAAATTAGGCTATCAACTAAGCCCCTTCACCAAATTTACCACTTTGGAAGTCAGTGACAGCTTGCATAATTTCTTGCTGACTGTTCATCACAAACGGACCGTATTGCACAATCGGCTCATCTAGTGGGCGACCCGTGATTAAGATCACTTTGGTGTCTTCTTCACTATCCGCTGTAATAGTCACGCCATCGGCATCTTCGTCATTTTTCAAGATAGCCATGTTCTTCGTCGGTACGATTTCGCCTTCAATATCTAGCGTACCGCGATATACAAAAGCAAAGGCATTATGATCGGCTGGAATGACTTGGCTAAAGCTCGTGCCTGCTGGTAGATGGATATCTAAATAAGTCGGCTCAGTGGTCTCGCGGGTGACTGCACCTTCTATGCCGTGCGATGTACCTGCGATTACCGTAACGTTTACGCCATCTTCAGTGGTGTATTTAGGTAAATCATCACTTTGGAAGTCTTTATACCAAGGGTCGTTCATTTTGTCTTTGGCAGGCAGATTGAGCCACAGCTGAAAGCCTTCCATCGCGCCGTCTTCTTGTTCCGGTAGCTCTGAATGAATCACACCACTAGCCGCTGTCATCCACTGCACGCCGCCATTTTGCAATAACCCTTCGTTACCCGCGCTATCACGGTGACGCATACGACCGGTAATCATATAGGTAATGGTCTCAAAACCGCGATGCGGGTGATTGGGGAACCCAGCGATATAATCATCTGGATTGTCGCTTTTAAAGTTATCTAGCATTAAATACGGATCGAGGCGCTGTTGCAGCTGCTGCGTGAGCACGCGAGTTAATTTAACACCAGCACCATCTTGGGTGTCTACCCCAGCGTGTAGCTGCTCGATTTGACGTGAGTGGGTGACGGTGTCTTTTACGCTATTTATTAGGCTGTTATCCATTGTACTCTCCTACATTTTTCATGACTACTCGTATATATTTGAGGATATGGATATAAAATTCAATAGCTACTATGTAGTTAATCTATAATAGCTTGAGTCGTTATTAAACGCATATTAACTATTTTCCATTGATTAAAACAGCTCTCCTGTCTCAGCCACTTCGTTAAAATCAAAGCCTAGCTGCTCGTTTTTGCGCTGGCGCATCTGCTCGATACGCTGTCTGCGCCCGTTGACCAGTCGTAGTACTTCACGGCGCTGTTCTGTCGTCATCTCGTGCCATAGCTGACGTTCTGTACGACTACGCAGACAGCCAAAGCAATAGCCTTTTTTATTGCTTTGACAGACACCAATACAGGGATTGGCAATCTCGAA
This sequence comes from Psychrobacter sp. CAM01, assembly GCF_032842965.1. NCBI lineage: Bacteria > Pseudomonadati > Pseudomonadota > Gammaproteobacteria > Moraxellales > Moraxellaceae > Psychrobacter > Psychrobacter sp. CAM01. The sequence continues at coordinate 2,257 of NZ_JAWJBL010000002.1, forward strand.
CAGTTCAAACTGCTGATTCATGGCAGCTCCATTGCTATTGTCGTTAGTCCTTTTACTTATATCGTCGTATAGTCAGATACTGTTATTATGGCGCAAATACTGAATAATAGTGTGCCGTTTTAGTGTTATTGTTTTACTTGCGGCAGTGCTATGCTGGGTTTTTATTATCGAGATAAAACCATCTTAACAAAACCAATAAGTGAGATGATACGTGAATATTATTTATATCCATGGCTTAGACAGTGATGCCAATTCTATAAAAGGCTCGCTATTAGAGGAATATTGCCGCCAGTATGATCCTGATATCAAGGTGTTACGCCCCGATCTAAATAAGACGCCAAACCAAGTGTTTGACCAGATGCTGTCGTTAATCGATAGTGTGGCGAGCAAAGACACTTATGGTCAAGATACGGTTTTGGTCGGTAGCTCATTAGGCGGGTATTTTGCTACGTTGCTCAGTAACCATACCGGCTGTCCGGCGCTTTTATTAAACCCTAGTATACAGCCGCATCAGACACTGCAGCGATTTAAGCATAGCGCTGAGACTAAGGATGAGAGTGCGAAGAACGAAGCATCCGAGGTGTTATACACCACTTCAGGTGGTTGGCGCATCACGAATGCTGATTTAGAGTGGTTTGCGTGCCATCAGCTATCGAGCCTGAACTATCCTAAAAAAGTAGTCGCGCTAATCAAAGAGGGTGATGAATTACTTAATAGCAGTCTTTCTGCCAACTTCTATAGGGAGCAAGGAGCGACGGTCGATATGCAAAAAGGCGGCGATCATCGCTTTAGTGATTTTAAAACACAATTGCCCAAAGTCATCGAGGTCATACAGCAAGTAGTCAAAGGCCGCTTGGTTTAAAGAGACGACATTATCTGACGTGAGCGACTGAGTATTGACCTTAATGCCGTTATTTTTCGTTATAATGGCTGTATAGAATTCATCGTATATAAACAGTTAAGGATGCATTTGTGAGTCAATATAATGCGCAATCGTTAGAAGTTTTAGAAGGGCTGGAGCCGGTACGCCGTCGCCCCGGGATGTATACTGACACCACTCGTCCCAACCATTTGGCCCAAGAGGTCATCGATAACTCCGTCGATGAAGCGCTGGCAGGGTATGCCAAAACCATCAAAGTACAGCTGCATAGCGACGGCTCGCTATCGGTCGAAGATGATGGCCGCGGTATGCCAACCGATATCCATCCTGAGTTTGGTCAGTCAGGTATTGAGCTGATTTTGACGCGTCTACATGCAGGCGGTAAATTTTCGACCTCCAATTATGAGGTGTCGGGCGGGTTGCACGGTGTCGGTATCTCTGTGGTCAATGCGCTATCAACACGCGTTGAGGTGACGGTATGGCGCGATAGTACGCAGTTTGCGATGGCGTTTGAAAATGGCGCAGCGGTGACGCCGTTGACTAAGTCTGTCAGCTCCAACAAACGCAAACGCGGTACTCGGGTGCAGTTTTGGGCCGATGGCAGTTTTTTTGATACGCCGAAATTTAATGTCAAACAGCTCAAGCATAACCTAAAAGCCAAAGCGGTATTGGCCGCTGGTCTGACGATTGAGTTTGTCGATGATATCAATGACGAAAAAGTCGTTTGGCAGTTTACCGATGGGGTGGTTGAGTACCTCAGTGAGCAGCTAGACGGGCTTGAGACCCTGCCACCTGAGCCATTTTATTATAGTCATGAGGCAAAAGACGGTGAGCGCGCGGGTATTTCCTTTGCTTTATCGTGGCTGCCTGAGGGTGGTACGCCGATTCAAGAAAGCTATGTCAACCTGATTCCAACTGCGCAAGGCGGCACGCATGTCAATGGCCTACGTACTGGTATCTTAGAGGCCCTGCGCGAGTTTTGCGATATTCATAATCTACTGCCTCGCAATGTGAAGCTGACGGCAGAAGATGTGTGGGATGGGGTCAACTATATCCTATCGCTCAAGTTTTCTGAGCCGCAGTTTTCTGGTCAAACCAAAGAGCGTCTCTCGAGCCGTGAAGCTGCCGGTGCGGTGCAGACCCTTGCAAAAGATGCCTTTAGCCTATGGCTCAATCAGCATGCTGATATAGGCACTCAAATCGCCGAGCTGGCTATTAATAAAGCTGGTCGACGGCTCAAGTCTGCCAAAAAGGTCGCCCGTAAAAAAATCTCCCAAGGGCCTGCGCTACCAGGTAAGCTTGCCGATTGTCGCGGCGATCTGCGTGATGGGGCAGAGCTGTTTTTGGTTGAAGGCGACTCTGCGGGCGGCAGTGCCAAGCAAGCACGCGATCGACATTATCAAGCGATATTGCCGCTGCGTGGTAAGATTCTAAATACATGGGAAGTGTCATCAGATACGGTGCTGTCGAGCCAAGAGATTCATGATATCGCCATCGCTATCGGTGTTGACCCTGCCTCAGATGATCTCTCTGAGCTGCGTTATGACAAGATATGTATCCTCGCCGATGCCGACTCTGATGGCCTACATATTGCCACGCTTATCTGTGCGCTGTTTGTCAAACATTTCCCAGCACTGGTGGATACCGGGCATTTATTTGTCGCGATGCCGCCGCTGTATCGAGTTGACATTGGTAAAGAGGTGCATTACGCGCTAGATGAGTCTGAGCTTGAGCATATTTTAGCGGGCGTACCGGGGAATAAAAAAGCGCAAATCACTCGCTTTAAGGGGCTCGGTGAGATGAGCGCTGAGCAGTTACGTGAGACCACCATGAACCGCGATACACGGCGTCTGGTGCAGCTGGATATGGATGATATGATACTGACCAACGGCGTGATGGATATGCTACTGGCCAAAAAACGCGCTGCCGATCGCAAGTCGTGGTTAGAGAATAAAGGTAATTTAGCAGACATACCGTGATGTATGTCATCGCTCGCTCGCCCATGCGCCAGTGTCTGCCGAGCGCCTATGCAATAAAAGTATAAAAGATAATCTCGCCCGATAAGCTTAATGTTATGATATGGCTATCTTTAATTATATGGTGCCGTCATGACATCAACGTTATTTAATCGTGCTAAATCGGGCCGCTCTGAGTCTGCACGAGTCAAAGCATTACCAAAACTTAGCAAAAAAAATCTGGGTGATTTGGTACCAAGACGGGGCAATAAGTTTGCGCCTGTCCTTGCTTCTGCCTTACTCAAAGCAGCTGGCTGGCGTACAGTCGGCGAGGTGCCCAATATCGCACAAGCGGTGGTATTGGCACTGCCTCATACTTCAAATGTCGATGGTATTTATGCCATTCCAAGCCTATTTGCGCTGGATCTTAAGATCAGTATTTTGGGCAAACATACTTTGTTTAAAGCACCTGTCTTTGCCCAGTTGTTAAATTGGATAGGCGTGATTCCGATTGATCGGGGCAACAAAGGCTCGGTACTACAAGCGAGTATCGATAAGTTTAAAACCGGTCAGCCGCTGTTTTTGGGTTTGGCACCAGAGGGCACGCGCCAGTACACCAAAGGCTGGAAGTCGGGATTTTATTACTTGGCAATGGGTGCCGGCGTGCCTATATTGCCAGTGGCGATGGATTATAAAACCAAAGAGATACGTTTTATGTCGCCCATTTATCCGAGTGGCGATATCGATGCTGATTTGCCAAAAATTTATGCGCAGTATAAAGGGGTGGTGCCCAGACATCCTGAGCGCTTGTCGCAGCCTCTGCAAGACATCAATCGCGCGACAGATTAAGCGCTATGGGTTTTTTATACGCCGCACAGGCTTTGAGGTTTTATATATAACCAGCCCCTGATATCTGATGATATCAAGGGCTGTTTTTTATGAAAAAGACAAGAAGCGCTGGCTATTAGCGAGCGAGGTAACAGTAATTATGAGGTTTGATGGTGTTTGATTGATGGCTGGATCAAAACTGCGGCTGGCCGTTTGAGGCACTGACGCCGCCATCGACGGGTAAGTTTACCCCCGTGATCATCGCCGCGTCGTGACTGGCCAAAAAAGTAATGGCGGCGGCAATATCGTTTGGTGTCGCTAAGCGGCCGAGTGGACAGCGCGCCAAAAATTTATTGGTTTTATTGTCGTTGTTTTGAATGGCGCTGCTCATGTCAGTTTTGGTAACGCTGGGATTGACCGCATTGACCCGCACGCCATCTGGCCCATGGTCTAAGGCTAGCGTGCGGGTGAGGTTGGTCACTCCGGCTTTGGCAGCGTTATAAGCGGCCATGTTCCAGTCGCCGCCGACCCCTGAGAGCGAGGAGACATTGACGATGTTGCCCTTGGTCGCAATCAGATGCGGCATGGCGGCTTGCGAGACATAAAACGTACCATTTAGATTGACATCGATGGCAGCTCGCCAGTCTTCGGCTGCCAAGTCAGTAATTTTTCCTTGCATGGCTTTGCCAGCGTTATTGACTAAAATATCAATTTGTTCGAACTTATCGACGGCGCGTTTGATCATCTCTTGTACTTGGCTTTGTATGCTGATATCACAAGTGATGGTCAGATAGTTATCGGTATGAATCCACGTACGGTCTTGTGGAAACTCTTTTGCAGTCTCTTCTAAGGTTTCAGCAGTACGACCGACCAAGACGACATTGGCACCTTCTTGGGCAAAACGAATAGCAGTCGCCCGGCCAATACCTGAGCCTGCGCCTGTGACGATGACGGTTTTTTCTTTAAAGCGTTTCATGGTATTCAATCCTTGTTATTATATGACAATCATGGGCGATGTGAGCCGAGTATCCCTGAGGTGTCAGATATGACAGATGCTGAGGGGATAAAAGACCATCAGCTGCATCGAGTCGCGTCTGGCTCGTCTCGTCAAATCCCTAAACTATATAAAGACGCACGTAAGCGCTGCTGTGCTGATATCATCATAACAACTCATTGCGGTGAAAGCGACTGTGTCTCATAATGCTTATGTCGTTTAATTTTTCATAATATTAGGGCGTGTTGAGCACGCCATAATCATAAAAGGTTGAAACGGTGGCTGATTTGACTGACCTAACCGAGGATCTGGCTTGCTATCTGCAGGGCGCCGCGGTAGGCGTAAGCGTTGGCGATATGCAAGCCGTGACGCATCAATATAACGCCTACTATGACGCTCGGCAATCCTGCTATCAGCTGCCGCTGGGGCTATTGCAACGGCTGGATCTGACACTGTATCTACCAAGGCATAGTAGCGCGAAGGCTATTGAGGGGGCGCGAACGGCGACGCTAAAGGCGGTGCTGGCATGGTATAAGACTTCTTGCGTCGTGGATAGCAATGACAATCAACATAAGCATGATCGAAGCGATAACGGTCAAAGCGATGATCAAAGCGATACTCAAAATCATGACAAGAAAAGCCGCCGCGATATATTGATCTTTGATATCGTCTTTTTTGATGAGACAGAGATGAGCGCTGATATACCGACACTCTCACCGAAACAGCGCTTAGCAAATCGCCTGACGCATTATTTTGATACTGCTTATTTTATGGAAGATTTGGTCATCGATATGAGTGGTGAGCCGCGGCCGTTACAAATCTTCAGTCACGCTGACTGGCAGGAGCTGTCATCAACGCTACAGACGCCTTGTGAGCTATGGCGGTTTTTGCGCCATCATTTACAGCAGCTTCAGCAGTCCCTTAGCGATCAGCACGCACATTTTGAGAGGGTGGCAGATTTGGTCACTCAGTTTTTGTACAGCCCGTCTGTATTTACTCATGCCATCACCATTGATAATGCCCTTATAAAAGCGGGCGTGCAAGATGCGCCCAATGCGGCGTTGATCGCCATGACACTGGCGCACAAAAACCAAAGTGCGACAGCGCAGATGTATCAGCAGCATATGGCACAAGCTGCCACACTATGGTCACAGCTAAGCGACCAGATGATAGCGATGTGCCGTGATGAGCGACTGAGCAATAGCGCTCAAATGTCCTCAGAGGTCGATTTTTTATATTGGCAGCAGCAGCTACTCGACGAGTCTTTGTTTTCTCGTCACGAGCTGGTGCGCACTTTATACCGACATCCAAAGCAACCAGACAACCTAAAAAGCGCCGGTTACGTGGTACATCAGCACTCGTATGAGAGTCTGGGTCGGCATTATGTGCTGATATTTTATGGTCAAAATCGGGAAGGGCAGCATAGCAAACAAGCCATTCAGCCAAACTTGGCAAAAATTGCTCAAGATGTGGCCACACGCTTACCGATAGCAGCGCTGCATCATGTCATTATCTTGGGGGTGGAGTTTATCGATGAAGGGCAAGAAACCTTTATCGATATTGATTTGTGGATTCAACCCGTTGCGACCATGACTCAGCGTGAGCGCCAACTCACCAAGCAGATACAACAGCTGCAACAGCAAAAAGTGCCAAAACCGAAATTGTCAAAATATAAAGTGCCAGTGGCAGGCACTTCTGCGGATAACGGCCATTCAGCAGATGCACTACCGCAAGTTCACTTGAATCTCACCATTCCTGCTCGTAAGAGCAATAAATAGCACTATCGATAGCGATTGGTAGGTATAAAACACACATTTATGCCCATAAAAAAAAGACAGCCTAAGCTGTCTTTTTCTTTGGTTTAAGCGAGCATACAACTGATGAATTTATCTCAAAAATACATATTTCGAGAGCAAATTATTTATTATTGATATCGTCGTTTAGACCGCTACCTGGTAGCAAGTTGTTATTGTCGATATCTTCATCAGTGATACTACCATCGGTAACATCGTTATCGATATCAGCGGTGTCGATAGTATCGGTATCGACGCGAGTGGTATCAATGACATCAGTGTGAGTATCAGTGGTCTTCGTTGCCGCTGATGGGGTGTTTTCGCGGACAGCGTCAGCAAATTTCTCACGAGTTGATGCACTCGGCTGTAGCGTAGACTTGGCTTGAGCTTCATCTTGCTCTTTATCCATTTTGTCTTGCATCTTGCGTAAGAAGCGGGCGGCTGCTTCTTGACCACCAAGACCGAACGAGAGAGCAAAGGCCACGGCAACTGCGCCTAGTGTCAGACCAAAGGCTAGGTTGACGATAGAGTCAGCAATACCCATCGCTTTTAGACCCATAGCAAGTACGAGACCCATGATTAAGACACGCACGATGTTTGCTAAGAACTGTGAGCCTTGCTCAGAGCGCTCCACCACACCAGCGATGATGTTGGCAAGCCAAAAGCCGATGAACAGAATAATCGCGCCCAAGATAATATTGGCACCAAAGGCGATAAACATCGCGATGATGGCTGAGATTGGCTCAAAGCCTAATAAATCAGCGGCAGCGATAGCAGCAAACAACATGGCAAAAAAGACAATGGCATAACCGACAAGATCAGAGACCTTCTTATCACCCATGGTTTCTTGTAGACCAACCTTGGCAGGTATCTGATTGATCTCTGTGTTTTCAATCAAACCTTTGATGATATTGGCGACCATACGCACCACATAAAACGTCACCACTAAGATAGCCGCTGCCATAAAGATGTTTGGCAACGCTTCCATGATTTTGTTTAGCATATTGGTCGCTGGGCGTGCAATTACTTCGATTTTTAAAGCGTTTAATGCCGCGATAATCGTCGGGATAATCACCACTAAAAATGCCAAAGACCCTGCAATATTCGGCAGGCTGTTTTTTTCGCTCAAGCCAGCTTTTGAGGCCAGCTCTTGTATATTAAAGGTAGACACAAAATTGGTGACGATACCGCGCACCACTTTTGCAATGATATAGCCGACGACAAACACCACGCCAGCAATGATGATGTTAGGGATGAAACTAAAGATTTTATCAACCATGTTGGTCAATGGCGCAAACAAGCCATCAAGCTCTAATTGACCGAGTACCATGGTCAATACCACCAATAAGATGAACCAATAAACCATATCGGCGATCGTGCTGCTCATGGGTTTTACGCCTGCTTGTGCGCTTAGACGCTCATCCATCGAGGTTTTAGCAAGGGCGGCGTTGATAGCAGTACGCGCCACAGTGGCGACGACCCAACCGATTACTCCAACAGCGATAGCGCCGATCAGATTAGGGATAAAGGCCAGCACTTGATTGACCATATTGGCAAATGGTGTCGAAATGGAGTTTAGATTCAATTGGTTCAACGCTCCAGAAATGGCGATGATAAAGATAAACCAAAATACGATTTTAGAGATGATGCCTTCTAAATCGTAGGTTTTGCCGGTTGAAGAATTCATGCGTTGGTTGAGATTCACTTTAGACAGTACATTGCGAACCAAAGCCGCGATACCCAGTGCGACAAGCCAACCAATAATAAATATCAAAATGGCCCCAATGATGGAACCAATAGGCCCACCCAGATAACCGTTAAAAGACGCAAACATTGGATTCATCTTATCCTCCTTTAATCATCATATAAAAGCCGCCGAATGATAGGCTAGGTACTGCTATCAGCGAGCGAAACCAACATAGATGGTTATGATAAATAGTTTTTTTTAAATCAGTTATGCGGTGATATTATAATTTTTAAGTGTAAAAATTCATCGAAAAAACATCGGCTTATCTTGTACCAACTGCTGTACTACCAATGTCGTATCATCCATGATAAAGAGTTACACTCGGTTACTTATCACCTGAACTCATTCAGCTTAGCTGATGTATTAGGGGATTTAAAGATAGAAAGCTTAACGTGTTACTGTATTTGTGTGATAACTTGTTATCGTGACAGTAAATATTAACACAGACTGTACATTCGCCCGATAATTTTTTGCCAAACATGGCTCCTAAAACTAAGATTTGCTATCATAGGAGCATGTGACATCTTGCCACTATTCTTACAATTTGAGAGTACTTTATGAAAAAAATCACTACCTTAAGCGTTGGTGCACTTGCTAGCGCTATGTTGTTAGTTACAGGCTGTAGCACCAATAACGGCAATCAAGAAACCGCGGCGCAAAGCATCTCAATCACTGAGCAAAGCTCGGCGAACGAAAAAGTAGGCTATAGCTTGGGTTATATGATGGCCGAAGGTAACAAAGAAGCGGTCGGTGATCTGAATCTTGATACTTTTGAGCAAGGCTTTCGTGATGGCTATGAAGGCAATGACTCAGCACTGACCCAAGAGCAGATGCAACAAGTCTTGATGGATTATCAAAAAGAGCAAGAAGAAAAGTTTGTTAAAGACATGGAAGCCAAAGCCACAGAAAATAAAGCGGCAGGCGAAGCATTTTTAGCAGAAAACGCTAAGAAAGAAGGCGTAAAAGAAACCTCTTCTGGTCTGCAGTATAAGGTCATCGAATCAGGTACAGGCAAATCACCAAAAGCCACTGATGTGGTCGAAGTCAATTACGAAGGTAAGCTGATCGACGGTACAGTATTTGATAGCTCATACGAGCGCGGCGAGCCAATTGAGTTCCCACTCAATCAAGTCATCGCGGGCTGGACAGAAGGTCTACAACTGATGAAAGAGGGCGGCAAATACGAGTTTTATATCCCATCTGACATCGCGTATGGTGAAGCGGGTAACGCGGGTATCGAGCCAAACAGCACGCTTATCTTTACGGTTGAGCTATTAAACGTAAAATAATGCATTAGGGGCACTCATCGCTTTTAGTGTTATATCTGGCATTGACAGACTGATATCTGTGCGCGACTGCTTCTATCGGGTGTCATTTATAAGGCATCCCTTATAAAGTGCCATTTACAGAGTGACATTGAGAAAGTATCAGTGACCAAATGAAAAGCTACCCTACCGATTTTTAGCGTTGATAAAAAAGCCCTCATTTATAAATGAGGGCTTTTTTGGTTTGGCGCGGCGATTGACTAAAGCCTGCCTAGATTATAAGGTTTTTTGAAAGACCTTAGAGTTACGACCGTTGTTGTATTTTTCGCGGCGCGCAGCGGGCAGGGCGCTGGCATCGACTTCGGCAAAACCGTGCTCGACAAACCAATGGGCGGTGCGAGTCGTCAAGACAAAGAGCTTGTGTAGGCCATGGCTACGTGCTTGCTGCTCAATAAACGCCAGCAAATCATTGCCGCGGCTGCCGTTACGGTATTCGGCATGGACGGCGACACAAGCGACCTCTGCTGAGTCGTCATCGAGTGGGTATAAAGCGGCGCAGCCTAAAATCATGCCATCACGCTCGATGACGCTGTAGTTGTCGATTTCTTGCTCGAGGCGCTCACGCGAGCGAGCCACCAAGATACCTTGCTCCTCAAGTGGCGTCAAAAGCTCGAGCAGGCCGACCACGTCATCGATGTTGGCGTGGCGGATTTCTTCATAAGGGTCGTGGCTGATCAGGGTACCAGAGCCATCACGGGTGAACAGCTCTTCGAGGAGCGCGCCGTTTTTGGCGTATGAGATGATGTGCGTGCGATGGACACCTTGACGGCAAGCCACACTGGCACAGTGTAAGAAATAATTGATCTCACAGTTTAGGTCACGGTCGCGTAAGAAGCGATCGACTTCGTTTGGAATCATCTCTCGTAGCAAGCGGTCGTTGTCATTGATGCCGGCTTCTTCTCCTAAGAAAATAAGCTTATCGGCACCCAAGCTCACTGCGGTGCTAAGCGCCACGTCTTCGGCGAGCAAATTAAACACTTCGCCTGTCGCTGAGTAGCCCATCGAGCCCAATATCACGATATGGTCGTGAAGCAGATTGTTTTTGATGGCTTCAACATCGATCGAGCGTACTTCGCCTGTCATTTGGTAGTCGACGCCATCACGGACGCCATAAGGGCGCGCTGTGACAAAGTTGCCTGAAATTGCATCGATACGAGAGCCGTACATGGGCGAGTTGGCCAAGCCCATCGATAGCTGCGCTTCGATCTGTAGGCGGATGGCACCGACCGCCTGTAAGATGGCAGGCATCGCTTCTCGCGGCGTGACACGAATATCTTGATGCAGGGGCGAGGTGATGGCGGCGTCTTTTAAGTTTTTTTCGATTTGTGGCCTAGAGCCATGCACCAGCACCAGCTTGATACCTAAGCTATGGAGTAAGGCAAAGTCATGGATTAGAGTGCTAAAATTTGGGTGGTTGACCGCTTCACCACCAAACATAATCACGAACGTTTTGCCGCGATGCGTATTGATGTAAGGGGCTGAGTTGCGAAACCAATGAACGTATTCAGGATTGATCTGTGGCATGGCGCTAGTAGTCATAATAGGGGCAGTAGTGGTTAGAATAAGAAAGGCGCGGCAAACAAGCCGATCGCTAAAGAATTACCATAGCAAAAAACGCCGTTATGAGCCATCTTTTATTTCAGTGGTGTTCATCATTTTCAGAGCCGATGCACTATATACACAACCGCAACACGGGGCTTATGTACAGCCATAGGGTTTTTGCTATGCTAAACGCTATTGCTTTACAGACCGCGAACGAAGATAATCAAGAAAAATAAACGCCGCCTTTGGCACGCAAATATACTGCCAAATGCCGGAGAGCCACGCGCGTATCAAAAGATGAGCGAGCGTCATACCGATAGTGAAGCGGTATCGCGGCGTTTTATCGATATATCAACGAGGGATAATGAACATCATGAAAAAAACCAATCACTTTGCCAGTCCATTTAGCGCATGGAGCGGACATCGCTTATTTCACGTTGTTGCCGGTACGCTTATCGGCGCAATGGTCGTCACGCAAGCCTCGGCCATGTTGCCAACGCCAGAACAGACGGTAGACGCTTCAGCTGCGGTACAAACAAGTACTAGCAACGCCGGTAACTCAAGCGCTCAAGCAGTCACTAGTAAAATTACTGCCTCTTTGGTTAGTGTCGATGCCAATGGCGAAGAAGTGCTGGTACCAGTCAATGCCAATACCCGCTTGCAGTCAGGCAACGTGCTGGAGTATCAAGGATACTTTACCAATACCAACGCTGACCGCGTGCGTAAGATGACCGTGACCATGACCATACCTGAGCAGGTCGAGCTGCTGCGTACAGTAGCGCCTGATTTTCCATACGGCAGTGTCGATGGCAACACCTTTGCACGTATGCCGCTGCGTACTCGCGTAGACAATCAACTGGTCGATGTCGATCTCAAGCATTACAAAGCCGTACGCTGGGATTTGCAGGGCGTCGGTCTCAATGACACCGTGGCAGTAAAATACCGCGCACGCGTCAAGTAGCCTCGTAGCCGGCGATGATGATATGACTGCTCGTTAAGTCATGGCATCACATTATTTATACAGTCATTTTTATAGTGTATTAACTATAGATAAATGAATAAAAAGCACTGCAATGTATCAATTGTGGTGCTTTTATCGTATTAGGCATCTTTGCAGCACGTGCGCACGACACGCCCTAGTCCGTTCAAAATAAAGTGGTTATCTGTTTAAGCACGCGACTGAATCGAAGGCACGCAGTACGCAAGTAAAGTTTATACCAGTAGCGCTATGTCATTGTTAGAGGGGGTCGACTGCTAGATACCGTGTTATCAAATCGCTTGGCATAATCGATGGTGTTGTCAGTTATAATAAAATCAGCCAGTGATTTATAGTGTGATGATAATACTTGCTTTTGTCGATGGAAATAAAAAATTGTTAGGATCTTCGATGACCACATCCGCCAATCAGTCCCTCAGTCATTTTACCGCACCTGCACGGCCAGCAGGCGCAGTCTCGCCATTAGATATGCCAGTGACAGCGCTGGCGGGTGTTGGGACAAAGGTCGCTGCGCAGTTGGCGCAGTTGAATATCAAGCGGATATTTGATCTGCTGCTCCATCTGCCGCGTGATTATGAAGATCGTAGTCGCTTGGTGGCCATCGCTGACGTGGAGCACGGGCAAGCGGCGTTGATTACGGGACGTGTGGTGCATGTCGATACCAAACGAAATGGCATGACCGTCATTGTCGATGACGATACAGGCACGATTTCTCTGCGATTTTTTAAGGTCTATCGTGGTCTTGCTCAGACCATGAGTGTGGGTGCGCGGCTACAACTGTTTGGTGAGGTCAAAGTCAGTCGCTATGGCAAGCAGATGCACCATCCTGAATATCAGGTGCTAACTGATAGTACTGCCATCACCAATACCGGTCTGCAGCCAATTTATCCTACTGTCAAAGGCCTACATCAAAACAAATTGCGCACCTTGATTAAGCTGGCACTACAGACGGTGCGCAGCCAAGGTCTGCCGATGACGCTATTTACGCCAGCGGATTTTGCGGTGGTGGCAGATTTGCCGTTGGTGCCTTTTGCGCCAAAACCGGCAGTGACCGCAGAGATGGACTATCCAGACGATATATTTTCAACGCTTGCGCGGCGTGTGCCAGATCATACTCTAGCTCATGGTGCCGATGAGTCCAGCAGTGCAGCTAGTACGGCCAATAACAATGTCTATAACTTGACGATATTTGAGGCATTGGTTTTGCTGCATACCCCGCCCACTTATAGCGATGCCAGACAGCAATATCAGCTGCTGACTCAGCTCAGCGCTCGTAGCCACGCGGCGTGTCAGCGCCTTATCATTGAGGAGCTGACCGCCCATCAGTTAAGTTTGCTATATCGTCGCCAGCAGTTGCATCAGTACAAAGCGCCTAAATGTGCCACTCACAGCCCTTTGGCTGACAAGCTGTTTGCCGCGTTGCCGTTTGATTTGACCGGTGCGCAGCGGCGCGTGCTCACAGACATTACCACAGATATGGCAACGTCGATCCCCATGCTCAGGCTGGTGCAGGGCGATGTGGGCGCTGGCAAGACATTAGTCGCCGCAGGCGCGGCGGGCTATGCGCTCGATAGTGGCTGGCAGGTGGCCGTCATGGCACCGACTGAGATTTTAGCAGAGCAGCATCTGTTAAACTTTAAACAGTGGTTTGAGCCATTAGGCATCGGTGTGGGCTGGCTGGCAGGCAAGCAAACCGCCAAGCAGCGCCGCGAAGCACTAGAGGCGGTAAGTGAAAACACCGTGCAAGTGGTGGTCGGTACTCATGCGCTGTTTCAGGAGCAAGTGCAATTTGCCAAACTGGGCTTGGTCATTATCGATGAGCAGCATCGTTTCGGTGTCGAGCAGCGCATGGCGCTCACTAATAAAGGCGTAGCAGGCAGTACGCCGCATCAGCTGATCATGACCGCGACTCCTATTCCGCGTACGCTGGCGATGAGTGTCTATGGTGATATGGATACCTCTATTATCGATGAGCTGCCACCGGGACGCACGCCCATCACCACCGTGACGATTGACCGGAATCGCCGTGATGAAGTGATTGAGCGTATTGCGGTGAACTGTGCTGCAGGGAGTCAGGCGTATTGGGTATGCTCGTTGGTAGAGGAGTCGAGCGTGCTCGATGCGCAAGCGGCAGAAGCGACGTTTGAAGATTTAAGTGCACGCTTAGATATTCGTATCGGGCTGGTGCATGGCAAAATGAAAGCTGCTGATAAGCAAGCCATCATGCAGGAGTTTAAAGCAGGCAATCTTGATTTATTGATTGCCACCACTGTCATCGAAGTCGGCGTCGATGTGCCCAATGCCTCGCTGATGGTCATCGAAAATGCCGAACGTCTGGGTCTATCGCAGCTGCATCAGTTGCGCGGCCGCGTTGGACGTGGCTCTACCAAGAGCTTTTGCGTCCTACTGTATCAAAAGCCTTTATCAGAGACGGGCACTGAGCGGCTAAATGTGCTGCGAGATAGCACCGATGGTTTTGTCATTGCCCAAAAAGACTTGGAGCTGCGCGGACCAGGTGAGCTACTGGGCAAACGACAAACAGGCAATGTCGGCTATTATTTGGCTGATTTGATTCGCGATGAGCAGTTATTTGCGATTGCGCAGCGTTTGGCCAAGCATCTAATTGCAGATCCCGCGCGCAAAGCCGATGTCAGTCAGCTGATACACCGCTGGATGCCGGAGGCCAGCCGTTATACCAATGCTTGAGCTGCTTGAGTCGCATGAAGCATTTTAGACTGAGGCCTTTACAGCTGAAGGCTTTAAGACAGCGAGCAATAAGAGAATAACAAAATTATGTTATTCTTAATGGTTTTATAAATTACTATACTAAAAAACAGTAGGTTATGAGTAAGTAGCGCAATCATCATTGCTCGCCCTGTTTTATCTTATGATGGCTTGTATTGATAGAGACTACCCATGAATGATTCTGACAAGACGCACCCAAAACCCGTAAATGAGACAGAGCTACCGCCGTACCGTCAGCCCAGTACGCCCGCAGCTGTTTCAGCAAAACCGCCTTTATGGCTGTGGCCGGTACTGGTGGTGGTACTGGTATTAGGTGTCTTGTTGGGGAGATATTGGGGCGCTGATAAGACGGCGGCGGATACTCCCACTGCGCCTAACGCGTCAAGCAATGAGGTAGGGGGTAAGGCGGCCAGTGACGCGCAGGCGGTGCTATCGGTTGAGACAGTAATGCCCAGCCAAGATACGATTGGCAATACCTTGAGCGCCGACGGTACGATTAGTGCCAAAGACACGGCCAATGTCAGTGCCAAAGTCAATGGCGTGGCTGTCGAGCGTGTCTTGGTGGAGGAGGGCGATCGCGTCAAAGCAGGCCAAGTGCTGGCGGTGTTTGATACCGATGCGATGGAGCAGCAGGTGTTGCAAGCCGAAGCTGACGTGGCTGAAGCCGAAGCCACCCTTGCCAATGCCAGTGCCGACGCCGCACGAGTCCTACCCTTGATAGACATCGATGCTATTAGTAGGCAAGAAGCCGATCGCTATCGCACCTCTGAGGTGCGTGCTAGAGCGTCTTTGCAGGCGGCAAAAGCGCGGCTAAACAGTCAGCGTTTGACCTTGGATAATGCTAAGGTCGTCGCGCCAGTCAGCGGCGTCGTCAGTGACAAAATGGTGGAGGTCGGCATGGTCGCAGGCGGCGAACCGCTATTTACCATCATAAAAGGTGGGGTATTAGAATGGCGCGCAGATATCGATCCAAAGCTTGTTGAGGAAGTCAGTATTGGCACGCCTGTGCGTGTCAGCCTGCCAGGAGGCGACTCTGTAATGGGGAAAGTCAGTCGCATCGCGCCGACAGCGGACAATAATCGTCAAATCACCATCTATGCTAGCTTAGCGGCCAACGCGAAAGTACGCGCTGGCATGTATCAAACGGGCGAGTTTTTATTGGGTAGCAGCAACACCCAAACCATTCCTAACAGTGCGGTGGTCAGCAATGATGGTTATGACTATGTGATGATGGTCACACAAATCCGCACCGACCACGCAGCGCAAAAAGTAGGCCGTATTAAGCAGCAGCGTGTGAGTTTGGGTGAGCGCCTCGGCGATAGTGTGGCGGTCACTGAGCCATTGCCGAGCGACAGTCAAATTGTCAAGCAAGGCGGTAGTTTTTTAAATGATGGCGACTTGGTGCGCATCGTCGATGGTCTTAATCAATACGATGATAATGCTGACACAGCCTCGCAGGCGCGTTCATGAGCCTAAATGTATCTGCTTATTCGATTAAAAATCCGTTGGTCGCTATTCTGCTGTTTGTACTGCTAACGTTGGGCGGTATTTATGGCTTTATGCAAATGAAGGTGCAACAGTTCCCTGACATTGATTTGCCTGCCGTGGTGGTGACCGTCACCCTGCCTGGCGCGGCACCTACCCAGCTCGAAAACGACATTGCCAAAAAAGTCGAAAACAAGCTGACCAGTATCGAAGGTGTCAAGCATATTCGCACCACTTTGCAAACCGGTGCTGCCACCATGGTCACTGAGTTTGTCCTAGAAAAAGACATCCAAGAAGCGGTCGATGATGTGCGCTCAGCCGTCGGTGAGGTGCGAGGGGATCTGCCAGCCGCGGCCAATGATCCGATTATCACGAAGGTCTCAACGGCAGGGTTTCCGGTGGTGACTTATTCTGTCGCCGCAGAAAACATGAATGTGGCAGATCTGTCTTGGTTCGTTGATGATACGGTCACCAAGCGTTTATCAGACATCCCTGGTGTCAGTACCGTTGGCCGTATCGGTGGCCTGCAGCGTGAGATCACCGTGGCAGCAGACCCGATTGCGCTCAGTGGTTTAAATTTTCCTATCTCTCAGCTATCGCAGCAAATCGCTGGGATTCAGCAGGACAGCTCAGGCGGTGAAGCCGAGGTCGGTAAAACCACCCAAACCATTCGCGTGCTTGGGGCGGTCGAGCGCGCAAGCGACTTAAACGACCTACAAGTGGCCGTGCCGACTGGTGGCACGCAAGCGCTTGGACGTATGGCGCAAATCACCGATGGTGCTGCTGACCCAAGTTCGATTGCTAAGCTCGATGGGCAGACGGTGGTGGCGTTTAACATCACCCGCTCGCGCGGTGCCAGTGAGGTCGAGGTCATGGAGCGTGTCGATGCCGAGCTTGCCAAACTGGCGGCCGATACGGGCAATATCAGTATCGAAAAAGTCTATGATCGTGCCACGCCTATCGCCGAGGATTATCAAGCATCACTGCGTATGCTGATAGAAGGCGGACTATTGGCCGTCGTGGTGGTGTTTTTATTTTTGCGCAATATCCGTGCGACCATTGTCGCAGCTGTGGCGTTGCCATTGTCCGTTATTCCTACCTTTTTGGGCATGTATCTGTTTGGCTTTAGTCTCAATATTATTTCCTTATTGGCATTGTCATTGGTGATTGGGGTGTTGGTCGATGATGCCATTGTAGAGGTCGAAAACATCATTCGTCATCTGCGTATGGGTAAGACGCCTTATGAGGCGGCGATGGAAGCGGCTGATGAGATTGGTCTGGCAGTCGTTGCTACTACCTTTACCTTGATTGCTGTGTTTTTGCCGACGGCTTTTATGGGCGGTATTGTTGGGCAGTTTTTCCGTCAGTTTGGCTGGACAGCGGCTTTGTCGATATTTGCGTCCTTGATGGTAGCGCGACTGATCACGCCGATGATGGCAGCTTACGTACTGCGACCAGAAAAAAAGCGCGTGGAAAAACAAAGCGCGCTGATGGATTGGTATCTTAAAGTGGTTGCATGGACCTTGCGCCGTCGTTGGGTAACGATGGGAGCGACTTTAGTATTGTTTGTGGCGTCGTTGGCTTTGGTGAAGTTGCTACCGACCTCCTTTATTCCTGACAATGATATCGATCAGACGCGCGTTGAGATTGAGCTGACGCCAGATGTGGCGCTCGAAGATACCGAGCGCGTGGCAGCGATGGCCAGTGAGCGTATCTTGGCCATGCCTGAAGTGACCAATATCTTTACCTCGGTAGGGGAGGCGCAAGCTGCTATGGAGCCCAGCTCTGGCGGCAAAGCCGAAAATCTCGCAGGGCTAGATATCGTCCTTGCGCCGCGGGCAGAGCGTATCTCTAAGCAAGAGATTGAGCGCAAAATCAGTCATCTGCTCGCGGAGGTACCTGGCGCACGCTTTACCGTTGGTCTATCGAGCGGCGGCGAGACGGGCTACAACTTTTCTTTGACCAGTACCAATCCAGAGGTGCTAGCGCAGACCGCCCAGCAGATTATGACTGAAATCCGAGCACTGCCCAGCGCCGGCGCAGTGACCAGTGACCGTAGCCTGCCGCGGCAAGAGCTTACGGTCATGCCTGACAGACTGGCGATGGCAGATAAAGGCGTCACCACGCAAGATATCGCCACCACGCTACGAGTGGCGACGGTCGGCGACTATGAGCAGCGCTTATCTAAGCTTAATCTCGATACTCGGCAGATTCCTATTGTGGTGCGACTGCCTGATGTCGCCAAACAAAACGTCAGCCAATTAGAAGGCCTATACGTGCCAAGTGCACTGCCTGCAGGGCAAGGGGTACGCGTGGGCGAAGTGGCCGATCTAAACTTTGGGACAGGCCCGGCCCAGATCAACCGGCTCGATCGCGAGCGCGCCATTAGTATTACTGTGCAGCCTTCTGATGGCGAGCTTGGCGACTTGGTACAAGCGGTCAAGTCGGTACCAGCGATGCAGACGCTGCCGCCATCGATTACCATCATTGACCAAGGTCAGGCAGAAAACATGGCAGAGCTGTTTAGTGGCTTTGTCATCGCCATGTCGGTCGGTGTGGTCTGTATTTTGGGTGTGCTGATCTTATTATTCGGCCGTATATTGCAGCCCTTTACCATCCTGATGGCGTTGCCGCTTTCGATTGGTGGTGCGTTTGTCGGCTTGGTCATTACCAATAGTAGCTTGTCGATGCCATCGATGATTGGCTTTATTATGCTCATGGGTATCGCCACCAAAAACTCTATCTTATTGGTGGATTATGCCTTAATCGCTCAGCGCCGCGGCTTGGCTCGTTTTGATGCCATCATTGATGCTTGTCGCAAGCGTGCGCGCCCAATTATCATGACGACCATCGCCATGGGCGCAGGGATGCTGCCTTTGGTATTTGGGTGGGGCGATGCCGATCCGACGTTCCGTCGCCCGATGGCCGCAGCTGTATTGGGCGGCCTTGTCACCTCGACACTATTGAGCTTGGTAGTGATTCCGGTGGTATATACATTGATGGATGATCTATCGGGATGGTTTGCCAAATGGTTGACGCCAAGTGGCAAGCCGCAGTCGAGTACTGATAATCACACTTAAATAAGGAAAAGCAGTGCTTTGCTCAATCCACTCTCTAAGCTGAGGCTAACATTGCCCATCCTGCATTACAAATCTAGCTAAGGCATTTCATTATCATCGCTTTGCGCCTTGGCTGGAGCCATTTTAGTCATCAGCAGTGCCTATTCGTGAATATTCAACACGGCCTAGAGATGAGCAAGACAATTGAGCTGAGGGTACCAGTGATTGACCTCTCTTAGCCGCTTACTTAACCTACGTAGATGAATTAAATTCATCTTATATTTAAATAACCTCGTTTTTATTCATGTAATAGATTGGGTATGATTTATCTCATACAGACCCTGGATTCATATCAAAAAATAAAGGTAGCCAATTATCATGACTAAACCATTTACCTACTCCATCTCAAGTATTCGCTTTGATGAAAACTATCAGCCAGCTGATAGCACGCGTTTGACGACCAACTTTGCCAACTTGGCGCGCGGTGCTAGCCGTCAAGAAAACCTACGCAAAACACTCACCATGATAAACAATCGTTTTAATGCCTTGGCGCATTGGGACAACCCTCATGCCGACCGTTACTCAGTAGAAGTCGACATCATCTCGGCAGACTTGGACGTGGAAGGCAATGGCAATACCTTCCCTGTCATCGAGACATTGCAAACCACCATCATCGATCACAAAGAAAACACCCGTATCGATGGCATGATTGGCAACAGTTTTTCTTCTTATGTCCGTGATTATGATTTTAGTGTTGTCTTGCCAGCGCATTTCGCTCAAAACCCTGAGTGCCCGCCGCCAGAGGATTTTGGCGACTTGCACGGCAAGCTGTTTCAGCATTTGTTGAACTCAGATGCTTACCACGCAAGATTTAACAAGCAGCCTGTCATTTGTCTGAGTGTGTCGACCAGCAAGACTTATTATCGTACGGGCAACCAGCATCCTGTCTTGGGGACTGAGTACAGACAAGACGGCGGCTCATTGAACAAAGGGTCATTGACCGATGAGTACTTTTTTAAAATGGGCTTAAGTGTTCGCTACTTTATGCCTGAGGGTAGTGCGGCGCCTTTGGCGTTTTATTTTGCCGGTGATTTGCTCAGTGATTATACCGACCTTGAGCTTATCAGTGCCATTAGCACTATGGAGACGTTTCAAAAGATCTATCGCCCAGAGATTTATAATGCCAACGCTGCGGCCGCTCAGGTGTACCAGCCAAGCCTAAACTATCAAGACTATTCACTCACGCAAATAGTCTATGACCGCGAGGAGCGTAGCCAGTTGGCGGTGACACAAGGCAGGTTTACCCAAGAGGCCTTTATCCAGCCGTATCAAGCCATATTAGAGGAATGGGCGACAAACTACCCAGTGCAACCGCCAGCGCTAAAACAAACAGCGGCAAAAAGACAAGCAGCATGATGGTATCGGTGACCTGTCAGGCAGTTATCTGTCGTTTATTAGACAACCAAACATAGTAAAAACTATCACAGTAAAAAGAGACAAGCCATGGATATATTATTACCAACTTCTACTGCTGGCAGCTTGCCAAAACCTGTATGGCTGGCTGAGCCTGAGAAACTGTGGTCACCTTGGAAGCTAGCAGGCGATGAACTGCTAGAGGCCAAGCAAGACGCGCTACGGGTATTATTGCAGGAGCAAATACAGGCAGGCATTGATATCGTGAGTGACGGCGAGCAGACTCGTCAGCATTTTGTCACGACCTTTATCGAGCATCTTGAGGGTGTGGATTTTACCAATCGTGAAACGGTCAAAATTCGTAATCGCTATGAGGCCAGCGTGCCGTCGGTAGTGGGCAGTGTTAGCCGCTCAAAGCCTGTGTTTGTAGATGATGCAAAATTTTTACGCAGTCAAACCGACCAGCCGATCAAATGGGCATTACCCGGCCCGATGACCATGATTGATACTTTATATGATGGTCATTATAAAAGCCGTGAAAAACTGGCGTGGGAGTTTGCTAAAATCTTAAATCAAGAAGCCCGAGAGTTAGAAGCAGCTGGCGTGGATATCATTCAATTCGATGAGCCTGCGTTTAACGTGTTTTTTGATGACGTCAATGATTGGGGCATCGCTACGTTGGAGCGTGCTATCGAAGGCCTAAAGTGTGAAACAGCGGTGCATATTTGTTATGGTTATGGCATCAAAGCCAATAACGACTGGAAAAAGACACTGGGCTCAGAGTGGCGTCAGTATGAGCAGGCCTTTCCAAAGCTGCAACAGTCGAGCATAGATATTGTCTCGCTTGAGTGCCAAAACTCGCACGTCCCGATGGATCTGATTGAACTAATCCGCGGTAAAAAAGTAATGGTCGGTGCCATCGATGTGGCGAGCGATAGTATCGAGACGCCTGAAGCGGTGGCAGAGATACTACGCAAGGCCTTGCAGTTTGTCGATGCAGACAAGCTGTATCCGTCCACCAACTGCGGCATGGCACCATTATCTCGCGGCGTTGCACGCGGTAAATTAAGTGCATTGAGCGCGGGCGCGGCAATCGTGCGTAAAGAGCTGGGCGCTTAACGCCTGTCTGGCACGGGTCACATGCTAACTGAGGATAAAAGCGATGATTGAAGCAAGCGGTTTTAGAGAGGCCATGTCTTTGTTGACGACAGCAGTCAACGTGGTCACTACAAACGGAGACACAGGCCGACATGGTTTTACCGCCTCTGCGGTATGTAGTGTCACAGACACACCACCGACGCTACTCGTCTGTATGAACCAAGCCTCGCGCTCACACAGTCATTTTATCGACAATAAAACGCTGAGCGTCAATGTGTTGGGCGCTCAGCACCAACAGTTATCTAATGTGTTTGCCTCAAGGCTCAGCTCAGCAGAGCGATTTGCCCATGGCGCTTGGACGGAGCTGAGCACTGGCGCGCCTGTGTTAGAAGATGCGCTGGTGAGTTTTGATTGTGAGATTGAACAGGTGCAAGAAGTGGGCACACATAGTGTGTTTATGTGCCGCGTGGTCGCCATCAAACAGTCTGGCTCAGCAGGTATCAACGATGAGAGTTTGGTATATTTTAATCGAGCCTACGCGCGCGTGGGTCAGACAAAAGATGAGTTTATCTTGGATATTTCTAAGACATCGAGCCTACGCGCGCGTGGGTCAGACAGACTTGGCATAAATGCAGGGCACGCGTGTATCAATACAATCATCCTTTCACCAAAATCAAATAAGAAGTAGCTATCCTGTGGAATTAATCATTTTTTTAGTAATAGGCGCGCTCGCAGGGTTTGCGGCAGGGCTGTTTGGGGTAGGCGGTGGTACCATCATCGTACCGCTATTGTTTATCGTCTTTACCCAAATGGGTTATGATGCCGACGCGATTATGCACCTGGCGTTAGGGACATCGCTTGCCACCATTATCGTCACCTCGATCAGCTCCTTGATGGCGCATAATAAAAAGGGCGGCGTCATCTGGCCGGTCTTTAAAAATCTGGCCCCTGGTATGGCGCTTGGGTGTTTTTTGGGTGCAGGGATTGCTGGGCAAATCTCTGGGTTGTATCTGCAGATTGTTGTTGGGGTATTTTTGCTGTGGGTCGCTTATAAGATGTTTTTTGCTGGTAAAAAACAAGCCATGAATAATGCCAATAGCGCCAGTAGTGGTGCCAACTATCGCAATACAGCACTACCATCAAAACCCAAGCAGCTCGCAGCAGGCGGCGTCATCGGTATTGCCTCTGCTATCTTTGGGATTGGTGGTGGCAGCTTAACGGTGCCATATCTGACGCGTTATAATGTGGTGATGCAAAAAGCGGTGGGCACCTCAGCGGCGTGCGGTCTGCCGATTGCGGTGGCAGGCGCTCTAGGTTTTATGCTCTTTGGTATGCAAAAGCAAGTAGATGTGCCCAATACCATCGGCTTTGTGCATATTTATGCCTTTTTAGGTATTAGTATCATGAGCTTTTTTACCGCAAAATTGGGCGCAAAAGTCGCTCATATATTATCACCGCAATTGTTAAAGAAGTGCTTTGCGGTGTTATTGACCGTCGTTGGGTTTTATTTTCTGTATAAAGGGCTGGTTTAGAGAATGATATTTGTATAATAGGGCGTGTTCTCTTTAGAGAGAGAACACGCCCTAAGCATATTATTTTGGCTAACAACGTTCACTAAACCCTGTGCTATCTAGTAATGCTAGACAGCACAGGGTTTAGTGTTATATAATGGTTTAATTCATAAAAAACCATTTAAAATCAATGATTTGTATTATTCGACCGTCACTGATTTTGCGAGGTTACGAGGCTGGTCGACATCTGTACCGCGCATCACGGCCACATGGTATGACAGCAGCTGCACAGGTATGCTATAGACGATAGGGGCAAGTATCTCGCAAACCTCAGGCACATAGACCACGTGCATTCTATCTTCTGCAATCATCTTGCTCTCTTCACTAGCGAAGACAAACAGCTCGCCATGGCGCGCATGTACCTCTTGCATGTTGGCTTTGAGTTTATCAAACATACTGTCTTTTGGCGCGAGCACCACGATTGGCATGTCTTTATCCACTAAGGCTAATGGGCCGTGTTTTAGCTCGCCGGCCGCATAGCCTTCAGCGTGGATATAAGAGATCTCTTTTAGCTTCAATGCGCCTTCTAGTGCAATAGGAAATTGTAAACCGCGACCTAAAAATAAGCAGCTTTTCTTATATTCAAAATGCTCGCTCATGACTTTGATAGGCGCATCGAGGTGTAAGCTGGCATGCAGTTGGCCGCGCAGCGCTTGTAATTTCTCTAGCAGCGTGCTCAGTTTTTCGTCTGTCATGCGCGCTTGGACGGCGCCTACCTTTAACACCAGCAGCATCAAGGCGGCCAGCTGAGTGGTAAAAGCTTTGGTGGAAGCGACACCAATCTCAGGGCCCGCCAGCGTCGGCAAAAAGATATCGGTCTCGCGCACCAAAGACGACGTCGGTACGTTGCACAGTGCCAAGCTCACAAGACTGGCTGGGGTGTTTTTTTGAATATCGCGTAGCGCCGATAAGGTATCGGCTGTCTCACCAGACTGCGAGATGCAAATGACCAGTGTGTTATCGACGACGACTGGATTGCGGTAGCGGAACTCACTAGCCACTTCGACTGAGCACGGCACACGAATGAGACTTTCAAACCAGTACTTTGCCACCAAGCCTGCGTGATAACTGGTACCACAAGCGATGACTTGGACCTGTTTAATGCCTTTTAACTGCGCTTCATGATGCTGTAAAAAGTCGTCGCGCAGCTTAGACGGTGCATCGCTATCTACTGCCATCTCAATGGTACGAGCAACTGCATCTGGCTGCTCGTAGATTTCTTTGAGCATATAATGTCTAAACTCGCCTTTATCAGCATTATGCTGGGCGGCGTCAATCTCATGTATTTGACGTTTTACCTTTACACCGTCTGCATAAACGTCAATGCTATCGCGTGTCAGCTTGGCGATATCGCCTTCTTCTAGATACATAAAGCGGTTGGTCACGGGCAGAAGTGCTAGCTGATCGGACGCGATAAAATTCTCGCCGATCCCCACACCGATGACCAGCGGTGACCCTAGGCGTACCGTGATGAGCTCGTCTGGGCAGTCGATATGTACGATACCAAGGGCAAACGCGCCGTGCAGCATAGGAATGACCGCACGCACCGCTTCTAATAAGTCAGGTGTGGTTTTATAGATATCATTGATTAAGTGCGCAACGACTTCGGTATCGGTCTGTGAGGTAAACTCGTAGCCTTTTGCTACCAGCGTTTCTTTAAGCTCAGCATAGTTTTCCACGATACCGTTATGCACCACCGCGATCTTACCAGAGATATGCGGATGGGCGTTGCGTTGGGCAGGCTCGCCATGTGTCGCCCAGCGGGTATGGGCAATACCGATATGACCATCAAAAAATTCAGGATTGACGGCGACGGCATCGACTAAGGCTTGTACCTTGCCCACTTGGCGTTCGCGATGTAGCTCGCCATCACGAATGACCGTTAGGCCAGCGGAGTCGTAGCCGCGGTATTCTAAACGTTTTAGTCCTTCAAGTAAGATATTGGCGATATTACGCTCAGCAACTGCTCCAACGATTCCGCACATAATTATTCCTTAAATTTTATGTTCTCATACCATGTGATTTGAAAAGATGCCAATACATGGATAATCATTAATCTGTCAATATAAATAAGCAGCACCACAAATTATTGTCGTACTGCCTTAGTGGTCTTACTATCGTTTTTATCGAGTTGACGATCACCGCCGTCTTTATTTTTTAGTTGGACGCTGAAAGTTCTCTTTTTGCGTTTGCCGAGCGCGGCCAAACGCTAAGGCACTAGCATCGACATCCTTGGTAATCACCGAGCCTGCCGCTACAGTCGCTGTATCACCGATGGTAACCGGCGCCACCAAGCTGGCATTGGAGCCGATAAAGGCGTTGTCCTCAATGATGGTTTGTGACTTATTGACGCCATCATAATTACAGGTAATGACACCTGCACCGATATTGACGCCTGTCCCGACGATCGAGTCGCCCACGTAGCTTAAGTGATTGACTTTGCTGCCCTGACCGATGGTGGATTTTTTGATTTCGACAAAGTTACCGACCTTGCTCTGGTCTGCTAGTACGCTTTCAGGGCGCAAATGTGCAAAAGGCCCGACATCGACACCAGCGCCAATCTTGGCATGATCAATGACGCAGTAGGGTTTGATATGACAAGCATTGCCGATATGAGCGTTTTTGATGACGCATCCTGCCTCGATATAGACATTGTCGCCTAAGGTACAATCACCCTCAAACACCACACCAACATCGACAAACACATCTTGACCGGCGCTTAGAGTTCCTCGAATATCGACACGACTAGGATCGGCAAACTGCACGCCGGCTTCTTGTAAGTCGGCGACTAATTTCCCTTGCCACGTCCGCTCTAAGCTGGCGAGCTGCTGACGGTTATTGACGCCTTCAATCTCAAAGGTATGCTCAGGCTCGATCGCAGCGATGGCGATACCATCGGCCACGGCCATCTTGACGATATCCGTCAGATAGTATTCTTGTTGGGCGTTGTCATTTGATAGTTTTGGCAAGTATTTATGGAGCAGGGCATTATCGACGCAGTAAATACCGCTATTGATCTCTTTGATGGCTTGCTCATCAGCGCTGGCGTCTTTTTGCTCAACGATGGCTTCGATATTACCGTTGTTGTCACGTTTGATACGGCCTAGCCCAAATGGGTTATCTACCGTTAGCGTCAGCATCGACATGCCATTGGTGTTGGCCGATTTTAATGCGGTTAACGTCTGGCAACTGACCAATGGTACATCACCATAAAGAATCAGACTTTGCCCGTCTTTTGGCAAATCGGACAGCGTGACCTTGACCGCATGCCCGGTCCCTAGCTGCTCAGTTTGTGCCACCCAAGTAATGGCTGACTGGGCGTACTGGGTGGTGATTTCAGCTTTGACTTGCTCGCCGCCAAAACCATACACGATGATGGTCTCATCGACCGTCAGCTGGTGACAGGTATCTAAAACGTGAGCAAGTAAAGACTTGCCAGCCAGTGTCTGCAGGACTTTGGGTTTGGCCGACTGCATGCGCGTGCCTTTACCCGCTGCTAGGATAATTACCGAAAGAGGAGAAGTCATAATGGCCTACAAATGTAACAAGATGTGATTTGAATTATAACGTAAATGCGTAACCAACCAAACTGCTAAGTCGTGACATCTTTGTAACGTCTTTTTTGCAGCGTCACGAAATGTGCTAACGACTCATAGCAGCATCAGTTAGCAAATGATAATACGCTACTATAAAGAATAATCCAAACAATTGCCGCCATGATACCTGCGATGATGTCATCGAGCATGATACCTAGGCCACCGGCGACTTTTTTGTCCGCCCAGCCGATCGGTGGTGGCTTGATGATGTCAAAAAAACGAAACAGGATAAAGGCGATAAGAAGCGCGATGAGAGAAGAGGTTTGGCTGATATTTTGCCAAAAACTGCTATCGGCAACGCCCATATAAGACATCGGCAGTAAGGTGAGCCACATACCCGCCCATTCATCCCAGACGATATGCGGGTTATCGTGACCGCCCATCAGAGTGGAGGTTCTGCCGCATATTGAGTTACCAACGACACAAGACAATATAGTGATTATCAAAAACGGCAAAAAGCCGAAACTCATCAGCGGTATCGCGACGAGTAGCCCGCCCACTGTCCCCCATGTGCCGGGGGCACGGCGGGGCAGGCCACTACCAAGACCAATACCAAGCCAATAAACCACACGATCGAGCGTGCTGGCCGTGGCAGGTAGAGGCGGGCAGTCATTGGCTTGCCGGATGTTAGGCTTGGATAGATCGTGATCGGTCATGGATTAACCTGTAAAGTGTTGGTAACCCGTCAGCGTGGGCCATGTGGCAAAAGGGGCAGGGTGCGTCGGTGTTACCCGCTGTCCTTGATAATACAGCTCAGCATGCTTATTTGTTGCCGTGTCTGCCTTGGCCAATGCTATCACCTCGCCAATACAGGTCACTGGCGTGTCACTGATATCGTTGACGAGTAGCTCGATATCAGCGGGCAAAGTAAAAGCAAGCTCATAGTCGTCGCCACCTGCCAGCTGGCATAGTAAGCGCTCAGATACATCCACGCTCGCTAACGCTTGGCTGGTTGGCAGCTGCTCTAAATCAAGGCGTATGCCAACGCCGCTTTGCGTACAAATATGACCAAGGTCTTGATACAGACCATCAGAGATATCGATCATTGCTGTGGCGCCGACTTTGGCCAGCGCGGCCCCTAAGGTGATGCGCGGCGTGGGCATATGCAAGCGATGCGCCAGCGCTATGCCTTGGCTACTATCAGGATGTTGCAGCGCATATGCGGCATCCCCAAGCGTGCCTGATACATAGACTTTATCACCGACTTGCGCGCCTGAGCGATAGACGGCTGGTGTATCAGCCGCTAAAAATCCTTGCGCGCTAACGCTTAACACTAAATTATCGCTGCGCGTGGTATCGCCGCCTATCAGGGTCACGCCAAAGAGCTGGCAGGCATGAAACAAACCCTTGGCAAATTCAGTGAGCCAAGTCTCAGTCGCTAAGCGCTCAGGCAATGCCAATGCCAGCAAAATACTGTGCGGCGCCGCGCCCATTGCGGCGATATCTGAGACATTGACCGCGACCGCTTTATAGCCAATTTGAAAGGCTAATTGATTTACCTCATCCCAGTCGGCGCTAAAATGCCGCCCTTGGACGAGAGTGTCAATGCAGCTGACCAAGCGCGCGCCTGTAGGCACGCTCATCACCGCCGCGTCATCACCGATGCCTTTTTCGACGTCCGTTGCCGTGCCTGCTGGCGATATTTGCATCTGTGCAAAGATGCGCTCGATCAGCTCAAATTCATTCATGGTTAGTCTTTACTTTTTTCGTCTGAGTTGACAAGGTTTGAGTCCTGTAGCCCCACATCGGCGGCAGTACTCTCAGTGGTAGAGGCTGCTGCCTCATTATGTCCCTGCGCATTGGCTTTTTTGCTGGCTCTATAATCACTGATATTTGCCTGAGCCTTGTTAGCACGTGGCCGTTTAATGGCTTTGTTGGCACTGATACGAGGTTTGCCAGTTGTGGTCGGCGTCTCGCTGGTGTCGTCAGCGTTAGTGCCAGCCTTGGTTTCATCAGCAGTTTTCGGCTGTGACTGTGGCTGCTGTGCGGCGGGTGTAGTGGCTTTTTGTGAGCGGCGGCGGTTGGCCTTGATATCAGCCTGTACTTCGAGGTCGCGCAGATCTGTGGCCATTTTATCGAGCACCGCGTTGATTAGCTTGTGCGCGTCAGTGGCGCCAAAGTGATTGTTAAGCTTCATCGCTTCATCTAGTACCACTTTATAAGGAATTTCTAAGCGGGTTTGCAGCTCGTAGGCACCAATCAATAAAATAGCATGCTCAACAGTGTCTAATTTATCGATATCGCGATCGAGATGCTGACTGATAAGCGCATCTAGCGCTTCGATTTGCTCGGGAATATCGCGCATCATTTCGTGATAGTAGCCGATATGTACCGTATGCATGGCGTTGGTCGCACGGGTGCGTGCGGCGATATCGTGCGGCGCATTGTCTTTCCAGCCAAGCTTACCGTCTTTATCAAAACGGCGGTCGGTGACCAGCCATTCATATAAGCCTTGCATAGCAAAGCGTCTGGCTTTGCGCACAGCGGTGTGACTGGTCTTATAAGAAGACTCACTCATATCAAATTTTTGCTCACCGGCACTGCTGCTTGCGAGACGAGTCGCTTCAGCTTGTTGGTCATCGGTCTGTGCGGTTTTTGCAGCGTTGATGGCGCGCTTGAGTTGGTCAGTCATAGGGGGTTAATACCTGAATGTTAAGTGGCTGTTTTGAGTAACTGCTTTTATTAACTATTTTTTGATTGACTGTATCCATCAATTATTTAACGACTTTTTAAGGTAAATATATTGATGCCAATAGCGTCAGGGTACAATCAGCTTGATTGTAAAAAATAGCCTGTGATAAGAAAAGCATAGACGTTTGAACTAAAAATGTTAAATAGTAATCGACTGGCAGATGATGACAATCGAGTGTTAAAGCAAAATTGCAGCGTTTTGTCGGCAGTGCCGCGAGCTTTAAGACACTGGCGCCACGAGTTTTTAACCCGTCAGCGCCAATCAAAAACAGTAAAGCAATAAATAATGAATAATAAATATATAAAACGACTGCGATGTAGTAGATTCAATTTAAAAGTGTTATAGCACTACTGGTATAAATCTTCCTTGCGTGCTATATACACAGAGGCTGCGTAAAACCCATCCCAGTCGCGCTTTGGAACTTATGACAGTTTGGTTTTCAACTGACTATATTACGCGTCATTATCATTGTCGTAATCATCAACATCTAATTGTGATAAAACCGCTAGCATCTCAAGGACGACCATTGCTGCTTCCGAGCCTTTATTGCCCGCCTTCGTGCCCGAGCGCTCAATCGCTTGCTCAATGCTGTCGGTGGTGATGACGCCGTTGGCCACAGGGATATTATAATCAATCGCAACGTTGCTAAGACCTTTGGCTGACTCGCTAGCGACAAAGTCAAAATGTGGCGTGCTACCACGGATGATCGCACCTAGGGCAATGATGGCATCAAAACGATCTGACTCACCGGCGCGCTGGGCGACCAGGGGTAGCTCAAAGGCACCTGGTACACGAATCACAGTGATGTTGCTGCCCAATACGCCATGACGTAGTAAGGCATCGATAGCCCCGTCGACTAATGACTCGACGACAAATCCATTAAAGCGGCCAACGACGATACCGATACGTGCCGCTTCGTTTTGATGCAAGTTACCATCGATATGGGTAATATCGTTGCGCTGCTGCTGTAAATTTGACATAAAAAATCCTTTGAATAAGTAGCATTATAAGCAAAATTTTTGTACAAAATCTCGATTGTTTTCAATAGTTAACTGACAAAAATAAATAAATAGCGCTATGATAACATTTTTTGTCAAGGCAGTTGTATTTTACCAAGCTTATAGGCGCATGGGTATGCCTTTTGCTGCCATATAGGCTTTGGCCTCCGACACGGTGTATTCGCCAAAGTGAAAGATACTGGCCGCCAGCACCGCATCAGCACCACCTTCAAGCACACCATCCGCCAAATGTTGTAGGTTGCCCACGCCGCCTGAAGCAATGACAGGGACATTGACTTGGTTGGTAATCTCACGCATCAGCGCCAAATCATAGCCTTTTTTGGTGCCATCGCCGTCCATCGAAGTGACCAATAATTCACCTGCGCCAAGATCGCTCATTTTGCTTGCCCAAGCAACGGCATCAATGCCAGTCGGCTTACGTCCGCCATGGGTAAAAATCTCCCAACGTGGTGTGAGTACGCCATCCACCTCTACGTCAGCGACACGTTTGGCGTCGATAGCGACGACGATACATTGGTTGCCAAATTTTTGCGCCGCCTCTCCGACGAACTCAGGCGTAAACACAGCGGCTGAGTTAATCGCCACTTTGTCAGCCCCTGCATTGAGCAGGTTACGAATATCGGCGATTTTGCGCACGCCGCCACCGACAGTTAAGGGGACAAACACCGTCTCTGCCATACGCTCGACAGTATGATAAGTGGTATCACGCTCATCGCTGGTGGCAGTAATATCCAAAAAAGTAATCTCATCAGCGCCTTGTTCGTTGTAGCGCTGCGCTACTTCGACAGGGTCGCCCGCGTCTTTGATATCGACAAACTGTACGCCTTTGACCACGCGGCCATTGTCCACGTCCAAACAAGGAATGATACGCTTTGCTAACATAGGGTCTTTCACCTTATAATCAATTCAACCATAAGCGCTAGTCTAGCAAAATCGCTGCCATATCAGGCAGGTTTTCACAAGATTATTATGCTATTTATGATGGTTTGCTGATACGCGGGACGATTATTGTCATTAGCGTCCAGATTTATTCTATTTATCTTCTTATCCAATTGCCAAAGTGAGATGTCATGTCCGTCTATACCCAGTTAACTGATGATCAATTTGCCGCCTTTTGCCAGCGTTTTGGCGTGTCATTTGCCCGCGCGATTCCGATTACCCAAGGCATCAAAAATTCTAACTGGTTTATTCAAACGACGGACGATGTCGATGGCGCGCACGCTTATGTGTTTACCTTATTTGAAGAGCGCCCGCCAGAGGATATCGAAAAAATGGCGGTGATATTAAACCAACTAGATGGCAAGCTGCCGGTCGCTGCCCCATTGGCACTGGTAGAATTAGATGCTGATGATAATGCTGATACGGAAAAACGCTATGTCATTCATTATGAAAACAAAGCAATCACTTTGGTGCCGTGCTTGTCTGGCGCGCATCCGCAAGAGACCACGCCTGCGATGTGTCATGAGATCGGCGCGGCGTTAGCGATGCTGCATGAAACCCTGCAAGCGCTACAACCGGCACAAGACTACGGCGTGCCCCTCTATCCATGGAGCGAGGTGCGCGACCGTGAAATGCAGTTTATGCCAGGCGATGAAGCCAAGCTCATGCGTGATATTTGGCAAGCTTACTCAAATCTACCCCTGACCGACTTACCAAAAGGCTTGTGTCATCTCGATATGTTCGCTGACAATACCCTATGGGACTTGACTAAAGGGCAGGAAAAGTTGACAGGTCTATTGGACTTTACTGAGGTCAGTGTCGAGCACTATGTGATGGATATCGCCATTACCATCAATGATTTTTGTACCACGTGGGGCGATGCCGAGCAAGGTGAGCTGGTACATTTTGATCGTCGTAAGATGGCAGCGTTTCTAGAAGGATATGAGTCAAAACGCGCGCTAAACTGCGATGAAAAACGCGCGTTACCTGTTATGCTTGCCAAAGCGGCGGTGATTTTCTGGCTTTTGCGTCTTAATGTCATTCATTACAACCGTACCGAAGGTCGGACGGGCGACAATATCATGGTGAAAAATCCTGACCTTATGAAGCGTCTGGCGGCTTATCATTGGGCGCATGTTGAAAAAGCGCAAAAGACGGTATTTGTATTATCAAATGATAAGAGCGACAAGCAAATCATTGGCGTATTTAGCGATATCACCCACGCTGAGCAAGCGCGTGCTACTTTAAATAATCGTCGTGACATAAGCATTAAAGAATATACGCTCGATCAATTGGCGTAAGTTTTTTTTGCTCAATACTATTTTTTGCATCCAAACCACAGAGGCGACCCTATGACCGATCAATTTGATAACTGGCACAAACTGGCACGCTATGACACCAATATGCAAGGTGAGCTGCATGCCAATCTACTGCGTAATAACGGTATCACTGTGTCCTTGCAGCCGCTAAGCGCGATGCCAGGGATGAACTCAGGTATCGTACTGTGGATACAAGATACCGAGCTGGCGCATGCCAAACGTATCTTGGACAGTATCGATACCGAAGGCGTGACGCCCTATGAGATGTTTGATGAAGGAGCAGAAAATGGCGCAAGCGCGACTGTGCATCCTACAAAAAACGACGACCATAACGACAATCATGATGGTGATCTATAAATGTGCCAGCTCTTAGGAATGAACTGTAATACCCCAACCGATATTGGGTTTAGCTTTGCAGGGTTT
Source organism: Psychrobacter sp. CAM01 (assembly GCF_032842965.1). NCBI lineage: Bacteria > Pseudomonadati > Pseudomonadota > Gammaproteobacteria > Moraxellales > Moraxellaceae > Psychrobacter > Psychrobacter sp. CAM01. The sequence goes on from NZ_JAWJBL010000002.1 coordinate 35,677, forward strand.
CGTCGTCGCGGCGGTATGACGGACAGCCATGAGGATGGTTTTGGTATTGCTTTTTTTGAGCGTAGCGACTGCACCAACAATGGCGAGACGGCAAATGACTCAACGGGGCTGCGTTTGTTTCATGACAATCGCCCAAGCCATCTGTCGCCAGTAGCTGATTTGGTCAACAGTTACCCGATTAAGGCCATGAATGTCATCGCCCATATTCGTAAAGCCACGCAGGGACAAAACTGTCTGGCAAATACCCATCCTTTCGTCCGCGAAGTCTGGGGCGAGCAGTGGGTATTTGCTCACAACGGGCAGATGAATAGTGAATTTATCAAGCGCTGTCAGCGTCTGCAAGACAATGGCAACGCCTCGCACTGCCAACCTGTCGGCAGCACCGACTCAGAAATGGCGTTTTGTTATCTGGTCAATCGCTTAAAAAGCACTTTTAAAGCCCGTCCTGACGACCAGACGCTGTTTAACTTTTTGACCACGCAGTGCCGTTATTTATCGGCCAATGGCCTGTTTAATTGCCTAATCTCCAACGGCCGCTGGCAATTGGCTTATGCCGGTAGCTTATTGTTTTATCTGACCCGCCAAGCGCCATTTGGCGAAGCGAAGCTGGCGGACGATGACTTGGCGATTAACTTTAGCGATGTCACCACCGATACCGATAAGGTGACGATTTTGGTGACCGTGCCATTGACTGAAAATGAAAAATGGCAACAGTTGGCGGTCAATGAGTGTTTGATATTCTCTGAGGGTGAGATTATTTATAAGGACAGCCCAAGTCAACGTAAGTTTTTGACTATTGACGAAGGCATTGCGGTGGCACGGGCGGTTGGGGCCAGTGTATAGCGCCGGCAGGCATTGTATCGGTTTTACCGTGAATTAACTATATAGTCCACAACAGCGCTTAAACTTCTCACCCGAGCCACAAATACAAGGCTGCTTTTGGGTGACAGACATAGGAATGGTCGGGTCGAGAAAATACCAACGCGTATCATGATTGGCTTTATTTGCTACCCTTACAAAGGCAGACAACTCATGATGCGCTTGCAAGCCATCAGGCGTTCTAAAATAAGCTTTAAATTCGACCTGCGCATGCCGTTTGCCAAGTTTTGCTCTATGTTCTACAACCTCTAATCCTGCCCAATCGGTCTCGGTGGCCCATTCCTCAATCGCTGTGACATCAAGCAAGCTTTGCTGCGCGGGTAGTGTGGTTTTGACGATGTATTCTGGCTTAACTAAGACAAAGGCGCTATAACGCGTGCGCATCAGACGCTCCGCCGTTTCTGCCTGTACGCCGTCAGTTTTATCCGCTTCTTTATTCACTTCTTTATTTAAAACGCTGTCATGATAAGGCTGACAGCAGTCTTTATAAAGTAGGGGCGCGGTGGCGGTCTCTGAGGCGGGGTTGATTTGGCAAGGGCAGGTTTGGAGGGCGGCAGAAGTCGACATAGTATACTCTCATTGTTTATCATTTTTTGCTGGTAGAGGCGGCCTTAACTTAGCCAGCCTTTTATCAATTCTGGCCATAGACCAAGCTTAAGCTTTGCCCAAGCTGCAGGATCACTGACCTGCTGCCAAAAGGCGTCAAACGGCGGCGCTATATATACCAATAACGCCAAAATAACGTACAGCAGCACATACCACCATTTGTCTTTGTGTTGATAAAACTTCATCGCCGTACCCGCCGAGCGCTTCATTTTCATATTGGACAAATTGACACTATATAATTCGTCTAGGGCCAGATGCACCATCGCGCCGCCAAATAAAAACAAACCATAAAACCAGCTCACCGTTAAAGGCAGGTGCAAAATATCATAACTTAAATACGTCAGCGCGAGTCCCAATATCGCCATATAAGGCACAGAATGGATAATGCCGCGATGCACCGTCATCGTGGTGAAGATATGAAATACTACATAACGCATAAACCCATAGCCTGCCAACCACAATACCATCAATGCCAATAAACTCAGCTCACCGCGCCAATGCATCACCAGCCCAAAAGCGAAGACAAAAGAGATGAGGTTAAAGCCAAGCTTAATCGGTGTTGAGTTGTCTGAGTCCAAGTCTGGCAAGAGGCCGCCGATGGTACCGAGCGCTGCACACATCAAAAACCCAGAGTCATCAACCAGCCCCGCTTTATAGACCGTTAAGCTCAGTGTGCCGCTGACCATAAATGCAACATTTAAGTGGGTGTTAAAATTTGCCATAAAAACTCATCAATAAATAGCGCGCGAACACAACGTTTCGAGCTGCCCGTCTAGCCGTAAAAAAGCGCACCATGATACCATAAGCCGCCCATTGCCCAAGAGAGATAGTTTGATATGACTGCCAGTAATCCGCCTTCTTTGCATCGTTCAGATGCGCGTTTTGATAAGCCTTTGCTAAATGATTCGTCTGTACAGGCGTCAGCTGTAGCGGCAAGCAGACTTGATGACAGCTTTGCCCAGATTGACTGGCGCGCGCCATGGCTTGGTCATGTGCAGCAGTTAGATGCCATTAGTCAAGTCATCACTCAGCTTAGTGCGGCGAGTAACTGGAACATGGAGCGCGCTGATACTCAAAGCTCTGCTCCTGAGATTCAAGCCCTTATCAGCCGTACCCAAAACACACCAGACATCATCGCGAAAGTATTAAATACCGCATTGCATCAGCAGGCCGCCGACTTGCAGCAGCAACTGCCGCACACCAAGCCTACATATAACCATAAGGCGCAGACTTTACAGTTTGTCTCGCAAGATGCGTTGCCAGAGGGCGAGGCTTACGAGAGCTTCATCGGCAGTACGGGCAATATCCCGACGCGTGACAACTTACACGACTTATTTAACGGTAGTATTTGGCTGACGTTCCCTAAGACCAAAGCCCTGCTGAACTACTACCATATGCTTGAGATTGAGCAGCAAGGGGTCGGTGCCAGTCGAGGCCGCGTCCGCGATACCATCACTGTGTTTGATGAAAACGGCGCGGTATTGGTCACCGCCAGTCCTAGCATTGGTGAGGCGTTGATTGGCTTTGACTGGCAGGGCAGTTTGGTACAGCCACGCACGCAGTGGGATGACCCTATAAGTCCTAGTCCAAAGGCGCAAGCGGCGGTTTATATTTTTGGTCACGCCCTTCTTGAGCAATTAATAGCACCGCGCAAGCCCTTGTGCGCGCATAGTGTGGTCATCAACGTCGGCCAAGATTTCTTTGCCTTGTCAACGCAGCAGCGCATCGCCTTTTTGGATGATAAGTTGACTGATTATATGAATGAATTATTATCAAAGGACGAAGTCACACCGCGTCATTTATCGCCACTGCCTATTTTAGGTGTGCCGCATTTTTGGTCTGAAAATAAAGATCCTAATTTTTATGATGATCCATTTGTCTTTCGTAGTGGTCGCCGCAAAAAATAATAAAAACGGCTTTTTCTAACTCCTTATCAATAACCCGCTAACACATTGTTACGGTTACGATTGTGCCACGATTTGACTACGTCCAGACGTTAACAAAGCACTATATATTTGTTATGGTAAAAACAAGCTGATGTCAGGTTTTATAAGCATCTTTAGAGCTTGTTTTAATGAAGATGTATATCTTAGGATTTTGTCTTGCATGGTTTGATAGTAACGAAAGTTTTTAGTGCCTACTTTGACACAGTATTGCTTTAATAAACCACCATTTATTGAGCCACCAATATCAACATAAATGCTGACTTACGATTAGCCATTTATGTTTAGGATTTATAACAACGATAAGGAAGCTACCATGAGTGATATCTTTAATGTAAAAGACACCATTTCGGTCGATGGCAAGGAGCATGCCTATTATAGCTTGCCCAAACTTGCCGAGACTTACGACAATATCAATACGCTACCGTACTGTATGAAAGTCGTACTAGAGAACCTATTGCGTAATGAAGATGATGGTCAGTCTGTCGGCAAAAATCACATCGAAGCAGTGGCCAACTGGGACGCTGGCGCTGAGGCGTCCAAAGAGATTGCCTTTATGCCAGCCCGCGTGGTGCTGCAAGATTTCACCGGCGTGCCATCAGTCGTCGATCTGGCAGCGATGCGTGTTGCGGTAGTAGAGCTTGGCGGTCGTGCTGAGCAAATCAACCCATTTATCCCCAGTGAGCTGGTCGTCGACCACTCGGTGCAAGTCGATGCTTATGGCCGTGAGGATGCGCTGGATCTGAATGAGAAGATTGAGTTTAAGCGTAATAATGAGCGTTATGAGTTTTTGCATTGGGGCCGAAATGCCTTTAAAAACTTTGTTGTTGTCCCGCCAGCGACGGGTATCGTGCACCAAGTCAACCTAGAATATCTTGCGCGCGTGGTCATGGCAGCAGAGGTCGATGGCGAGCTGACAGCCTATCCTGACACGGTGTTTGGTACCGACAGTCATACGACGATGATTAATGGTATCGGTGTGCTTGGTTGGGGCGTTGGCGGTATCGAAGCTGAAGCGGCGATGCTCGGTCAGCCGTCTTCGATGCTCATCCCGCAAGTGGTTGGCTTTGAGCTGACAGGCAAACTCAGTGAAGGCGTCACCGCGACGGATTTGGTATTGCGTGTGGTCGAGATGCTACGAGCACATGGCGTGGTCGGTAAGTTTGTCGAATTCTACGGTGAAGGCTTGCATCAAATGCCATTAGCGGATCGGGCGACGATTGCCAATATGTCGCCTGAGTATGGTGCGACTTGTGGTATCTTCCCGATTGACCAAATGGCGATTGATTATCTGCGTCTATCAGGCCGTGACGAAGCGCAAATTGAGTTGGTCGAAAAATATGCCAAGGCACAGGGCTTATGGCATGATGCCGATACGCCAGCGGCGACGTATTCGAGCAAGCTAGAGCTCGATCTATCGTCAGTACAACCCGCATTAGCAGGGCCGAACTTGCCACAGCAGCGTATCAACTTATCTGATATGCACGAAAAATTCGGCGAAACGCTAGAAAAAATGACCAAAGACCGCAAGGCAGAAGTCGAAGGCAAAGTACGCTTTGACCAAGAAGGCGGCGAGCAAGAGCAAGCGGAACACTTGGCAGCTGAACCCAACATCGACGTTGACACCGAAACTGACGATAGCAAAGGCTACCAGCCAGCCAATAACGTGTTCTCAAGCGTTAATATTGACGACAAAGAGCACAAGTTGCGTGATGGTTCAGTCGTCATTGCCGCCATTACCTCATGTACCAACACCTCAAATCCAGCCGTTATGATTGGTGCTGGATTGGTCGCCAAAAAGGCCGCTGCCAAAGGGCTCAAAGCCAAGCCTTGGGTTAAGACCTCATTGGCACCTGGCTCAAAAGTAGTCACCGATTATCTTGAAAAAACCAAGCTGATGGATGAGCTAGAAAAAACAGGTTTTTATTTGGTCGGTTACGGTTGTACCACGTGTATCGGTAATTCAGGTCCGCTTCCTGATGTGATCGAAAAAGGCATCGAAGAGAACGATTTAGTCGCCTCAGCGGTGCTCTCTGGTAACCGTAACTTCGAAGGTCGTATTCACTCACATGTCAAGGCCAGCTACCTAGCATCGCCGCCATTGGTTGTCGCTTATGCCTTAGCAGGTACAGTCGATATTGACTTAACCACCCACCCACTCGGTCAAGATCAAGACGGCAACGATGTGTACTTAAAAGATATTTGGCCAACGTCAGATGAGATCAATGAGCTGATTGCCAATAACATCAATGCTGATATGTTCCGTAAAAACTATGGTGAAGTGTTCGATGGTAGTAAAGAGTGGAACGCGATTAGCTCAGCCGATAGTCAGCTATATCCATGGGATGAAGGCTCAACGTACATCAAAAACCCACCGTTCTTCGATGGTATGACCATGGAGCCAGAGGGTATCCCTGATATCGAAGGCGCGCGTATCTTGGGTCTGTTTGGTGATTCAATCACCACCGACCATATCTCACCTGCGGGTAATATTGATCCAAACTCGCCAGCAGGTAAATACTTGCAAGAGCGCGGTGTCATGGAAGCCGACTTTAACAGTTATGGCTCACGACGTGGTAATGATGCAGTCATGACCCGTGGTACCTTTGCCAATATCCGTATCAAAAACCAAATGATGGGTGGCAAAGAAGGCGGTTATACCTATTACTTCAAAGATGACAAGTCGACACTACAAGATGGCGAAGAAATGGCCATCTATGATGCAGCGATGAAGTATAAAGAAGATAAACGTCCACTCGTCGTCCTCGGCGGGGCGGAGTATGGCTCAGGCTCTAGCCGTGACTGGGCTGCCAAGGGTACGATTTTGCTTGGTGTAAAAGCGGTACTGACTACCTCATTCGAGCGTATTCACCGCTCAAACCTCGTCGGTATGGGCGTGCTGCCATTGACTTTCAAAGATGGTGAAGACGCTCAAACCTACAAGCTTGATGGCTCAGAAGTGCTGAGCATCACGGGCCTTGATAATGGCGAGAGCAAAGTCGCCACCGTCACTGCCACCCGCGCTGATGGCTCGACCGAAACCTTTGAGGTCAATGTCGGTCTACAGACACCAAAAGAGCGTGAATACGTACGTCATGGCGGCGTGTTGCACTATGTCCTGCGCCAACTAGCGGCGGAGAGTAAGGGCGCTGCTTAGTGGTTCGTTAGACTTACAACGAAAAAACCCAATCCCAGTCAAAGTAGGGGATTGGGCTTTTTTGTGTTTGATTGTTTTAGATGAGGAAGATTATTCCGCCATGATTTTCTCCCATCTATACTGACAATCACTGCATTTGCCTTCATTATATTGATCTTCTAAGTCTAGAGGAACTCCGCACATTTCACATTCGGTGTATTGCATTTCGTAGTCACATGCTACACAACAGTCCTCTTCATAAATGAAAGTATTTTGCCAGCATTCAGGGCATGTATTATAAGGAGGGTTACCGCCATCCTTCGCATTTATGTAAGCCTCTCCAGACAAAGAATCATCGATACATTGTTCGACTACATCATAAAAGCTAAAATCCTCCCCACATGACTTACAATGCAAGTCAATTATTGGATAAATATCATCACTATGTGGAGCTTGTATTAATGAAGAGTGGCATTGATTGCAACGAAGATTTTTAAGAGCTATTTCAACTGAATGATATTTCCAATCAACTGCATAAAGACTGGCTTTACAAGCTTGTTCTTCTGCCGAATAAACATCGCTTACCTTAAGCAAAGTTGCCCAGCAATAATCACCCAGAAATTCTTGAGGATCTTCTTGCAAATGCTCTGATAGGAAGTCTCTAATCAGTAAAAATGACTTGGCTACGATTTCACGGACAGCATCAGGAGATTTAGATGTATAATAATGCTCTAAGTCGTTTCTTAGTCTACTTATTTCATCAAATCTATCCCAATCTACTGTTGTAATGTTTAAACTTTTGAACCTTTCTTTTATGGACTGAACATCAACTGTCTTATTACCTTTGCCTTCAAAAGTTATCTCACCTTTCGCATTTTGCACAGGCCTAATATTCTGCTTTATGAGCAATTCTTTATTATCAGGTGGAGATAATCGACAAAGCTTTTCTTTGTAAAGTAATAAAATCCCAGCTGCAATGTTTCTTACAGCAGACACACTACGTCTATCATCATCAATTTCAAAATCTTCAACTCCAATTTGGATTGAATCGATTGCATTTTGCAAAATGCTCATCATGTCTCCTGAATTTAATAATTGCTTTGTATATAACTAACACGTGATGAAGTTGGTATGGCTTTATAAGTCTATCTCTAGAATCGCTGATCCGCATTTAATCACCCCTTCTCAGTAAGCAACTTAACCCCCAAACCAATAAATACCACGCCGCTTATTTTATTTAAAAGAACTTCGATAGCTGGGTTTTTTCTTAAGTTGGCACTAAATTTTGAGGCCAATAAAGCAAGGCACGAACACCATACAAAGCCCGTCAGCGCAAAACTCAATCCTAAAATCAGAAATGACAAGGCGCTATGAGCATAGCTAGGATCGATAAACTGCGGAAAAAATGCGAGGAAGAATAGCGCGACTTTTGGATTAAAGACATTGGTTAATACGCCTTGTTTGTATATTTGCCAGTGCGCTATGGAGTTGGCAGGTGCAGATTGGCTATTTTTTGGCAAATGATTGGCCAGTAAAGGGGGCTGCTTGCTCATCAGCATTTTTATACCCAGATAACACAAGTAGCTGGCACCGATATATTTTATAATCGTAAAGGCCAGAGGCGAGTTGATCAAAATGATCGATAGACCCAATGCGGCGAATACCGTGTGCACCAAGATGCCTGAGATGATACCGAGGACAGAATAAAACCCTGCTACGCTGCCATGTGAGACGCTACGGGTAATGATATACATTGTATCGGTGCCTGGAGTGAGGTTTAGCAAAATCGCTGCCAAGACAAAGCCCAGATAGTTTTCGATACCGAACATGGCTCATACTTCCTTGTGTTAGCAATAATAGGGGAGTGTTTTATTTATCGTTTATTTCGTAGTTTACCTGGTATCGGTCGTCATGAGCAGCTCATATCGATGATTTTTATAAACGACAAACGAAAAAAATCCCAATCACCGGATGATGACTGGGATTTTTTAGTGTTCGCTTATTAGTCTAACCTGATGCTAAGCAAAAGTGCTAATAAGTGACGCCGAATAGTGGCGTCCCCAGGGGGATTCGAACCCCCGTTACCGCCGTGAAAGGGCGGTGTCCTAGGCCTCTAGACGATGGGGACGCATAGAGTGTCATAACCTATGGTTATAACGGTACTTCACAATATCAGAGCGCTTATTTATAATAAGCCTTGCCTAGGTGCTGACATTGTTCTCAAAGCAATATTTATCCGTTGAGCGATAAATAGTATGGTGGAGCTAAACGGAGTCGAACCGTTGACCCCTTGCATGCCATGCAAGTGCTCTACCAACTGAGCTATAGCCCCTCGCTAAGAGTGTGCGTATTTTAGGTAAGACCAGCAGTCTTGTCAACCGCTATTTTTAAAAAAATGCAAAATAATGCAAAAAAAGTCATTAAAAGTATTTAAATGGCCAATTATGGACGTTTGAGTATGGAGGTTGCATAAAAAAGAGCCAGTATCGAGCTGACTCTTTTTTATTATTTGTCCATTCTACTCTTCATCGGCAAGTACGATAGTACCCTGCTGCCAAACTATGCATCAGCCAAAAAATTAGGCAGATCCGCCGCTTTTTTCTCAAGTTTTTTCAGTTTCTTTTTACCGAGGCCGCCTAGGACATCAACCGCATGGCGCAAGCGCGTCAAGGTCATATCCGCGCCAATAATCGCCATCGAGTTCATAACGGGCGTCGACGAGGTGCTACCAGCAATCGCGATAAAGAATGGCGCCATAAAGTCTCGCATCTTGATATCGAGGTGAGCGGCGAGGCCTTTTAGCGTGGTATAGATGTTTTCCTCCGACCACGTCGGCAGGGTCTCAAGCTGCCAAAGCGCCAGTTGTAACAGCTCGATGATTTGCTCGGGCTCAAGCGATTTATGCGTGAAGCTCTCAGCGGTGATGTCTGGCAGGTTTTGGAAATAAAAGCCGCCCCAGTTGACCGCGTCAGACAACAGCTCGATGCGTGGCTGAATCGCAGCGGCGATCGCGGTGAGTTTATCGCTGTCACTGGCCCACTCAAGGATTTTGTTTTTAAGCTCTTCAGGCGTCAGCGCACGTAGCCATTCGCTGTTTAGCCAATTGAGTTTTTCGGTATCGAAGATAGGGCCGCCAAGAGACACGCGCTGGATATCAAAGCTGGCAATCATTTCATCCAAGGTGAATTTTTCGGTATCGTCAGGCATTGAGTAGCCCATACGGCCTAGGTAGTTGAGCAGCGCCTCAGGTAGTACGCCGGCATCACGGTAGTAAGTAATTGAGGTTGGGTTTTTGCGTTTCGACAGCTTTGATTTGTCGGGGTTACGCAGTAGCGGCATGTGGCAGAGTGTTGGCATCTCCCAACCAAAGTAATCATAAAGCAGCTGATGCTTGGGGGCAGAGTTGAGCCACTCTTCGCCGCGCATGACGTGAGTGATCTCCATCAAGTGATCATCGACGACGTTGGCAAGATGGTAAGTTGGCATACCGTCAGTTTTTAGCAGTACTTGCATATCGACTTGCGCCCAAGGAATCTCGACGGTGCCGCGCAGCATGTCATGTACCTGACAAACGCCGTCGGTGGGTACACGCATACGAACCACGTGCGGGGTGCCCTCGCTTACCAATTGCTCGGTTTTTTCTGGAGGTAGGTGGGCACAGCGGCCGTCATAGCGCGGGGTCTCGCCATTAGCCATTTGCTCAGCGCGCATGGCGTCTAGCTCTTCTGTAGTACAAAAACAGCGAAACGCATGGTCGCTTGCTATCAGCTGCTCAGCGTGTTTTTTATAAATATCGCTACGCTCGCTCTGACGATAAGGCGCGTGCGGGCCACCAACGTCTGGTCCCTCACTCCAGTCAAGTCCGACCCAGCGTAGCGCGTCCAAAATCATCTGCTCGGATTGGGCCGTCGAACGCGTTTGATCGGTGTCCTCAATACGCAAAATAAACTCGCCGCCGTGGGCTTTGGCGAAAGCCAAATTAAAGAGCGCAATATAAGCGGTACCGACATGCGGAAAGCCAGTCGGCGAGGGCGCAATACGCGTGCGAATAGGGCGGGCGTTGCTCGTGTCGGAGGGAGCGTGGGTCGATGTTTGCATAATAAAAATCTCAAAAAGTCGTGGGCGATAAATAGCAACAATAGCCACAAAATAACTAAAGGAAAAATATGACTAAAATAGCAATGAAAGAGTGGCCGTCAATAGCAAAAAATAGCGTAAAATATAGCGCTAGTATAACAGACAGCTGCGATATTTTTAATGAAAAGCCTGTCTAGTGCTTGACTCACCGTGTATCCTTGCGATAATAAGGTAAAGCAAGACATAACTTGTTTATTTTCATCTGATTTTTTACTATTACCGGCCGATATGGCCGTCATCTACTGAGTCGTTTGTGTCCACATTGAATGATAAGCCAAATAAAAAGCAAAACAGTACGTCCACTCGCAAACAAAGCCCTTCTTTGGCCACTGACCCTGCCAAGTCGGCGGCTGATTTATCTGCTGTAACCCCTGATACCGCGCAGCCCACCCGTGACGGAGCGTCTGCGTGCGCGGCAGCTAGCGAGCAGCGCTTTGTCCATGATGCCGTGCTATTGCAAGAAACGGTGGCGGCGGTACTGGGCGTCAAATCTCTTCCTAAACGCACAGATGACGCCCTACAACCCAGCTTGCAAATGAGCGGCATCTACGTCGATGCTACCTTTGGCCGTGGCGGTCATAGCCGTTTATTATTGAGTCATCTGAGTGACGACGCGACGCTGGTGGTGTTTGATAAAGACCCGACAGCAATTGCTGTGGCGCAAGAGCTGGCAGCTAGTGACAGCCGTGTCAAAGTGGTGCATGATAGTTTTGCGACATTGACGGACAGCCTAGCGGCGCTGGATATCGATCAGGTCGATGGCTTGATGGCAGATTTGGGCATCTCATCGCCGCAGATTGATGATGGTAGCCGCGGTTTTAGTTTTATGCGTGATGGCGCGGTCGATATGCGTATGGATACCAGTCGTGGTCAGTCGGTGGCCGAATGGCTCGAGCAGGTCGATGACGAAACCTTGGCCAATGTGCTTTATGAGTTCGGCGAAGAGCGCCACAGTCGCCGTATCGCGCGCGCCATCAAGCAGATGGACAGCTATGAGTCCACGCTTGAGCTGGCAGAAGTGATCAAAACGGCGCACCCTAACTGGCAGCGCGGCAAGCATCCAGCGACCCAAAGCTTTCAGGCCATGCGTATTTTTATCAATAACGAGCTTGGCGACGTTGATGACTTTTTGGCGCAAAGCATTCCGATTTTAAAAGCAGGCGGGCAGCTGGCAGTGATTAGCTTTCACTCCTTAGAGGATCGCCGAATCAAGCAGTTTTTGCAGCGCCATAGTAAAGGGCAATATCCAGAGGATGACAATCTGCCGATGCCGCCCAAACGTCCGCGCTATTTTGGTAAGCCCAAACGTATCGGTCCAAGTAAAGCTGAGGTCAGCCACAACCCGCGCGCGCGCAGTGCTTGGTTACGACTGGCCACGCGCAGCGATGTTGAGTATCAACAGGCGGCAAGCCAAGATTAGCTACATTGTCAGTGAAGCGGTTTAAAAGTAGTCATATCTCCTTACTGTTGTTCGTCTAAATAAGATACAAATGTGCGAATGGCTACGCTAGTGTTAAAAAGCTGTAAATATTACCTGCTAGGCTCAGCAGTTGGTTTTTTGTTTGTAACGCGCATGACAGTGATATTTGGTTTTATGTCACTGATGCGGCCTGAGTGTCTGATAGAGACATTTGCGCATAAAAACCAGTTAAAACCGTCGCCGATTTTATATTTGAAGTCCACTTTTTGAGAGCGTCATGGCAATATCTGACAAACCTACTCGCCGCGCCGGCACCCCTCCTAATGTCGATATCGGCGAGCTGTTTGTGCGCCGGTTTAATGTGGTCAGCATTTATGTGGCGATTTTATTATTGCTGGCGGCGGCAATTATCTGGAGCGGTATCAAGACCGCTGAAGGCGTCCAGCAATACCATCAGGACTATAAAACCTTGCAAGACATGAAAAAACAACAGCGCAAGCTACAAGTAGAGCATCAGCGGTTGCTTATCGAGCAGCAAACCTTTAGTGCCACGCCGCAAATTGCCAGCCGCGCTGTGGCCGAGCTTGGCATGTACTCTCCAACCCTCAAAGACAAGTTGATTATTCAGCCAGGTGCTCCTACGGCGCGGGCGCCAGCCGCCTCTAGCGAGTCGGACATCACCGCCAATGACAGTGATGCCATGCAAGAGGTTGCCAGTACCGATTTATCGCCCGCTGCGCTGCCTAGAACTACATCAATTAATAGTAATGCGGCGGAGGCTGGGCGATGAGTGAAAAAAAATCCAAAGCCAAGACTGGTAAGTCAGCTGCAAAAAACAACAGCAAAAAACCCACCAGCGGCAAAGTCACCAAGCCGCTGCGCCGTGTCAATGCGGCCAAATCAGGACAGAAAAATAAAAAAGCTGGTAGTAGTGCGGCAGATAGCCGTAAGGCCAAGCTGTTTGGGCGACTAAAAAAGAATGACAGTCAAGGCGCTTATACCAGCGTCAAAAACCGTAAAACCGCGTTTTTAAATAAAGCATCAGGGGCGTCCTCACGGGGCGGTTTTGAGCAAGACAAAGCGCGATTTTGGACGGTTTGGGGGTTGGCGCTTGCCATCTTGGTCGCGCTGATAGGCCGTGCTTACTACATTCAAGTCGCCAATGCCCAGTTTTATCAAGATAAGGGCAATGAGCTGATCACCAGCGTACGCACACAAAAATCTTATCGCGGTATGATCACGGATCGCAATAAACTGCCACTAGCGGTGAGTGCGCCGCTGTCGACAGTATCGTTTAGTCCGCATGACTATGCGCGCGAATACTATGAACTAAAACGCATCATTTTGACCAATCCTGACAGTCCGCAGCTACGAGCGCGCATGCAAAAGCGCTTGGACGCTATGGATTTGACTACCTTGGCCGCTGCCGCCAATATTTCAGTCAGTGAGCTAAAACGGGCCGCCGCGATCGATGATAGCATCGATGTCACGGACGAAGAAGCAGTAAAAGCGGCGTTGCCATCAGGTGCAGGCTCGCACTACTTACCGCTTCTTAATAAAGTCACGCCAGAGATTGCCCAAAGTGTCAGCTCTTTAGACTTCCCTGGGGTGTATGAAAAAAAATTCTTTCAGCGTTATTATCCGCAGCCTCAGCCCAACTCGCAATTGCTCGGCTTTATGGGACAAAACGCCAATGACCCTGAGGGCAGCTATGAAGGGCGTGCGGGTATCGAACGTCAGTACGAAAAGGAGCTGGCGGGTAAAGATGGCAAGGTACTGGTACTAAAAGATGCCAAACAAAACAGCCTAAAAGAAATTAAGCAAGTCGAGCCTGAGATACCGGGCAAAGATGTGACGCTGACGATTGACTCGCGCCTGCAGTATTTGCTTTATAAAGAGTTAGAAAAAGCAGGGCGCCTACAGCGGGCGCGCTGGTCGACAGGTATGGTCGTCGATGTACAGACAGGCGAGGTGCTCGCTCTCTCGACATGGCCGTCATTTAATTCCAATAACCTCAATGAGATGACGGGTGAAAACCAGCGGAACCGTGCGCTGTTAGACGTCTTTGAGCCAGGCTCGGTGATGAAGCCATTTACTGTGGCGGCGGCGTTAGACTCGGGTAAATATACCGCGACATCATTGATTGATACCAATCCAGGCTCTATTCGTGTCCGAGGTTATACCATTCGCGATCACCGTAATCTCGGCATGATCAACATGGGCACGCTACTACAAAAATCGAGTAACGTCGCCTCGACCAAGATTGCATTATCCCTACCGCCTGATGCCATTACCAATATGCAAAAGCAGTTTGGCTTTGGTAAAAAAACCCCGTTACAGTTCCCTGGTGAGGGTAGTGGTCTGGTGGTCACGCCAAAAGAAAAAGAAACCTCGCGCCGCGCCACCGTCAGTTATGGTTATGGTCTGCAGGTGACACTTGCGCAGGTCGCACAGGCCTATTCGGCATTGGCTGCAGGTGGTGTCATGCATCCGCTGACCTTGATCAAAGACGACAAACCGAAGCCAAGTAAACGCATTATGGCGCACGAGCAAGCGATGTCTATCGTGCAGATGATGGAGAGCGTCACTGAGCCGGGTGGTACCGCGAAAGGCGCGGCCATTGATGGCTACCGTGTGGCGGGCAAAACTGGAACGTCGCGCCGTATCAACCCAAAAGGAGGCTACTATACTGACCAGTATCGTAACGTCTTTGCGGGTATGGCACCAGCATCAAACCCAAGGCTGGTGGGCGTGATGCTCATCGAAGACCCGCGCGCGCAGATTTATGCGGGTCTGACGGTCGCTCCTGTCTTTCATAATGTCATGAAAGAGGCGCTGCGTTTGTATAATGTGCCTTTAGATAAACCGCTAAAAACCGAAGAACCATAAGTATTTTGCCACACAAACATGATGACTGATGTCGGTTAGTGTCCAGCGCCAGCAGCTGATTTGTGTTTACCGTTTAGGATTTGCCCATGACCACGCTTACCTCATCGCCCAGTACCCCCGCGGTTACCTTGCAGCAGCTTTTAGAGAGCGGCGATCGTCAGCATTCTTTGCTACAGTCATCGCTCACCGCGCTGCTCGCTGCTGCGGGCAATACCAGTGAGGGCGTCTCGGTCGAGCATATACCATTTGCACAGTTTCGGTTGGATAGCCGCCACGTCGCGGCACACGATGTGTTTGTCCTGCTAAAAAGCCAGACAGGCCACTGTCAAAAAAGCCGCGACTATGTGCTACAAGCCGCATCACAGGCGGCTTTTATTCTCTCGGAGATTGACCCAAGCGACTTGTTTGATGGTGGACAGTTGCCAGAAGAGGTCTTGCCCTGTCCTTTGATATACACGCCGTATATTCGTGATTTTTTGGGCAGTCTCATTCAGGCGCGTTTGCAGTACCAGCAGCCAAGCCGATTACCCACGGTGGTGGCAGTGACGGGCACCAATGGCAAAACCACCATCAGCCAGCTAGTAGCGCAATTGACGCAGCTGACTGGCATGAGCAGCGCTGTGATGGGGACCGCAGGTAACGGTCGATTGGGTGCCTTGGTGCAGGCTAGCCATACCACGGGCGACGCTCTTGCCGTGCAGCAGTTTTTGTATCAAATGGCGCTTGAGAAGGCAGAAATATTGGCTTTGGAAGCCAGCTCGCACGGCCTTGATCAGCAGCGTCTACAAGGCGTGCCGATATCTGTCGCGATTTATACCAACTTAAGCCGCGATCATTTAGATTATCATGCCGATATGGCAGCGTATGCCGCGGCAAAAGCTAGGCTCTTTGACAAAACCCATTTTCCTTCCTTGACGCACGCCATCATTAATATCGATGATGAGTACGCGCAGGTCATGCTAGATATGGCGCATGCCAGTGGTTTGACGGTATGGACGTATAGTCTGGATGCCTCAAAGCCTGCGACCTTTGTCGCCACCGATATTACCCCAAGCTTAGAAGGGGTAAAAATTGCACTGCAGACAGAGAGCGCTGATAAAGGCACTGATGATACAGGCACTGGCCATAAAGAAAGCCGTTGCATAAATATCGTTAGTCCTTTGCTTGGGCGTTTTAATGTCGCCAATTTGCTGGCAGCCATTGCCGCTGCTGCTGCGTTGGGCATGAGTCTTGAACGTATCGCCGAGCTCGTTCCGCAGCTACAAGGCGCGGTGGGGCGTATGCAGCGCGTCGCATCGCGTGATGGCTGCTTTATCGTTGATTATGCCCATACTCCTGATGCGCTTAGTCAGGTGCTGGCCAGTTTGCGCACCCACTGTGAGGGGCAGCTGTGGGCGGTGTTTGGCTGCGGCGGAGACCGTGACGCGGGCAAGCGTCCGTTGATGGCGCAGGCAGGACTGGCGGGCGCGGACAGGGTTATATTGACCGCGGATAATCCGCGAACCGAAGACCCAGAAGCCATCTTGCAAGATATGCAAGCGGGCATGAGCACCGCGCAGTATCAGCGCACCCATATCGAGCCTGCACGGCAAGCGGCGATTGAGTATGCTGTCATGCAAGCAGCGCCCGATGATATCGTCGTCATCGCTGGCAAAGGTCATGAGACCTATCAAGAGATCGATCATGTCCGTTATGATTTTGATGACAGTGTGGTCTTGCAACAAGCCTTACAAAAGGCTGGGCGCAGATAGGCGATGGGTTTGCAGCGTCATGATGATTGAGGTTTGCGTCATTATTTAAGCGCGCTCATAAAATCATGTTAAGCGTAACAAACAGTATTTATAAAAATTAAGTAGTCATCATACAAGGTAATCACTATGACAGCCGACAACGACAATACCATTCAGTCGCAAGGTCTTTATGTCTGGCAGGTAGATAATCTGCTCGCTGCGACAGCCTCGCTGGATGGGCATTGGCAGCTAGCAGCAGAACAGAACAATGCAGGACAAAGCAACGTAGGACAAAGCAACGCAGGACAAACTGAGCTTGCCAACAACGCGGTGACCAGCAACCGTATCGCCACCGATACCCGCACGATAAAGAGCGGCGATATCTTTTTGGCGCTAAGCGGTGCCAATTTTGATGGTCATGACTATATCAATCAAGCCGCTGCCCAAGGCGCTGTCGCTGCTATCGTCTCACGTCCCATCTCGACGAGCATCCCGCAGTTGGTCGTGAGTGATACGCGTCTGGCTTTAGGGCAGCTGGCCGCTTATCGTCGCCAGCAGCATCAAGACTTGACTGTGATTGCTATCACCGGCTCAAGCGGTAAAACCACCTGCAAAGAGATGCTTGGTAGTATTTTTGGTCGTCTAGCACCGACTCTGATCACCCGTGGCAACCTAAACAACGATTTGGGCGTACCGATGATGCTGCTCGAGTTGTCCGATCATCATCGCTATGCCATCTTAGAGCTGGGCGCCAACCATATCGGCGAGATTGCTTACACGGCAGAAATCGTCCAACCGGATGTGGCTTGTATCCTCAATATTGGTACCGCGCATTTGGGTGAATTCGGTAGCCGTGAAGGCATCTGTCAAACCAAGTCGGAGATTTACCATACATTAACCGATACTCAGTTTGCTATTGTCCCTGACAAAGACGACTTTACCAATCAACTGCGCCGTATCGCCGAAAAACACACCTCGCATGTGATTGGTTTTGGCAATACTGATGTCAGCGCCAGTCATTTGGATGTCGAGCCTGAGCGTAGTGAGTTCAAGCTACATATTGGTAATCAAGTCCATGACATCAACCTACCATTGGCGGGTGAGCATAATGTCAATAACGCCTTGGCGGCGGCCGCTTGTGCGCATGCGCTAAACATCGATGTCAGTGATATCGTGATTGGTTTAGAAAACGCCCGCCCCGCCAAAGGTCGTCTCAATAGCCAGATACTGGGGATGCATCGCCTGATCGATGACACGTATAATGCCAATCCGCATTCCGTACGTGCAGCGGCCAAGGTGCTGGCGGCGCAAACAGGCACGCAAGTGATGGTGTTGGGCGATATCGCTGAGCTGGGTGAGGCGGCAGTGAGCGAGCATCAAAGCTTGGGTCGTACCATTGCCACCACTGGTATCAACGTGCTGCTGTGCGTCGGTGAGTATGCGCCGTATACCGTAGCAGGTGCGCAAGAAATCTCTGATATCAGTGCGCATGCGTTTGCGGATAAAGACAGTCTTTTGGCGTATTTACAGCCGTATTTGCAAGCACAGCAGGCTAAGCCTTGTACCGTGCTGTTCAAAGGCTCACGTGCCATGCAAATGGAAACCCTTATCAATGCGCTAGTCGAGGAGTAGGCGGTGTTAGTTTGGTTGTTTGGCTGGCTTGGCCAGTATTATACACCGTTTTCTGCGGTTTCTTCGTTGACGCTACGCGCGTTATTGGCGGTCATTACCGCTTTAGTCTTTAGCATGATGTTTGGTGGCCGCGTCATTCGCCACTTGCGTGCGCTCAAATATGGGCAGGCCATCCGTAATGATGGACCGCAGTCGCATTTGGCCAAAACGGGCACACCGACCATGGGCGGCGTCCTGATACTCAGTGCTATCGGGGTATCGACCTTGCTATGGGCGCGCTTAGACAATCCTTATGTATGGATCTTGCTGGTGGTGATGGTGGTGTTTGGCGCGGTTGGCTGGGCTGATGACTGGCTAAAGATTAAGTACAAAGACCCCAAAGGCCTAATCGCTCGCAAAAAGTACTTTTGGCTGTCGATGGGCGCGTTATTTGTTGGGGTGTCGCTGTACTATATCGCCACGCTGCAGCCAGATATGGCGACCACCCGCGAGATGCAGGATTTACTATTGCCTGTCTTTAAAAACTGGATCGTTCCTTTCTCCGCGCTACCTTTTGGTATTGGGTTTATTATCTTTACCTATTTTGTGATTAATGGCGCTTCTAATGCCGTCAACCTAACCGATGGTTTGGATGGTTTGGCCATCTTGCCGGTGGTGCTGGTGGCGGCAGGTTTGGGCGCGATGGCTTATGTCTCAGGTGATGTGCGTTTTGCTGACTACTTGCATGTGCCTTATATCGCTTATAACTCTGAGGTCATCATTGTCTGTGGTTCGATGATTGGGGCAGGCTTGGGCTTTTTATGGTTTAACGCCCATCCAGCCCAAGTATTTATGGGCGATGTCGGAGCACTGGCGTTGGGCGCGATGCTCGGTACCATTGCGGTCATGACTCGTCAAGAGATTGCCTTTGCCATTATGGGTGGTCTGTTTGTCGCCGAAGCGCTGTCGGTGATGCTACAGGTTGGCTCGTACAAGCTGCGCAAAAAACGCGTCTTTCGTATGGCGCCGCTGCATCACCATTTTGAAGAGATTGGCTGGAAAGAAACACAGGTGGTGGCACGCTTTTGGATTATTGCCATTATCCTTGTAATCTTAGGGCTAATGACGCTAAAACTGCGCTAACTAGGTTTTAAAAAAACTGGTGCTTTAATAACAAGTTGGTTTCTTAGCAAACTGGTGTTTTAACAAACTAAGTCTTTTGATCCAGCGCTCTGCAAAAGCCATCTCATCGTGTTTGAGGTGGCTTTTTTGGTTCTGTCTCTTATTGTTAAGTGAGGGGTTTTATGCCGCAGCTGAAGCAAACTTTGTTAAAATGACGGCCATATTTGGCTGATTTTGAGAAACCTGTGTCGTTATTTATTTGTCCCCTTTGCCAGTCACCCATGCAGCCTGCAGCCGATACGTGGCGCTGTGATGGCAGTTTGCATCCAAAGCAGACCAAGCACCCTTTCGATGTGGCGCGTCAAGGCTATGTCAATTTGTTACCAGTACAACAAAAAAAGTCCAAAGCGCCAGGAGATAGCCAGGCCTCTATCGAAGCGCGGCAGCGGTTTTTGGCCGCGGGACATTATCAGCCATTACAGGCTTTGCTTGAGCAGCAAATGAGGCAGCTACTCGGGCAGAGTGATACTGCTGCAAATTGGCTGGATGTCGGCTGCGGTGAGGGATGTTATACCCAAGCAATGGCGCAGATAGACGGTATAGCATCGCTGATAGCGGCTGACATCAGTAAGCCTGCCGTTTCTACTCTCGCCAAAGCAAGCAAAGCGGCAGGGCAGCTGTGGTATCAGCAGCCTAAAGAGGGTGCGGCTCAGACGGCGGTATATCCATTAGTGACCAGCGCCGCTCACCTGCCATTACGCGCCCATAGTGTGACGGGTATCAGTAGCATTTTTAGTCCTATCTTGCCTAAGGCCTTTGCCGAAGTATTGTGTGACACAGGCTATCTCATCATTGCCAAACCCGATAGTCAGCATCTTGCATCGATGCGTGAGGCGTTGTTTGATAGTGTGCGCGAGCATAATTCTGATAAGTTTTTGCACAAATTAGCCCCGCACTTTACCCTGCTTGCGACGCATCACGTCAGTACCGAGCTGTCATTAGCGGCAAATGGTTTGGCAGATTTGATGACCATGACCCCGTATGCTTATCGCGCCCACGCAGAAAAACGCCAAGCGTTGCTGGAGCTTAGCGAGCATGCGCCATTTAATACAGAGGCCAGGTTTGTGGTGTATGTTTTGCAAAAACAGGCGGGTAAATAGTGCAATCTGTCGATGAATTGAGCCTGCCTGCATCCTTATTAACAGAATCGGTATTAGGGCGTATCCTCAATTCAATCGATAGCCATTTAGCCATATAACTGGCCATTTATAAAATAGGCCCCATGGTTGCGACGATATTGTTCCAAATTCTATAAGGCAGTGGCCAGTTTTCCACCTGCTCACGGGTCACCTCATCTGAGTCCGCGATATACTGGTGTTGGCGTGCGACGATATCAGCGGTGAGCGCTCTATCACTAAAAACGATGTTGTTTTCATAATTTAAATCAAAGCTACGTAAGTCCAAATTGGTTGAGCCAATCAGGCTGATTTCGCCATCGACGGTTAGGGTTTTGGCGTGTAGTAGACCGGGCTTGTACTCATATATCTTTACCCCAGATTCGAGCAGTTGCCAGTAGTAGCTGTGACTGGTGGCTGCCACCACGATAGAGTCGTTGTGCTTTGGAAAAATCATCGTGACGTCTACACCGCGGTAGGCGGTGGCACACAACACACTGACCAAGGAGTAGTCCGGTACAAAGTAGGGTGTCGAGATAATAAGAGTGTGCTGGGCTTGGCTGATTAACGCGCCCAAAAACTGCGGCGTGGTGCCGTGACGCTGGGTCGGCCCATCGGAGAAAACTTGTGCGGCAAAGGTGTCGGTTGGTTGTATCTCGGACGTCGACTCAGCACCGTCACCCAAGGCGGTCGCAGGCTGGGTAAAAAAAGGGAAGCTCTCAAGCGGGGTAGAAGGGTTTTCGCTGAGCCAATCACTGGCAAACAGCATCTGGTTTTGCGCCACAACTGGCCCCTCAACACGCATCATGATATCTACCCACGGCGCAAACTTGGGTTTTACTCGAAATTCAGGGTCGGCGCAGTTGCGACTGCCAGAGTAGCCAATCTTGCCATCAATCACCGTGATTTTGCGGTGATTACGCAAGTCGATCCGACTAAACATCATCACCTTTAAGAAGTTGTTAATCGGTAATGCCACGCTGACTTGTACGCCGGCGTCTTTCATTTCTTGCCATATCTTTGAGCGCACCATCTTGCGTGAGCCCATGCCATCGACCATCGCGCGGCATGTCACCCCGCGTTTTGCCGCCCGTATCAATGCTTGGGCAGTGTCGATACCCATGCCATCAATCAGCCAAATATAATACAGCACATGAATATGATCGGTCGCCGCATCAAAATCAGCAATCATGCGTCTACGCGTCTCATTGGCATCAGCCATCAGCTCGGCACGGTTTCCCACCGTCGTACGGAAACCCGTGGCATTGGCAGAGTAAGCAAAGGCTGCGCGGTACTCTGGTTTGACAGCCTGTGTCAAGGCCGCCTCACTGCCCAGCACATCGGGGCGATAGGCGCTCAATTTATCGATGACTTGCTCACGCTCGCGGGCAAAGTTGCGGCCCAGATGTACCTCACCAAACATCCAATAAACCACCACCCCCAGATAAGGCAAGATAAATAGAATGACAATCCAAGCCAGCCGAGCAGGGGCGCTCAGATCATGGCGCGATAATACTCGTAAAGAGATGAGCAACAGTAAGAGAAAGTGGATGGTGAGCAGGATGTCTAACAGCATAAGGCAATCCAGTGTTATTGTTTTTATTGATGTATCGCACAGTATTGACTAATTATAACGTACTGTAAAACTTTGACCGTATTGATTGGTAAAGTCATTAGGACGTGTCTGCATGTCAAAAACGGTGATAAAAATGAGACAAATTACGGTCGAACAAAGGAAATAGCGCTGTTAATATCGGGATATAAACCCGCTATTTAACTATGGTTTAATTTGACTTAATATTAGATATAGCAGGTTAGATTATGTATGTTTAGTATCGTTTTAGAAAAGCGAGCTTTAGCAAAGTCATGAAAGGTTGTTACGTAGTGGTGAAAATAAGAAGGTAGTAGACCTCTTGCAAAAGTAGTTGTAAGACACAACGTATATTATTGAACTCTACTTACTTAATAGATATGCCAAACATAGATAAGCTACTCAAACAAAGTGACGCTGGTTTTAAACGCTACACTGGCATTCATAAAACCACCTTTTATGACATGCTTGATGCCATGCAAGAGCATGAAGCATCTAAGACCAAATCAGGCAGACCAAGTGTGCTCAGTCTTAAGGAGCAGATACTACTAGCCCTGACTTATTGGCGTGAATACCGCACGCTTTATCATATCAGTATGGACTTTGGTATTCATGAGTCTTCTGCTAGCCGTATCATTCGTAAAGTAGAAGACACACTGATTAACTCTGGCAAGTTTGAATTGCCCAAAAAGCTGCCTAGTCGTGTCGATGAGGACATCAATTGGTCAGTCGTCATTGTCGATGCCACCGAAACCCCTATTGAGCGTCCAAAAAAAACCAAAGCGACTACTATAGCGGTAAGAAAAAACAACATACCTTAAAAGCGCAGGTTATCGTCCATTGGAAAACAGGCTTAATATTAGATGTTCAAACGTCCAAAGGGTCAATCCACGATTTTAAGCTGTATAAAGATACTTGTCCTGATTGGTTACCTGAGAATACTAACTATCTAGCAGACAGTGGTTATCAAGGGTTAGCAAAGCTACATAACCAAACTTTCACACCATTTAAGAAACCT
>NZ_JAWJBL010000003.1:0-99473 GCF_032842965.1 Psychrobacter sp. CAM01
TCTAGCGAGCCGACTATCATATCATAACGATTTGGTTTGTCAAGCTTTTTATCTAATTTGTTTCTCAAGGTTCGCTGCGTTGTTACTATGTAATTCACCCTAGTAATGCTTAGCTCGTCCTGATGAGGTGCGTATTATAGACGCTTTATTTGGTAAGTCAAGAACTAATTTAGTTTATTTTAAACTAGTTGGTTAGACTAGGATTTTAGAATGGTGATTCATTGTTTAAATGAGTCATTCTTTAATCGGCCTTCCCTTTCGACTGGGTGGCATTATACGCGTATTTGGGTGGGGGTCAAGGGGACTGGCTTATTAATTAAGAGATTATTTGGCATGATGATTGATACTTGATATATATCAAACAGTTAACAGGAAAAATAATTTACCGTAATCTCAATTTCTCTACTTTAATCTCAATTACCTTACTTTAGCGTTTAGCCACCTCGGTTCCTCAGACGACATTATTCTATCTATGCTTCTTTATATATCCTTTATAGCTTGCCTATTTTTTCAAAAAAAGCTTTATAAGCGGCGATTTTTTTGTCTAGCGCCAAAGGATAAGCGCGCGAGGTAGAGGGCAGACGATATAAAGTCAGCTCTTTGACGGCAGTGTCTTTGTCATGATGCTGCCATTGATAAGGATACTGCATGCTTTGATTGGTCTTCGGGTGCTTGGACTTGGCGGGTGGCTCCGCTAGTAGGCTTAGCAAAACCTCAGTTGCTTTGCCGCCGGTGGTAAAGAGCGTCTTAACCTTTGGTACTTGCGGCAAGATATTATCTAAATCCACTGGGGTGACGACAGTTAGGTGTTTGTCCGATGCATTTCCGGTCTCACGAATGGCTTGCTTTACCGTCGGGCATGAGGCAATACCACGGTCAAACAAAAAGTCGCGAATACGCTCAGGATCAAAACGCTTTTCGCCCTCTACTCTAAAATAATCAATATCGTCGAAAAAAACGCCGCCATAAATACGCCACATGTCATTATAGAAGTTTGGATAGTGAAAGCGCATTGCCCATTTATCAGCGGTCGGTGGAAACGTGCCCATCATCATTACACTGGCATTTGCAGGCAGTACTGGGGCAAACGGATGGGTTTCTACTTCTAAAGCATCGTCTTTTGACAATGCTGCGTCGATTTCTGTATGAGACATGGGGTTTTGGGTGCTAGTTGGTTGATTGGTCATAAGATTCTTCATCAAAAAAGCGGTTTTTTTGGTATCATAGCAGGCCTAAACACTACTTCACCGACCCTGACGTCATATAGCCATCCATAATAGTAAAACATAGTCGATTTAATACAACATAGCATCCTCATTGATGCGCTCAATACGTGGCCGCTTACTATAGCAACTCAACTTTATTGGTGATATTTTGCTTGGTAAGCATGTTGTGATAAGTCTATATATGTCGCCATTTATGTAGTCAAAGAGAATCGTACTGTCAAGAGGTAAAAGCTCTAGGCGCGGTTGTTAGGTAGGCTAAGCTTACTATGGATGCGCTAAAGGCGGAGTAACGTGTGGTAAGTGTTTGTATCTTTTATACTAATGGCAACCGCAGCGACTGCGCAAGCATCAGACCCAAAACCAAGAGAGTACTTATGAGTGACTTAAAAATTACTGTAATCGATCATCCGCTAGTCCGTCATAAACTCAGCCTAATGCGCGAAAAAGACTGTAGCACTTATAAATTTCGCACATTAACCAAAGAGCTTGCGCGCTTGATGGCGTACGAAGCAAGTCGTGATTTCGAAATTGAGACCTTCCCAATGGAAGGCTGGTGTGGTGAAATCACAGGTGAGCAAATCATCGGCAAGACGGCAACCATCGTACCTATCTTACGTGCCGGCATTGGCATGCTAGACGGGGTGCTCGATTTGATTCCTACGGCCAAAATCTCTGTCGTCGGCTTACAACGTGACGAAGAGACCTTGCAGCCTGTGCCTTTTTTTGAAAAGTTCGTCAGCCACATGGACAAGCGCCCTGCTCTGATCATTGACCCAATGCTAGCCACAGGCGGCTCGATGGTTGCAACCATTGAGATGCTAAAGAAAAACGGCTGTACCAATATCAAGGCGTTGGTATTGGTAGCGGCTCCTGAAGGGGTACGTTTGGTCAACGAAGCGCATCCTGATGTGACCATCTTTACAGCAGCACTAGATAGCCACTTAGATGAGCAAGGCTATATCATCCCAGGTCTTGGCGATGCAGGCGACAAAATCTTTGGTAAACAGCTATTTAATAGATAAGCGCAAGCTGCCACAAAGCAGCGCACCACTCATATCACAAAAGCCACATACGATATCAATTATAAGGACATAACATGAACGTATTGATCACAGGAGCAAGTGCAGGGTTTGGTAAGGCGCTGGCAGAGCGTTTGGTCGCAGGCGGTCACCAAGTGATCGGTTGTGCCAGACGCCGCGATAAGCTTGATGCACTGGCAACTACATTGGGCGAGGCATTTTTGCCGGTGGTCATGGATATCAGTGACACAGCGTCTATCCCGCAAATCATTGCTGACTTGCCGGCTGGTTTTCAGCACATCGATGTCTTGGTAAATAACGCTGGGCTAGCGCTCGGCACCGAGCCTGCCCATGAGGCAGATCTCAATGATTGGATGCGTATGATAGATACCAATATCAAAGGTCTGGTGGCGCTGACCCACGCTATACTACCTGCGATGGTGGCGCGGGATAGCGGTTATGTCATCAATGTCGGCTCTATCGCTGGCAGTTGGCCGTATTTTGGCGGTAATGTCTATGGTGCGACCAAAGCCTTTATCAAACAGTTTAGCTTAAATCTGCGCGCAGACTTAGTCGGCACGCAGGTGCGCGTCACCAATCTTGAGCCAGGTAATGTCGCGGGCACTGAGTTTTCGAACGTGCGCTATCATGGCGATGACGAAAAAGCTGCCAAAGTCTATGACGGCTTTAAAACCATGACCGGTGAAGATATCGGCGATATTTTATTGTGGTTGATTGAATCGCCCGCCCATATCAATGTCAATCGCTTAGAAGTGATGCCAGTGGCGCAAACTTATAATGGTCTGACCATTGCGAAGCAAGGCTGTTAAAAGCTTAGCCGGCCATTTTGCTCTCTAACGTAACTCATAAGACCGAAGCAATATAGTCTCATCTATGTTGCTTCTTTTTTTGGGTTGAATCTGGGTTTCTTTGACCAGCGTCAACTGCTGAAAGTCCAAAACCAGCACTTCATTTCGGAGGCGCTCACTGGTGCGCTTATTATGGCGAATAGGAAACCCTAAGAGGTGTTTGCCAATGATGGTTAGCTGATTGACTACTGTCTGTGCAGGTTGCTCAGCACGGCTCCTTGGCTGCGCATCGATGATAGCAGTCGCAGGATTGACCGTGGTGGTTAGCAGCTTGGTTTGTCGTACCTGCTTTGGTATATCACCTGCAAAAAACAGCACTTGCCCCAGCGGTAAATACTGCGCATGCCGCGTCAGCTCACGGCGAAATAATGCGGGCATATCGGTATTAAAGCTGTCCTCGCTTTGCCGATAAAAAGCGGTAAAGTTCCGATGCAGGTAGCGGCCAAACACACTGCTATTGATCCAGTCTTGATACACTTCATTGGCTAATAACTGTTGTGTAAAATCCCGAGCATCAGGCATGCTCTCTGCGCTTAGCATCGCGACTAGTAGCGCCTGCGGGGTTGCAAAAGTTTGCTGCTGCCAGCGCTGTGGATACAAACCACTATCAAGCAAGGCTAACGTCGATTTGCTCATACCCTCTCCCTTTATGTCACTGATGATCATTGATCGGCCGCTCATTCCTTAACCTGCTCGCCACTATTACCGCTAGGCATTTTTTATGCTAAGGTCAGTTTAATTGTTTTAATATAGCAGGGTTTTATCAGTGGCAAAACGTTTGCGCCAGCGCGATGCCCTGCTCCGCAACAAGGTATCATGCCTGATGAAAACCAACCTATTTGCCGTACCGCGCCCTGCTTTGTTCAATCAGTATCAGCTACATACAAAAAACATCGAGGTGGCAAAAGATACGCTGCTGCCCATGTCAGTAATCGGCCACGGCAAGCCGGTGCTACTGCTCCATGCGTACGGGATGGATGCACGTGAGTTTTTGCCATTTATCCTGCCTTTGCTCGGTCACTATACGTTTTATCTGCCACATTTACGCGGGTTTGGTGCCGCAAAGGATGTCGAGTTGAGTGAATTTGACTTT
Source organism: Psychrobacter sp. CAM01 (assembly GCF_032842965.1). Taxonomy (NCBI): domain Bacteria; kingdom Pseudomonadati; phylum Pseudomonadota; class Gammaproteobacteria; order Moraxellales; family Moraxellaceae; genus Psychrobacter; species Psychrobacter sp. CAM01. The sequence goes on from NZ_JAWJBL010000003.1 coordinate 4,208, forward strand.
TTGCGGCAATACGCCGATGACCTCCATGTCGTCATTGAGCAGATTTGTTTGGCACGCAACATAGACGCATTGCCCGTCGCCGCCATCTCGATGGGTGCACAAGTGATGTGGGCGTATTTTTCGCGTTATGGCAGCGCAAGAGTCAGTCGTTATTTAAACATCGACCAAAGCCCTGCGATTCATAACCAGCCTGACTGGCAAGGCGGTTTGTTTGGTGCGCGGCAGCGCGAGGTGTTTGCAGTCTTTCATGAGGTGGTGAATATGACGCTGCCGTATATTCAGCTCGAGAGCTTTACCCACCTGCCCTTTGCACTCAAGCGCCGCGTCACTGATGTCGAGCGGCAGTTTTCCTTACTATCCGTCAACCGCAGACGCTCAAAAGCGTTTATACAAGCGATGACTTATAAGAACGATCCTAAGCTTGCTCTCTATGACCACCGCATTTGGCAGCATAAGATGCGCTGTTTGCAAGCATACTTAAATCTGGAGTACGATTTTCGGGCGGTGATAGAAAAAGTTACTACTCCAGTCGTGAACTTAATCGGCGGTCGCTCACAGCTCTATAACGCTAAGTGGCAACAGCAGGTGACGCGGATGCTACCCAATGCCACAGAGATTGTATTGCCGCACTCTGGCCATGCGATACCGATGGATGAGCCGATTGGCTTTTATAAAGCATTGAAGGGATTTTTGGAAAATGAGCTATAGGCGATATGGTAAAAATCTGGGTCAAAAACCCAGCCCACGACAGCGTCTCTTAAGCTTCTATTCAAGATTTCTATTTCAAACTAATCAGTCAACGCTTTAATCAGCTCAAATCTCGGTATTTCTTTGCCATCACGCATCACAGTTTCAGCAAACATCGCAAGCGGACGTGCCCATACGCGGTACTCACCGTATAGACAACGATAAACGACTAGTAGCTCTTCGGTTTCTGAATGCTGCGCGGTATGCAAGACTTGGTAGAGATTGCCTTTATAATGACGGTAGATGCCTTGAGGGATTGTATTGTCTGTCATCTGCATGTCCTAGTATGTCGCCAAATTATCCTAACAAAAAATAAGGCCGACCATCATGTCGACCTTGTTTTAAATATCAATCGTTTATCCCAGTGCCTTGTTTTCAGTGACTTGTTTCCAGCCACTTATAGTCAGTTGAAAACAAAACTGTCATCATTTCCAAAGCGCGACTGTGATGAATTTTGCGCAGCCTCTGTGTATACAGCACGCAAGGAAAATTTATACCAGTAGCGCTATAACATTTTTAAATTGAATCTACTATATTAGGCCACCGTCACTTTCGCATAGGCTTTTTTACCCGCTTGGATAACCACTGTCTGACCTGAGGTTAAGCTAAAGCCGGCATCAACGACTTCGCCATCGACTTTTACCGCGCCGCGTTTGACCATGTCTTTGGCTGCTGAGTTGTTTTTGGCGAGGGCTGCTTGGTTCAATATCTGTGTGATAAATAACGCGTCTGCGCCTTCTAGCTCCAACGTCACCTCTGGCAGGTCAACTGGCAGCTCGCCATCAGCAAGTACGTTGCCCGCTGACTTGTGCGCATTAGCAGCAGCATCCGCATCATGGAAGCGCTCGATCAACTCTTCGGCCAAGATACGTTTGATCTCTTGTGGATTGCGACCGTTTTCCATCTCTGTCATCAATGCTTCAACTTCTTCCATCGGCTTAAAGCTTAAAAATTCAAAGTAGCGGCGGATTAAGGTATCTGGCATCGACAGCAGTTTTTGGTACATGGTGCCTGGGGCATCATAGATACCGACGTAGTTACCAAGAGATTTTGACATCTTATTGACGCCGTCTAGCCCTTCTAAAATCGGCACCGTGATACACACTTGCGGCTCTTGACCATAGCGACCTTGTAGGGTGCGACCCATTAGGATGTTAAAGGTTTGGTCGGTACCGCCAAGCTCGACGTCAGCTTTGAGCGCGATTGAGTCATAGCCTTGCACCAATGGGTACAAAAACTCATGAATGGCAATCGGCGTTTGCGCCGCGTAGCGTTTGGAAAAATCATCACGCTCTAGCATACGCGAGACTGTCAACTGGCTTGATAGCTGAATCATGTCCCCTGCCGACATGTCGTTGAACCACTCAGAGTTAAAAACAATCTTGGTTTTTTCTTTATCCAAAATCTTAAAGACTTGCTCAGCATAGGTTTGCGCGTTGATTTTGATTTGCTCGTCACTGAGTGGCGGACGCGTGGTGTTTTTACCAGAGGGGTCACCAATCTTGGCGGTATAGTCCCCGATGAGAAAATAAATCTCATGACCCAAGTCTTGGAAGTGCTTGAGTTTATTAATCAATACCGTATGTCCCAAGTGCAGGTCAGGCGCGGTAGGATCAAAACCCGCCTTGATACGCAGCGGACGACCCAGTTTTAGCTTGGCAATCAAATCCTCTTCTGAAAGGATTTCTTGCGTACCGCGCTGAATCAGGGCCAGTTGTTCTTCTAGAGTGTGGGTTTGAGTGGTCATGATGCTCTCTTTATTGTCTTTATTAAAAGGGTGACGCGTTTGGACGAATGCTCCCGAATGCCAAAATACGATTAGCGGCGTCAAATTCGTTTAGTCTACTAGATATAGCATCTGCTCTATTTAGTACCTGCACTCGTTTTTCTTGCTACTCTATTTTTGCAAACGGGATTGGCGTTTCGTAGCCAGTAAAAGATGTTAGAATTTGAGGGATATACTAGCGTTTTTTAAGGTAAATTGCCATGGCCAACCCTATCCAGACCAAGAATGATGCAGAAAGTAATCAGATTTTAGCAGCTGACCTTTTAACCGCTGACGAAAGTGCCCATTATGCATCGCTCACTGATGCGCTAGAGCAAACGGTGTTTGAAAGCTTTGATGACGGTCTATATATCGGCATGATGTCTGGCACCAGCTTGGATGGGATGGACGCGGTGCTTTGTCAGTTTGCCGCCGACATGAGTCATGAAGAGCAGCCGATGCAGCTTTTAGCCACTTATAGCCAAGACTTCCCGCCGCGCCTGCGCGAGGTGCTGCTCGCTCTGTGTCAGCCTAATGGTATTCAAGCGTTGACGCCGAGCGCTGGTGAGCCAAACAACCAGCCAAATAGCGAGCTGGACTGGTTTGGCTGGGCGAGCAAAGCCTATGGCGAGTTTGCCAGCGAGGTGGTCAATAATTTATTGCAGCAGTCAAATACCGATAGCGAGTCGGTGTTGGCGATTGGCTGTCATGGCCAGACGGTACGCCATCGCCCACAAATGGGTTTTAGCCTGCAATTGGTCGATGCCAATATCATCGCTGAGCGCACGGGTATCAGTGTGATCAGCGACTTTCGTCGCCGTGATATGGCGGTTGGCGGGCAAGGCGCGCCCTTGGTGCCAGCGTTTCATCAGGCATTATTTGCTGATCCTGATAGTACGCGCGTGTTATTAAACTTAGGCGGTATTGCCAATATCACCGTCTTACCCGCCAGTGACCATACTGACAACGATCATGCGGACAATGATTATACTGATAGTGATACGCTTGATAATCATGGCCGTGTCGTTGGCTATGACACTGGCCCTGCCAACTTATTGCTTGATGCGTGGACCGCGCTACATACCGACAATGATTATGACGCAGGCGGTGCTTGGGCTCAGTCTGGCCAAGTAATAGAGCCGCTCCTAAATCAGCTGCTAGAGCATCCGTTTTTTGCCAGATCTTGTCCTAAGAGCACAGGGCGTGAGGAGTTCAACCTAGAATGGCTACAAGAGGAGCTACAAAGGTTTGATCAAGCATCGGCTCATATTCGTTACTCGTCCGCTGATGTACAAGCGACCTTAACCGAGCTGACGGCCATTAGCGCCAGCGCGCAGATTCATCTGTTTGTACAGTCTCATAAAAACAGCGCGGTGTATGTCTGCGGCGGCGGCGCGCTAAATGATTACCTGATGACACGCTTGCAAGCACACCTGCCCCATTGTCATGTCACTACAACCGCAAGCTTAGGTCTGGATCCAGCTTGGGTAGAGTCAATGGCCTTTGCCTGGCTGGCACGGCAAACCTTGATGGGCGAAACCGGCAATCTGCCTGCGGTAACAGGCGCCAAAAAGGGCGTGGTATTGGGTCAGGTATGTTTTGCCTAGTGGGTCAAATTTTAGTTTACATACGTACACTTATGTGTTTTATAATGACGGTTAAAATACCTTCTTTTTAGGATCGCACGTACAGGATATATCGCATGAGCCAACATAGCAGTTCACCGAACGCGCAAGCCGCCCCTTCTAATGCTGGCACTACCCAGCAAACACCGCGCCAAAAGCCGCCACATTACCAGCGCCCAGATGAGATGCGTGTCGTGGTCACGGGTATGGGCGCTATCACGCCACTTGGCCTCGATGTCGATAGCTCATGGGCCAAGCTCATCAATGGCGAGAGTGGTATTACCCCTATCAGCCATTTTGATGCCACTGACTACCGTGCGCAAATCGCTGGAGTAATCAAAGACTTCGATGCCAAACAATACATGAACGCCAAAGACGCGCGCCGCTATGATGAGTTTATGCATTATGGTGTGGCGGCCTCAGCCATGGCGTTAAAAGATGCGGGATTCATCGATGAGGTGAGCGCGACGGACGCGCCGGTACAAGGCGTCGACGCTGAGCGATTTGGTATCATCTTAGGCTCAGGCATCGGAGGTATTCAGACCATCGAAAACAGCCGCGATACCCTACGCGAAAAAGGTGCTGGGAGAGTATCGCCTTTTATTATCCCAGGCTCGATCGTCAATATGGCCGCAGGATTGGTTGCGATCAAACATACCCTAAAAGGCCCAAACCTCGCCACTTCGACTGCGTGTACCACTGCCACGCATGCGATGGGACTCGCGGCACGCTTGATCGCTTATGGCGATGCGGATGTGATGCTCGCTGGAGGTAGCGAAAAAGGCTCAAGTCCACTTGGCATGGCAGGGTTTGGGGCGATGCATGCGCTCTCTACACGCAATGACGAACCAACCAAAGCCTCGCGGCCATTTGATAAAGACCGTGATGGTTTTGTGCTCGGCGATGGCGCAGGGGTGGTGGTACTCGAAAGCCTCGCTCACGCCAAAGCACGCGGCGCTACGATATTGGCCGAGCTGGTCGGTTTTGGCATGAGCGACGATGCCAGCCATATCACCGCGCCCCCAGAAGACGGTAGCGGTGCCGCTCGCGCAATGAAGAACGCACTCAGTGACGCGGGCATCGAGCCTGACGCAGTGGGCTATGTCAACGCTCATGGCACCAGCACCCCCGCCGGCGATGTCGCGGAGTCCATCGCTATCGAAACCGTCTTTGCGCCTGTCAAAGACAGCATTTTGGTCAGCTCAACCAAATCAATGACAGGCCACCTATTAGGCGCAGCTGGCGGTATCGAGGCCATCTTTACCGTTCGCGCGCTGCAGCAGCAGCATGTACCACCAACCATCAACCTAGACAATGTCGAGGACAACTGTAACCTCGATTATGTCGCGCACCAATCCCGCAAAGTGGACAATTTACAATATGCCGTGTCCAACAGCTTTGGTTTTGGCGGTACCAATGGCTCTTTGATATTTGCCCGTTGGCCTGTCAACGTCTAAATACGACCGCCTCTTACGGCGCGTTGTAACCTTGGTGTCAGATTTGCTACGTTTGTGCACTTGCAGCCCCTTATCGTACTTGCGTATGATAAGGGGTAATTTTTGTACATTTATGGAAGATACCATGTCAAGCTACTCATTTTCCCATCAGTTTTATCAGCGCTGGACGTGTGCTCCTGAGCCTGTACGCGCCGCCATCACCCAAGAGCTAAAAGACATCATCACCCTGCTACAGACCCAGACGCCGTTTGAAAGCTTTGTATTTAGCACGCCTGATCTGGACACTCATGTCGATGAGCTCTACGACAACCACGATGCCGAGCAGGCCATTGCAAAAGCCATCGCCGATAAGCAAGCGCAAGCGGATGCCAAAGCAAAACAAGAAAAAATAAAAGCAGCAGAAGACGCAAAACGACAAGAAGAGATAGCATCAAAGGCACAAACCGCACAAAAACAACCGCCACATAAGCCGGCAGCAACTGATAAAAAGAAAGAAAATAATAACCACCCAACCGCCCGTCAAGAGCCCAGCCAAAGCACCAAATCAGACGCGCCTGACACCGATAGTAAAACTGACACAGCGCAAGCTGGTATAGCAAAGACACAAAGTAATGAAGACGCTACCACCAGCGGCCAGCCGCAGACCGTCCACGCCCCTGAACGTAGCGGTGAGGAAGCGCAAACCACTCATGATGAAAACCATGATGCCAATGTCAACAAAGCGGTCAAAACGGTCAAAGCCATCAAAGATAAGGCCAGTACAGCCATCAAGCTGACACTAAAAGAGAATCAATCTAGCGCCGCGCATCAAGCGCTCATCCGTGAGCTTGAGGTGCAGATCGATGACTATCTCAGTGAGCAGATGATGCTAATGTCAGAAAATCTCAAATCATGGCTCCATGCTGAAGTGGCACAGCAGTTGGGTGAGAAAGAGGCTTTGGATCAGCCTGTCGTTAACCCTCAATAAAAAGAGTACGGCTATGCCAGCGTGCTACTGGCTTGGTTTTATAGTGGTTTGGGTATAGGGTATTGAATGTTGGCTATAAGCCCAACAAAGATAGCCCAGGACTATAGATATCGGCTGATAATTTCAACAAATAAGCCCCGTAAATGTTTACGGGGCTTATTTGTTGGGCGTCTACCAGCGTGTGCTCATTTTATAAATAAGGACACGCCCTAAGGCTGTCGATTAAATCGCTTGGGTGCGCTCAGTTAGCCAATCAAGCGCCGAGCCTTCGACTCGATCTTTTAGCTCAGCATAAACTTGACGATGGTAGTCGTTTAGCCACTCAACCTCTACTTGATCGAGCAATGATTTATCAAGCAAACGGGTATCAATTGGGCAATAAGTGACGGTTTCGAAGTGTAAAAATTCACCAAACTCACTCTCGGTAGGGTTCGCAACTGGGGTGTTGACCACCAAGTTTTCGATACGAATACCCCATTTACCTTCGCGGTATAGACCTGGCTCATTACTGGAGATCATACCTGATTTCATGGCGCGCTCTTTTGGCGTACTGGCACTATAAGCAATGACTTGCGGGCCTTCATGGACGTTTAAGAAGTAGCCAACGCCATGCCCAGTACCATGACCGTAGTCCATCTGTGCTTGCCACAATGGCGCACGGCAGATCGCATCGATGAGTGGTGAGGCAATACCATCAGGGAAGCTTGCACGCGCTAAAGCAATATGGGCTTTTAGTACCGTGGTAAAGTCGCGCTTGTGTTCATCGCTGACTTGCCCGATACCGACGACGCGAGTGATATCGGTGGTACCGTTTTGGTACTGCGCCCCTGAGTCGATCAGTAACAATCCACCCTCACCCTCAGCGACATCAAGGTAGCTGAACTTTTCTGGCGTTGCTCGATAATGTGGTAGTGCACCGTTTTCATTAAAGCCTGCAATCGTCGGAAAGCTCGGCGAAACATAATGCGGCTGCTGACTACGCACCTCAATCAGCATACTATCGACGTCCAGCTCACTCAGACGCTCGCCGTTTGCTAAACACTGCTCAAACGTGGCAAAAAACTCACACAAGGCCGCACCATCTTGGCGCATGGCTTCACGGACATGCTCGATATCGGCATCGGACTTGACAGATTTGAGTAATGTGCTGGGGGCGATTTGCTCAATAAAGCCCACATCATCGGCCATCTTTGATAGCGTACCCACCGCCACTTTATTTGGGTCTAGCAGCAGTAAATCCTCTGGAGTCAGGGCGCTCAAGGCGTCTTGTACTGCGTCATAATCAGCAAGCGTGATACCGCTGTCTTCTAGGGCTTTTGCGATATCGCTGCTGACTTTGCTGTTATCGACAAACAATGTCGCACTGTCTGCACTGATGAGCATATGCGCCAAAAACACGGGGTTATAATCGACATCGCTGCCGCGCAGATTGGTCAGCCAAGCGATGTCATCTAAGCTTGAGAGTAGATGGTGAGTCGCGCCAGCCTCCTGCATCCCTGAGCGTACCGCAGCAAGCTTATCGGTCGCAGACTGCGCCACAAACTGCGCATCATGCTGGTATAGCTTCGCTGATGGCAATGCTGGACGATCTGTCCAAACCTCTGTCAGTACGTCACGCTCGGTGATGAGGGTGATGTCATTGGCATCAAACGCATCTAACAGCTTGTCTTGCTCCGCGATAGACAACACATTACCATCGACCGCCACACTATCGCCTTCTGCTAAATGCGTCGCCAACCAATCGATATGGTTTGGCTGAGCTGGTGCCAGTTTTTCTAAGCTGATACCTGTACCCTCCAGCTGGGCGGCGGCATGTACCCAATAGCGGCTGTCCGTCCACAGGCCCGCAAAATCGGCGGTGACCACTAGAGTACCGACAGAGCCTGTAAACCCTGACAACCACAAACGCGCCTGCCAATACTCTGGTAGATACTCTGATAAATGCGGATCCGCTGACGGTACGATGATGGCCGTTAGGTCTTTGGCGGCCATGCGCTCCCGTAAACTTGCGATACGATCATGAATGTGTTGTTTATTCATTAAAATTTTCCTTATGGGTTTTGAAGACAGTGATCAAGCGAGGTTGTATTAAAAAATACGACGACGCGGCGACTATGGATAGTCGTCTTATTGGCGCGGGTAAATGAGTAAGCGCGCATTGAATCGTGTTGAATGATCAATAGCAATTGATGCAAATACTGACCATGCAGAAGTGATAAATAGCCAGATATTATTAAGATGTTTGGGCAGACGACAAGCTTTCAATACTGGAATAAAAAAATGCTTGAACAAAAATATGTCATGGCTTGAGCAAGACCTGTCACGGATAAAAACGATAAGACGTGCTACCAACCATGGTAACACGTCTCACCATCAGCCTATTTATTGATGCACGGACTTAGTGCTTGGCTATCCTGACCATTTGCTCAAACGCATCCGCTAACTTTTTTGGTGTCGTTTAGCTGACATGATCGGACTGTTCGCTATTTTTGAGCATGGTACTGATGGGTTTTGCTAATAGCAGCAACACCACAGCAGTGACAACCAAAAACACCGTCATCGTGGTAAATAGCGTTGGCAAGCCTTCAATCTTGTCCGCTGAGACATGACCACCGAAAAACGCGGCAACCAAGTTACCCATGGCGACAGAAGCAAAAAACAGCCCCATCATCTGACCTTGCATACCTTTTGGCGCAAGTTTGGTCATCGATGACAATCCTACTGGACTCAGAGCCAGCTCGCCAAGCGTCAACAGCAACAAGCTACCGACCAGCCATAAGGGGGATGCTAGGCCAGTCTCATTGGTCAAAATATTTTTTGAGGCGATAATCATCAAGCCAAAACCTGCCGCAGTAATCAACATACCAAGCGCAAACTTGACCATACTATTTGGCTCGATACCCCTATTACCCAGCTTGACCCAAAGAATACTGACAATAGGAGCGAGTAATAAAATAAACAGCGGGTTTAGCGACTGAAACCAAATACTTGGTATCTCAAACCCTAAGACATTAAGGTCGGTATAGCGATCAGCAAATAAGTTAAATGAGGTCGGCTGCTGCTCAAAACTTGACCAAAACAGCGTCGAGCCGATAATCAAAATAAAGCAAATCAACAAACGCAGCTTATCGGTTTTATCAAGGCGCGGTGAGACAAACATCACGGCAAAATAACCAATCACCACGGCAGCGATGATATAGGTCATATACTCTGCGACCATGCTTGCCTCAAACGGCATGATACCGGTGGCGACCAGCACAATCACAGCCACCAATAACGCCACAAACCCAGCGACCCAGCGTCCGATATTATGATAGCGATCGTTAGAGCGCTCCCACTCAGCACTGATACCTTTGGCTTTGGCATAATGGGTCAATGTTTTTTGGGCAGAAAAACGATAGATAAGTAGCGAGATGAGCATCCCCAAACCACCGACCCCAAAGCCGACATGCCACATGCCCTTTTCTTTAAATATCCCAACGATCAGCGCGGCCAATAACGCGCCGATATTGATACCCATATAAAACAAGGTAAAACCACTATCACGGCGCACATCACCTTTGGTATATAGCGCCCCGACCATCACCGAAATACAGGTCTTAAATAACCCTGAGCCCAAAACAATACAGATCAGACCGACGAAAAACAGCGTCATACCAAACATCGCCGAAAGCGCGATACATAAGTGACCAAGGGCAATGATGACACTACCCCACCACAGCGCGCGCTCTTGTCCGAGCCAGTTGTCTGCCAGCCAGCCGCCAGGGACGGCCGCCAAATACAATGAGCCAGCAAAGATACCATAGATAGCAGAAGCGGTGACTTCATCAAACCCAAAACCACCACTGCCTACCGTCGCCACCATAAACAATACCAATAGCGGGCGAATACTATAATAAGAAAACCGCTCCCACATCTCCGTAAAAAATAACGGACGCAGCGGCTTTGGATGCCCCATAAAACCGTTTTCTAGCGATTCTAATTCAGCGGCACTCACCCCTGAACTTGCTTCTTTGCTCATAAAATTATTCCTTTAAAGACCACTTTAATAATGACCAAACCCCTATTTATTCAGATAAGCGGTCATATAGGAGCAATATTGTTTCACCTGTCTATCGGCAAGTAAAGAATTAATTGGTCAATAATTACACAATGGCTCACAAAAAAAATCGCCCTCAGTAGCTGAGAGCGAGTATTTGTGGCATTGCCAAAAGACAAATATCAGTCATTATGACAAGATAACGATCCTGTCAAAATGAGAAAAAAACAGCCCGTGTCTAGGGCGTGTTCTCAATTCAATCGACAGCCATCTAAATGGGCTAAAAATGGCTAAATCTGGCCAAACGGTGTCAAATAGCTGACTAATATCTCGATATTATCTGCGCTATTTTCCTTGTTTGACGGCGATTTATCTTATTTTTATCGCCATTTTTAAAATGAGGAAACGCCCTAAGCAAAAACACATTATTGTGCGACGGTTTCACCTGCTTCCACGTCGCCATCCGCTTGCTCTGCGGTCAAATCAGCATCGGCAACCGCCGCTTGGCTGACCGTACCAGAGGCAGTGGCGGTGCCTGCTTCCGCTGCTACCACGGTGCTATCTGCATCCGCTGGCGTCACAGTCGCATCTGCCGCTGGCGTAGGGGCGGCCGCTTCTGCTGTTTCCGCTGGGGCTGCATCGTCCTGAGCCTCTGCACTGGCCGCCGCTACTGGCGCTGCGTCATCAGCGGCGACTGCAGCTTCGGTCGTCTCAGCAGTGATATGCTCGCCCGCTGGACGCAAAAATCCAGAAATACCGATAAGTAAGACAATACCTAAAAACAAGGCTGTGCCGACTAGAGCATATAACAGCTCTTTTTTTGGGTTGTTATTGACGATACCTTCTGACATATCTTATCCACCTTGCACAAAATATTTGAAATATTGACCCATTATATCGCAATTTATAGCGATTTGTTAAAACCCTTAAGTATTTAAAGGATTTATTATGGGCAGTTTTTTTCCACGACTTGAGCGCCTTAGCGTTATTATTTGCTTTAATGGCACATCAACGACGAAGCAACAGCAAAACTACTTACCCAAGCGCGCTCTTGTCGTTGCCCGTTTGCCCAGATAACTCAATAACAGCAGCAGCGCCACCACAAACAAGACAGGATAATGACCAACACGCATAAACGGTGTGTTGCCTGTCCGCGCTTGCACATCACCCCGCAATACGGTGCGCTCAAACTGCGGGGCGCGCTCAACGATACGGCCTTTATGATCGATGATGGCGGTGACACCGGTGTTGGTCGCACGCATAAACCAGCGGCCATTTTCGAGCGCGCGCATTTGTACCATCTGTAGGTGCTGTAGCGGGCCTGCCGAAGTACCAAACCACGCATCGTTTGAGATGGTCAATAAAAAGTCTGTACCGATGGCGTTTTTGCGCGTGGTATCAGGATAGGCCACTTCATAGCAGATGGCAGCGCCCAAATTGTGCCCACGCACCTGTAGCGGCGACTGCGCCTCACTGCCGCGACTATAGCTCATAATCTCTTGACTACCTGCAAGGTTTGGCAAAATATCGAGCAGCCCTTCAAATGGAATATACTCACCAAATGGCACCAAGCGCTGTTTTTTGTACAGTCCTTCTGCCTCTGCACCCAGCGCAATCACGCTGTTATAAAATGGCGGATACTTATCTTGAGCTTCATCAAATGCCGCTTCATCCTTATAAGGAATACCGGTCACCCATGTGGTATTGGTGGCTTTGGCCATTTTGACCATCTCATTGATAAAGCCGATCGCATCGGTCTGAAACATCGGAATCGACGACTCAGGCCACAAGATAATATCACGCCCCCACTCACTGCGGGTCAACGTGGCATAAATCTTGAGCGTCTCTATTTGATACTCGGTCAGCCATTTTAAATCTTGCGGAATATTACCCTGAATCAATGACACCGACACATCAGGGGTGCCTTTGGGTTTGGTCCACTGCGGGTTTAGTAGCCACAATAGTGTGCTGAGCGCTAGCAGGGCAATCGAAGCCACCATATAACCTGCACGGCGACGCAGTAGCTCGACTAAGCTGGCTGCCAATAATACCGCCACGAAAGACACTGCAAACACCCCTGCCACTGGCGCAAGTGACGACAGCCAATACTGCTCTGTGAAGGCGTAACCGACAAACAACCACGGAAAGCCAGTAAATAACCACGTCTTCAGCCACTCTTGCAGCACCCAAAGCGCGGTAAAAGACAGTGGCTGCTTGCCGACCATCTTATTAAACACCAGCCCTAAAAAGCCATGGAACAAGCCCATGCCCAGACCCATCAGAGCAATCATAATCAAGGCAAGCCACGCTGGCGTATCGCCGTACACATGAATGGAAGTGTAGAGCCAAAACGCCCCCACGCACCACAAGCCTGTACCGTAAGCTTGGCCGATCAAAAACGCCCGTTTGCCGCTCATCTGTGGCATCAATAAGGCGTACAATATCGCAGGCGATAGCAGTGCTAGCGGCCAGATGTTATAAGGCGCAAGTGCAAAGATAAACACGGCCCCTGCCAACCACGCAATCAATACTGTCAGTGCCATGGGTAAGCCCTTTGGCTTATCGGCATTGAGACGTTTTTGTAAATCATGAGTAGACAGGCGCATAGCAGTTATCCAGAACCATATTTTTTAAAATAGTAAGCATTCACTTAGCGACGCTTAAATAAAAAGATAAAAAACCAAGCTTGGTCAAAGACCAATCTCGATAAGCGTTCAGTAAAGACTCAGTAAATAAACCCGCCCATGATACCAGCCTACAGCAATTAATGGGTAAAATTGCGTCGCAAAAGCCCACGACAAGACACAAAAAAACACGACCGCAATCGTGTTTTGTTATCTATAGACTGGTATGAGGCGGCGCAACGGTGCTGTCAAAAGTCTCCTAGTAGCACGCCTAACTTTATAACCATTTTATTATAAACTGACCCTATACCGATGAAGCGGCTCATCATCGATCAATGACTGCCAATCAATACCTGCTGATCGGCGTTCATATTGGTCAGCTCTAAGCTATGAATAAAACGCCCTTCGACATCGGTAATGGTGATTTTCCAGTCATCTATTATGACGCTCTCGCCTTCTAAGTCGCCCACATAGCCGAGCGTCTGCATGACAAGGCCGCCCATGGTGTCGACATCGGTATCATCAAAATGGGTGCCAAGCTCATCATTACAGTCTTCGATGACCGTCGAGGCCTGTACACGCCAAGTATGCGGTTTATCAGGATCAGCGATAATGTTATTGATATCACTGTCTTCATCAAAGTCATCATGCTCATCGACGATATCGCCGACGATCTCCTCGAGTAAATCCTCCATGGTGACCACCCCTGCAAAGTTGCCAAACTCATCGACGACGATTGCCATGTGCACTTGGGTACGCTGCAGTGAGCGCAGCAGCGTGTCAGAGCGCGCCGTTTCGCTGATATATAGTGGCTGCCGCACCAGATCTCTGAGACGCTTGCTGTCGATTTTGTCTTCTTGATCGCGCACCATGTGCACTAAGATAGGAATCAAATCTTTGGCAAGCAAGATACCGATGACCGCATCATCGTCTTGGCTATCAAATACTGGGTAACGCGAGTGGGTGGTGTCGAGGATGATATCCATCACCTCAGCCAGACTTGCGCTTTCGTGCAGGCCGATCACTTGCGGGCGCGGCGTCATAATCTCGCGGACTTGAGTGGCAGGCAGATCGAGCACGCCTTCTAACATATCGACAGTATCAGGCTCTAAAAACTGACGAGAGTCCTGTACCAAACGAATCAATTCATCACGGGTTTCGGGGGCGGTCGATAGCCAGCGTTTTAAGCCGCGCATCGACCAACTACTCGGGCTGGGAGTGTCGTCAGACATGATGATGTGGTTTAACCTCTTTAGTTAATAACAATGAGAACAGCAAAAAACCTAGATGGGGATAGAAATAACAAATAAAACAGCCGTGTTATGATTAGGCCATCACAACCACGGCCAAATAATACCTATAAATAGACCAGCCTAAATTAGCTTCACTTTATCGCATGGCTCACCGACATTCAACGATAAATTCACGCAAATTGTATTGTCAGTGTGTTATAAACTTTGCTATGGTCAAAGCCTTTATTTATCAATAATAAACGCCATGTCCTTACGCTCGTTTTTTTCTCGTTTACGCCGATTCTGTCCAACTAGCCTGCCGCGCTCTCATGGTACAAGCGGTCACGGCCAAACAATGACGGACGCCACACACCCTAAAAAAAAGACATGGCGCTATTATCTTGTCCAGTTGTGTATCATCACCGCGCTGTTATTATCGGCGCTGTGGTTGCTATTAGCGATTTGGTATCAGTTTGGCGTGCGCTCGCTCGTCACTTGGCTGGCAACCATCGTCATCGTTTGCCTGCTGGCAGCCTTGCTACGTAGCCGTTACCAGCACTCATCCCAGCACCATACCATCATAAAAAAACCGGTCAGCACTTGGCTTATGGGCATGTACGCTGCGACTTGGTGCCTCGGGGTTGGCTGGTTTTTTTCTATCGAAGCCAAGCAGCAGCGCGACTGGATGGCAGAGGTCAGCCAGCAAGTATCCTATGAGCGAGACGCGAGCAACCCTAATATAATCACCTTCAAAAATGTACGCAATTTTGACTGGCATACCGATACAGACGCCACCGAGCGCTGGGACACCCGCACCATTGATATGTCCAAACTCTCGGGCGTCGATGTCACCAACTCATACTGGATGGGGCCACTGATTGCTCATACCTTGGTCAGCTTTCGCTTTGAGGATGACAGACCGCTTGCCTTCTCATTTGAGATTCGTAAAGAAGCAGGCGAGTCTTTTTCGGCGCTGGCTGGGTTTTTTCGGCGTTATGAGCTTAGTCTCATCGCCGCAGAAGAGCGCGATATCATCTATGCACGCAGCAATGCTCGCGGCGAACAGGTGTATCTGTTTCCTATCAGCCACCTCCAAAAACACGAGGTCAAGTCGTTGTTTGAGTCCTATCTCACTGCGGCCGATGAGCTAAACGCCAAACCCACTTGGTACAACACGTTGATTAGCAACTGTACCAATATTATTTTTTATATGGCGCGTATCGTCAGTGGCGAGCGTTTGCCATGGGATTATCGAATTTGGGTATCGGGGTGGCTGCCAAACTATTTATACGACGTCGGTATGCTCGACGCCAAGCCCAACAGCGGCGCGCAGAATTGGTCGATGGATACTTGGTACGAGCGCACTCACATCAACCCAAAAGTGCGTGATTTTGATAATTTAGCAGGCAACAGCACAGTCAATAGCCGCGAGTTCTCCAAGCAGATTCGTCAGGATATTCCTATCCCGCCATTGGCTGACTCAAAAGCGGCAGCTGAAGCCAAAGCACAATCTGCGGCGCAGGCCGCGCCATAAACTCACTACTCGCCATAAACTAACGATAAAAGACTAAATGGATACCGCTAGGGCTGTACCCATGTCACCACCCGCTCTTCCATCTCTTCATCTGTCATACCAACCTCAGAGACACAGCGCCCTGCCACCCCGACATTGGCTGCGCGCATCTGCTGCTCGGTGCGCGCCGCATCGCCAGTCAACAACAAATGCCAGCTTGGCAGCTCCTGCCCTTTATACAAGCGTTTATAGGCGCAGTGTGATGGTAGCCACATCATGTTTGGCAGGTTTTCCATCGTAAGCTGAATACAGTCTGGCACGTACTCTTGACGCGTGGCATAGTGCTGACAATGACCCGTCGCACAGTCCATCAGCTGACAGGTCACATCGGTATACTCAACCAACGCTTCGGCATCATCATCATCGATATATTTGATCAGGCAGCAGCTACCGCAGCCATCACACAAAGCCTCCCACTCAGGATGCGTCAGCTCTGATAAGGAAAATCGCGACCAAAACTGCGGCCGTAAAGTAGCCGCCAGCTCACCATTATTATCGGCAAACAGGCTTGTATTGGCGGGCACAACAGTCTTTGGCGCTGGTTGCGGCGTCGGTGACGAGCCAGCTTGTGATTGTTGGCTGTCGGCAAGTTGGTTGAGCAAATTGAGTGTCATAAAAGTGCAGTAGCATTTTGATAAAGAGCGTTACAGTATTATAGCTGTTTTTGCGAAGCATGGGCGTTAAGGTACTAAAAGTAAGAAAAACGATTTACTATAAATAAAATTCATAACATAAAAAGGGACAGCACTATGTCAATTAAGACGTTTGAACTTATCAGCACCACCAAAAATGGCGTCGAGCTCATCAGCTATGTGGCGCTGCCAGAAGACGCATCGGAAGAAAACCCAGCGGCTGGCATCTTGGTCGCACCAGAATGGTGGGGCGTGGTCGATCATCCAAAATCTGTGGTCGAGCGTCTGGCAAAAGCAGGCTATGCAGCGGTGGCAATGGATGTCTACGGTGAAGGTAAGTTGACCAGCGATGCGGCAATGGCAAACATGTGGATGGAGCAAGTACTCGCGGATCAAGACATGCTGATGGATCGCTGTCGCCTTATCCTCAATGATTTTAGCGATCAGTTGGCCGTTGATGGTAGCAACTTAGGCGCGATTGGCTACTGTTTCGGTGGTAAAGTCGTGCTTGATATGGCGCGCGATGGTATGCCACTAAAAGCTGTCGCAACATTCCACGGCAACCCATCAGCAAAACAGGCTGCGGACAAAAACTTTACCGCCAAAGTCTTGGTCGCGCATGGCCGCGATGATTCGATGGTATCGATGGAGGCGATAGAAGGTCTAAAATCTGAGCTGGATGCGGCCGATGTCGACTACACCATCGATGTGTATGACAATGCCAAGCACGGCTTTACCAACCCCCATGCCGATGAGCGCGCAGCCAAAAACGACGTCGATCTCGGCTACAACGAAGCTGCCGCCAAGCAAAGCTGGGATAATATGCTTGAGTTTATGAAAAGTAACTTAGCATAGACGGCTATCATGAGAAGGCCACTATCATAGGGCTTTTATAAAACCTATATAAACCGAAAAAAGAGCCGCTTATGAATCAGCGGCTCTTTTTTTGGTTAAGCAGCTTTAGGTACATGACGCTTCTTGTACTCGGACGCAAATCGCGTCATTATCACCTTATCATCAAGCAAATTGAGTGACGAGGATGCTATATCTGTTAATGAATCCGCTGGGCTGGCTGGCTTTTACCATTTTATTCATCATCGCTTCGGTGCTATATATTAGTATCCATAGCCAAATCCAGCAGTTGCGCCGTGAGATGACAGCGCTACAAGCTGAGCTCAAGCAATATAAAGACAGTATAAACGCTGCATCCAACGCGCACTCTGAGCCATCCTCTCAAGATACAGACTCTCAAGATACAGAGCATCAGCAGACAACGTCACAACCACCCGCGCTTTCTGAGCGGCCAGAGTTGCCAGAGTCAGCAAACCGGCCTTTATCCGAGCGACCTACACCCCCTTTACCCGCAGCTTCATCACTATCGACAGAAAATCGACAAGCCACTGCAACCATAGAGCCTGATGAGCGCTCCTTACCTATCGTCACCTCACTGATTTATTCTATCAAGAGCTGGTTTTTTGGCGGTAACTTGGTCGTGCGTGTCGGGGTAATCGTCTTACTCATCGGTGTGGTGCTTTTGCTGCGCTTACTGAGCGATTATATCGAGATTCCGATTACCATAAAGCTTATTGGTATTGGCCTGATGGGATTGGGACTGGCGGTGTTGGGGATACAGTTGGCAAAAAACCGCTTTGCTTATGGCATCACCTTACAGGGCACGGGCTTAGCGACGGCTTATTTGACCGTCTTTTTTGCTTATAGCGTCTATCAGGTGCTCGCAAGCGTGCCAAGCTTTATTGGACTTGGCCTTTTATCAGCTGTCACCATCGGTCTCGCTGTGCGTCAAAACGCCTTACCGCTGGCTTTATTGGCCTTGTCTGGTGGGTTTTTTGCGCCTGTATTGACCGGTGAAGACACCGGCAGTCTGGTCGCCTTATTTAGCTATTATCTGCTGTTAAACGTCACCGTTGCTGTCATTGCTCACTACCGTACTTGGAAAATGCTCAATCTGCTCGGCGTGTTGGTCACCTTTGGACTGGCCTACTATTGGGGCGCGACGAGCAATCTAAGCGCTACCATTGAGGCGCAGCGCTGGACATTGGTATTGCTGGTGACGCTGCATGTATTGCTATATTTGTTTGTCGTCATCCGCTACGCCCAGCAGATCATCGCTTATAACACATTAAACGAAGCAGATATCGCCCAGATGACTGTAGGTAGTATTCACGGTACAAACCCCAGCACAGATGCCAGTACGAACAACAGCACAAACCACAATACAAAAAACAGCGCAAACAACACCTATGTCTTCCCCATTGATACGGGTTTATTGTTTTCTGTGCCGATATTGGCCTTTGGTTTATTTGCGGCGTTGTTAGACGCTATTCCTCATGCGCTGACCCTCACCAGTGCTGTTTTAGCGGTGATTTATTTAGGGCTTGGCTGGATATTTGTACAGCGCAGTCAACGATATGCCTTAATCACCGAAGGCATGCTGGCGTTAGGATTTGGATTTTTGGCGTTGGTGATTCCGCTGGCTCTCGATGCTGAGTGGATTGCCTTTGGCTGGTCGGTTCAAGGGCTGGCGTTGGTATGGTTTGGTCGGCGCTCGCTACGCGCTTGGTCGGTGCTATTTGGGCTAGTGTTACAGCTGCTGAGTATCGCGATGTTGATGATAACTGTGGTCTTTTCAATCAAAGACTATCCAACACTGGCCTTGACGATCTCGGCGCTCAGCTACCTCGCCGCCATGTTTGTCTTACGTGCCAGCAACGCCCCTATAGATGACACAAACAGCCAGCGTCATACCGATCAGACGCTGGTGAAATACGCTACCACATTGAGCATCGGTGAACTCGCTACCAAGCAGTGGCTGGCTTCAATCAATAGCCAAAGTATGGCGTTTAACCTGATGTGGCGCAGTCCGAGGTTGAGTCGTTTTTTGACGTTCACCGCCGTGGGCTGGCTTCTGTATGTATTGGTCATCGATCTTGATCAATGGCTTGCCAACTGGCACATAGCAACGACAGCGCTGCTAGGATTGGCCGCGTTAACCAGCCTTGTCATTTATTATGCCGTCAATCAATATCGTCCTTGGTTGGCGATTCGGCAGTTTTGTCATGGTTTACTGCTGTTATTGTATGCCACGCTACTGTTTCAATTACCGCAAAGATATGAATTTGATTATCAATGGTCGACCTTTCATTGGTTGATATTTATTACTTTGCTGATAGGCGCGTTGATCATTGGGCAGTTATGGCTAAAGACATGGCATAAAGCAGCTGAATTAACACGTTTTGATAGCGCAAGCTGGCTTGGATCGGGCATTATCGTTTTAGCAGAAGCCATGCATTATGGCTTACCTGACTCAAAAGGTGTCATGACTGTTTTAGTGCCAGTTGCCATTATGTTGGCTGGGTTATGGTGGACACAGCGGCATGCTATGGCTAAATATCATGATGAGCAGCCAAATACGCAATCAAAAGCAGCAACCTCAACCTTGCCGCTCGCTTGGTTTGATTGGCCTCAAGCACTGTTAGACAGCGCCAAAGTCTTTGTACCTCTCACCTTAGGCTGGGCAATTTTTACCAATTTTACTTATGATGGCATGATTTGGGGCCTGCCTTACGTTCCGCTATTTAATTTATATGATCTGACTTTATGGCTGGTGGTGTTTTACGGCTTGAGCGTTTATTTACTCCGTCAGCCACATGGTAGCGGTTCGAGAAATCTATTAAAAGCCATTCCTAAAAACGATATGCTGTTAATTATGTTAGCGCTGATTGGCCTTTGGATAGGCTCGAGTATGTTGGTCAGGACGCTGCATGCCTTTATCGGCACGCCGTTATGGACTGGCAGTGTATATGGAGTTACCGGCGGCGCGTGGAGCAGCGAGCAAGTACAGACGGGATTGACTATTTTGTGGACGCTCATTGCCTTGGTCGCGACCATCAGCGCTAGCCGCCATGGACAGCGCACGCTATGGTTTATGGGCATTGGACTACTGGGCGCGGTGGTGCTAAAACTGGTCTTGGTTGACTTGTCACAGACCGAGGCGATTTGGCGGGTGATTTCGTTCCTTGGTGCAGGCAGCTTGATCTTGGTCATTGGCTATTTAGCGCCGCTACCGCCAGCGCGCAAGGATTTAGTAGACTAGGGCGTACTCTCAACCCAATCGATGAGCCTATAGATAGGCTAAACATAAAGGTACGCGCAAATCTGCATGACAGCCTGCCTGAAGCCTGACATAAAATTGTAACGTGGCAACATGGCGACTGAATAACATTGGGTGCTGACGTTGGTTGTGTAGTAAACTGAACATCATAAAAAAGTAGACACTGATGGTCTTACTTTTAGCATTTTTTATAAAAGGTTATGAAAGCAGATGGATAAAAGAGCGAATATTCAGTGGTTCCCTGGGCACATGAACAAAGCCCGTAACGAAATCAAAGAAATCATGCCGCAGATGGACGTGGTCATCGAGGTGATTGACGCCCGTATTCCTTATAGTAGCGAAAACCCCATGGTCGCAGCACTACGCGGCGAAAAACCCGTCATCAAAATATTAAACAAAGCCGATCTCGCCGACCCTGATCTGACCCAAGCATGGATGGCGCACCTTGAGCAGCAAGCGGGCGTCAAAGCCATCGCATGCGACAATAACAAAGCCGATGACGTCAAGCGCATCATCGCTCTATGCAAAAAAATGGTACCCAATAAAGTTGGCACCGGTCGCCAGATCAAAGCCATGATTATGGGCATTCCAAACGTTGGTAAATCGACTTTGATCAATACCTTAGCAGGGCGCGCAGTAGCGAAAACTGGCGACGAGCCTGCGGTGACCAAGTCGCAGCAGCTGATCAAACTCGATGATGACATCATGCTCTATGACACCCCTGGTATGCTCTGGCCAAAGGTCGAAAACGAAAACTCTGGCTATCGACTCGCAGCGACCGGCGGCATTCGCGATACCGCGTTTGACTTCGCCGATGTCGCCAGCTATACCGCTGAGTATTTGTTGAGCGCTTATCCTGAGCTGCTAAAAACTCGCTATAAAATCGACGAGCTGCCCAAGACCGATTGGGAGTTTTTTGAAATGGCAGGGCGCAACCGAGGATTTATCAAAAAAGGCGGTGTCGTTGATACCTACCGCATGGCTGAGATTTTGATCAATGAGCTGCGTAGTGGCAAGCTTGGGCGTATTACCCTTGAGACTCCAGCGATGATCGAAGCGGAAGAAATCATCGTCGCCGAACAACGTCTGGCGGCAGAAGAAAAAAAGAAAGCCCGCGAAGAAGAAAAGCGCTTACGCCGATTAAAAACGCGGAAGAATAGGAAGTAGATTGACCAACAATATAAGCTTTTATGAATCCATTAATACCCTCAGCAAAAACCATTCAAATCTACCTGCCCACAGGCAATCCTCGTGGGCTGCGTGTCGCTGAAATGACCACACGCACCGTGCGTCTGATTGAAGTACCGCGCATTCATATAGCAGATTTTTTAAATATGCCTGATGCCAAGCAAGTAGGCTTATACTTTCTAATTGGTGATACCGATAGCACGGACAAACCTCTACTCTATATTGGGCAAACAGGCGATTTAACCCAGCGCCTGAAAAGCCATCATAATGGTAAAGATTTTTGGACAAGGGTGTTTGTCATGCTCTCTACCAACAACACCATTACCCAGACGCATGCGCTGTATATGGAACATAAAGCCATTCAAATTGCCACAGATGTCGGGCGTTACGATTTGCAAAATGGCAATAATGGCAGCAAGCCGCATACGCCAGCACCGCTGCAAGCAGACTGCGAAGAGCTGTTTCATACCTTAGATATTTTACTGTCTACCCTCGGGCAGCCAGTTTTTGAAGCAATCGGTATTGAGACTCCTAATACTAAAGCCTACCAGACACTGATACCAGATACCCGCCAGTCTTCCCAAGACACACCAGCAGTCGTACCTGACAAGCAACCAATGCTGTTTTATTGCAAAGCCAAAGACTGTGATGCTCAAGGCTACTACGATAATGACGGTTTTGTTTTGTTAAAAGGGTCGCTCTTTCGCAAAAGGCATACGCCATCACTGGGAAAATGGGCTGTTAACAAAACACGCGAGCTGTTAGTAAATGGCAAATTGGTTGAACACAATAATGATTCTTATCGACTCACAGAAGACCAGCTTTTTAAAACGCCAAGTGGCGCAGCACAAGCGGTGACTGGCCGACCAACTAATGGCTGGGTAGAATGGAAAAATGATTCAGGGCAAACACTTAGCGACATTTACCGCTAGTAAATCAACCAGATAACCACCATATAGGATAAACGCTTTGCTTAAGTGTAACCAAAGCGCCCTTTACTTATTGCCAATTTTATAAGAGCCTATGACCCAATCTACCGCCATACCCGATGCTCCCTTTTCTCAACCCACTGACGCATTAGACTCTTTCGCCCCCCGCCTTCTCAATTGGTTTGCCGAAAACGGTCGTCATGACCTGCCGTGGCAACAGCACCAGACCGATACGCCCAATCCTTATATCGTGTGGCTATCTGAAGTCATGCTCCAGCAAACGCAAGTCACCACCGTACTGCCCTACTTTGCGCGTTTTATGGACACCTTTCCGACCGTGCAGGATTTGGCCGCCGCAGAATGGGACTTGGTCGCCGAGCATTGGGCGGGGCTTGGCTACTATGCACGCGCGCGTAATTTGCATAAAGGCGCAAAGCAACTGGCCGAGATAATTGACGAGACCGGTGATTTTCCGCAGACGCTAGCGGGCTGGGAAGCCATCTCTGGCGTTGGGCCGTCGACCGCTGGGGCGATTATGGCGATGGGCTTGCACAAGTATGGCGTCATCTGTGATGGCAATGTCAAACGCGTCCTTACCCGCTGGGCGGCTATTGAGGGCGATATCACCAAGTCTGCCACCACCAAGACGCTATGGGCGTTGGCAGAGCGTTTAACACCTGTCGATGACTCAGGACGGTTTGCGCAGGCGATGATGGATATGGGCGCAACGTTATGTACGCGTAGCAAACCTGCTTGTCTATTATGTCCGCTGCAAGCCGATTGTTTGGCACATGCTGAGGGACGCGAAACCGACTATCCAGTCAAGGCAAAAAAACAGCCCAAGCCCAGTAAGTTTAGCGATGCGCTTATCATCAAAGATACGGACGGCAAAATACTATGGCTACAGCGCCCTGACAGTGGTATTTGGGGCGGACTATGGAGCTTGCCTTTACAGTTTGTAGAAAAGGTTGATGGTAAAGCGAACACTAAGGCTACTGTTAAAAAGACGCTAGCTAGCGATGATAAGCCATCAAACATAGCAAATGACGTACGCAGTAATGAAAAAGTCTATGAGACAGAATTTACCACGGCTGAGCAGATTATTCATGAGTGGCTGATAAAAAATGAATTGGTAACCGAATCCGTCAGTAAGTCATTGCTTGATGATGCGCCTATCAAGCACTCATTGACCCACTTTCATTGGTATTTGACGCCGCGTAAACTGGCGATCGAGGCGACGCAGATAACTGAGCTAAATAAGAACTTAGCAGCGGCTGAGATTGATTTTAAATGGCTCACCGAACAAACAGCGAAAGACAGTCTAGGATTGCCTCGTGCGATGATTAAAATCTTAGAATAAAAATTAGCATAAAAAAAAGCGACTCATTAACTATAGTGAGTCGCTTTTTTTATGATGACAGTATAATGAGAGCTAATAACAGTGCTAAGGCTAGGGTTAAGACTTTGGTACGCGCAAGCGCATCAGGCCTTCTTGCTGCACGGTAGCGACCAGTTTGCCATCTTGCCAAAACTGCCCATGGTTCAGCCCTTTTGCATTGGACGTGGTATCGCTCCACATGTCGTATAGTAGCCAATTATTTAGGTCAAAGGTACGGTGGAAGTGCATCGAGTGGTCGATACTGGCCGCTTGTAAGCCACTGGTCATAAAACTGACCCCATGCGACATCAGCCCTGTACCGACTAAGTAAAAATCAGACGAAAATGCCAATAGCGCTTGCTGAATCGCCACCGGCTGATTGCCCAGCTCGCGAATACGCAGCCAGTTGGCTTGTTTTGGCTTCATCGGCTCAGGATGGATAGGGTCACGCGGTTTGACAGGCTTAATCTCGACATGACGACGACGCATAAAACGTGCTTTGAGCGCATCTGGCACTTTGCCGACGTACTCTTCTTTTAAATCTTGCTCGGCGAGCAGGTCGTCTGGTGGCGGATAGACGGGCATATCTTCTTGATACTCAAGTCCCTCCTCCATCGGCGAAAACGAGGCAATCATCGAAAAAATCACTTGCTCAATAGGTGCTTTGCCGCGTACTTCTTTGTACTGAATCGCGGTCACTTCACGCGCAGAGAGGCTACGCCCATCGCGTAGACGGCGTACTCGATAAATCACTGGCTGGTTGATATCACCGCCACGCAAAAAATAGCCGTGCAGTGAATGGCAGGGTTTGTCTTTATCCAGCGTATGGGCAGCTGCCATGATTGCTTGCGCCAAGACTTGCCCACCAAAGATACGACTGCCCACATAGTCATGGCTTTTCCCCTCAAAGACATCAGGGCTCACTTCAATAAGCGATACGGTAGCAAGCAGCTCATCAATCAGTTGCGAATAATCAGACATGACGATAGGTTTCCTTATTTTTATCAAAAACGCGGCGCGCCTGCACCAATCCACCTAAGGATAGCTAGGCGATATAGCGGCAAACCTGCTGCGTTTGAATGTAAAATAATATGAAATCACTTGCTAAAAATACACAAGAGAGATGTTAGAACGAAATTTTAGCGTAAAAATACAGCGATAGCAGCGCCATACACGTATTTATTATCCACTGAAAGGTTAAACATATTACCCAATATCCCGCGCTTTGACCAGTTATGAGTCGCTTACCAACCAGTCTTGACCGCCTTTTTTATCTCATGACAAAAAACATCCGCTGATGGCTTACGCCCGCGCTTGACTATCACAAGGCTTGAGGCAGATGTATCTATCGCAGCATCAGTGCATCGGCCTAATAAAAAACGAGATGATCGGCGCATCTCGTTTTCATTGCTATGCTTCGTTATGGCTTGACCGCTACCAGTACGCGGATAGAGTCTGGCACCAGCGATAGGTTGCCTAATGCCTGCTCGCCTTGTGCTTTTAGCTGCTCTAAGCGCTCTACTTCTTCTGGACGTACATTGGGGTTGATGGTTTGGAGATGCTTTAGGCGCTTGATTTCACGCGACCACTGCTGATTGAAACGGGCGCTTGCTTGCTCACCGATTTCTGCCAGCTGCTGGCGGGCGATCTCTTCGGCGTCGTAGTAACGCTGCTCGATCACATCACCGCGTACTTTGATGACTTGACGGGCGCGGTTTTTGTCCAGTCGCTCGATGTGCGGCATGATCATATCGCTACTGATGCGCGCTGACAGATCATTGCCCTGCTCACTGATAAACACCCGAATGTTTTGCGTGGTGATAGTCGCAGGCAGATTGAGCACTCTTGGCGCGATGGCCTCGACACGGAAGTTTACCTCGAGCAGCACCATACCTTGTGGCACGACCGCGCTTTTTAGCATCGCCACCGTGGTATTACCAAAGGTACTGGTGCTGGCCAACTCGTAAATCGCGCGCATCAGCGGATGCTCATGGGTAATAAAGTCGATATCTTCACGCAGCAATGCCTGACCACGATCAAAGGTCAAGGTCATCCCGTCTTCATCGCCCAGTGGCAGACCATCGATGTACTCACTGATCTCGGTGCTATCAATAGGAGCGATGACCCACGAGCCGTCGCGCTGGATACTATGATCGATATTAGCAGAGGCAAAAAATCGCTCCATAAAGTGTGGCAGCAGATTGTGCTTATCAAAGTCAATCATGGCATCTTTGATACGCCCAGCGACACGTGGGCGACACGAGTTGTACTCCAGCAGACGGTCACGGCCAGCTTGTAGCTGTGCTTCTAGCCCTAGACGAGTTTTTTTCGCTTCGGTGATGATGTCTTGTAGCATGGCACGGTTGTCGGGCGTATCAGCATTCTCTAGCACAGGTTTTAGCGTTTGAATGTATTGCTCTTGCACGCTTTGGGCGGTCGGTGATATCTGACTAAACATATTGAGCGCTTTGTCATACCAATGATATAAACGCTCCTGCGCGGTGCCCTGCACATAAGGGATATGAAGCATAATCTGCTGCGTCTGACCGATACGGTCTAGGCGGCCTATGCGCTGCTCTAGCGTGTCTGGATTGGCAGGTAAGTCCCACAGTATCAGCTGGCTGGCAAACTGGAAGTTACGACCTTCTGAGCCAATCTCTGAGCAGAGCAATATCTGCGCGCCCTCGGAATCCGCAAAAAACGCCGCCGCTTGGTCACGCTCAAGCAGTGTCATCTGCTCGGTAAAGATAGCGGTCTTAATGCCTGCATGTAGGCGCAGTACCGCCTCAAGACTCTCAACCGTCGCCCCACTACGAGCGATCAATAGCACTTTTTGATGCTTTAGCTCACCGCGCAAGATATCAATCAACCAAGACACACGTGGATCATCTTCTAGCCAGCCACCATCGGGCTGGTTTTCTTCGCCCCACAGCTGCTCACGCAGTTTGCCCTTGGTTTGGTAGCTATCAACCCATGCCTCAGGCAAGGGTAGTGGATACGGCTGACGGCTTCGTCCATAAAACCCTTTGACACTCTCACGGGTATTGCGAAATAAGATACGGCCGGTACCATGACGGTCCAGTAGCTCGTTAAGGGCATAAGTACGCAAGCGCTCATCGTCATTGATTGCGCCCAGCTCATCCATACTAATGTCTAATAAATGGCTCAAAGCCGCGATTTGCCCATCACTTAGCGGCTTGTCTTCTATCAGCACGCCAGCGACGGCGGCGGTTTCAGCAAAGGCTTCTTGCCCATCAATAAACTCGTCCAAATCATCAAAACGATCTGGATCCAGCAGGCGCAAACGCGCAAAATGGCTTTGCGCGCCGAGCTGCTCAGGCGTTGCAGTCAGTAGCATCACCCCAGGCGTCTCTTCAGCAAAGTCAGCAATCAAATCGTACTTGTCATTGCCGCCCTGCTCTTCATCCCAGTGCAAATGGTGCGCTTCGTCGACGACCAATAGATCAAATCCTGCCTCCATCGCTTGGTCATACAAATCAGGATGGTCGAGCAACAAATCCATGCCCGCGATGATACATTGCTCGGTGGCAAAGACGTTTTGTTCAGGATCATGCTCTTTGATCGCAGCGGTACGTACCAAATCAAACAACGCAAAATTTAGGTTAAAGCGGCGACGCAGCTCGATCATCCACTGGTATTGCAGACTGTCTGGTACCAAGATAAGCACGCGCTCAGCCTTTCCTGTGATTAGCTGCTGATGAATGATCAAGCCCGCTTCGATGGTTTTACCCAGTCCCACTTCATCAGCCAAAAGCACACGCGGCGCGATACGCTTGCCGACCTCGTGAGCAATATACAGCTGATGCTCGATGATATCGACACGCGCGCCTATTAGGCCTTTGAGCGGATGCCCTGCCAGCGCCGACTGCATGCGCAAGATGTCTTGGCGCAGCTCGTACCAGTCGCCACGCTCGATGCGACCTGCGAGCAGGCGCTCAAGCGGCTTGGCAAGCGTGATATTGGCCGCGAGTCGGGTTTCCATGATACCGCGCTCATGCTCATCGACGCTGTACTTGAGCACACCCATCACCTCGTCTACCGCATTGACCGTATAGCCGTTGCCATCTTGGTCATAAATGCTATCGCCCGCCTTAAATACCACGCGCGACAGTGGCGCTGAGTTTTTGGCATAAACACGCGTCTCCTCGCTTTGCGGAAACAAAATATGCACACAGCGATCATCTACATCGATGACCACACCCAAGCCAAGCTCAGACTCTGTATCAGATAAATAACGTTGGCCAACGGCGAATTCAGTACTGTGCAGTGAAGCGATAGAGGTAGTCATAAGGCGATGTCTTTTTTGTACTCAGGTAATAAGAAATAAAATAGATAGCAATGGCCGCTAATGGTGGCTGTGCATAGGGTGACACCCATTTAGTCGACAGCTAAAGTAGACCATTATATAACGTTAGCGGCTAGATGAGTGCGTTTAGTTGACTTTTCAAGTAGACAATTGTGACAGCGCTTGGCTTCTCAGGTTTTTATGGTTTGGTTTTTGACTAAACCCACCGACGTGCTACATTAAGCCTCACCCCCATAAAGCCTTAAAACCATAGAAAAAATCAATACAACAATCAATTCATCAGGGAGTCACTATGCGAGCGGTTTTTTTAGACAAGGGTACTTTTTCGGACGGTATCGATTTGCCAGCCCCAGCTGGGATTACAGATTACATGACTTATCATGACACGCCAAAAGACAACCACGTCATCCTCGAGCGCTGCCGTGACGCCGATATCATCATCACCAACAAAGTCCAAATAGACGCCGAGGTGATCGGTCAACTGCCCAACCTCAAGCTGATTCAGCTGACTGCCACAGGGATGAACAACGTCGATCAAGACGCTTGTGACAGACATCATGTCACCCTTTATAACGTCGCAGGTTATGCGGTCAAAAGCGTGCCTGAGCATACCTTTATGCTGATGCTCAATGCCATGCGAGCAGGCATTCATTATCATCAAAAAGTCGCCGATGGTACATGGCGCGACAATGGCAATTTTTGCCTGCTCGACATACCGCTGATCGACTTAGAAGACAAGACGCTCGGCATCATCGGCGTCGGTACCATCGGCAAGCGCGTCACCGAGATTGCACGCGCCTTTGGCATGACGGTGTTATGGGCGGAGCATCAAGGGCGTGCGCCGCGCAGTGCAGACTATATCGCCTTTGATGAGGTACTGGCGCAGTCAGATGTATTGAGCTTACATTGCCCATTGACCGCACAAACCCAGCATCTTATCAATAAGGACACCTTGGCCAAAATGACCAAGCAGCCCTTATTGGTCAACGTTGCGCGCGGCGGCATCGTCGATAGTCAAGCATTGGCAACTGCCATCCATAACGAGCAAATCATCGGCTACGCCAGCGACGTGTTTGAGCAAGAGCCGATCACGGCAGATGATCCGCTACTCACCCTCAGCGAGCATCCACGGGTGATATTTAGCCCGCACAATGCTTGGGGCAGCAAAAGCGCGCAACAGACCTTATGGCAGATATTAACTGAGCAGGTGAGCGACTTTATCGAACACTACCATCAACCCTAAATAAAGCTGGCGAGCAAGATACTAGGGCGGTTCTTCGTTTTAAAGCAGGTAAAAAATGCAGACATGCCCTAACGGCAAAACCGTAGCCAGTCGTCCTTTATGTTGCGATAGTGTTGCGATACGTCAGCATGATGTGATCACTGATATCGTTATTGCTCATGTGGTTAAGTCATCATCTGGTTCAGCGCCCAGATTAAAACGGGCACGGACTCTCCCAGTCCATCCACGCACCCAGTGTCGGGTGCTTTAGGCGTAGCTGCTGTGCGTGCAAGTTTAGCCGCGGGGCTATCGTCAGTGCCACCCCTTCGGCATAAATCGGATCACCAATCATCACATGACCGGCATGCACCATATGCACACGTAACTGGTGACTACGGCCCGTGACCGGCTTTAGTAGCACGCGCGTGACGGTCTGATCATTGCACATTTCGTGAGACAAGACCTCATATAAAGTCAGCGCCTGTTTGGGCCAATCGTGATCGACGATATGGCGCGGTTTGGTCGTGGGCTCATAACGTACCGGCACCGATATCTTACCGGTCGCCCCAATACTTTCCCATTGACCAAAGACGCGCGCTTGGTAGCTTTTTTGTGGCAACCGCTCAATAAACTGCTTACTAATATGGCTTTGGGCAGCGGCATTTTTGGCAAAAATCAGCAGCCCTGAGGTGTCCATATCCAAGCGGTGAATGAGTTTGACGGCTGGATTGACGCGCTCAAGCCGCGCAAGCAAGCTGACTTTGAGGGTTTTGCCATCGACGCTGAGGAGGCCCGCTGGCTTATCCACCACCCAAATATCATCATCTTCATAGACCGTAATGTCTTGGGCGAATGTTTTAAAAAACGCCAGCGGATACGCGCGCTCTTGTCGGTTTAAGGCGTTGACTTCTTCTTCAGTAAAAGGCATAAAAATCGGTTACTTATATAAATGAGAGTAAAGATGACATGATAGAGGCAATGACATAGAAAAAAAACCAAAAAGTGACAAGTGACAGCGCACTCACTGGCTGTGTGGTTATGTTTCGATTTATTGTACTAATCGTAATTGTTAAACAATTTAACCAGCCTGCATCTGTCAAGTAAGAGCAAACATGTTAATATGATGGCAGATTTTCACCATTTCGAAACGACTCTTTAGCCGCTTATCATTATTTTATACCGCTGGTCTTTAGCTACACAAAGCCGCGATAAATTAATGAACGACGATAAAGACAATAAAACAAGAGAGATAACTATGTCAGACCTAATCGTAAACACCACCGATGCAAACTTTGACCAAGACGTTCTGCAATCAGATCTGCCTGTATTGGTAGACTTTTGGGCGACGTGGTGTGGCCCTTGTAAAGCCATCGCGCCTATTTTAGAAGATCTAGCAAGCGAGTACCAAGGCAAAGTAAAAATCGTCAAAGTCGACGTCGACAACAACCCACAAGCCGCTAGCCGCTTTGGTATCCGTAACATCCCAACGCTATTTGTCTTTAAAGACGGCGAAAAAGTTGACTCAGTCATGGGCCTACAGCCAAAAGCAGAGCTTGCCAAAGTACTTGATAAGCATCTATAAGCACTGCTATCAGTGTCGATACACTCGTGTCAGTCTATCTGCTGCGAGTGTCTATACGTCATAATAGACGCCAATCAGTAAAAAACCATTGTCCTGCTAAGATAATGGTTTTTTGCTCGTTTTTTATGCAAAAAAACCAATAATACGACTTTTTTGGCAAAATTTATTGACAATGCCATTGTGAAGACCGTATAGTCTGCTGACAAGAGAAAACGAACCGTTTTCCTAAGTGTCTTGTCGCTATTCTCCTCGTGTTTATCAACAAAAACACAATCGTCATTATAAACACCATTACTGAACGAAATGACTAAACACAATTACTGATACTGAGTTTTTGACGCAGACTCTTATGTAGCCTTCTGTATCTTTATTTCTTATTACCTTGCACTCTATTCTTGCAACTTGTACATAAGTCAACACGCAATACCCAAACTACATAACTCTGGCTCTGTGCTCGCGCCCTCTATCGCCATACTATCGTTGTTTTAATCAATGTCGTGACTTGTGCTGCTAATGGCATCTCTCATCTGATCAATTGCTAATGACCTACCTATGAATCTAACTGAACTAAAGAAAAAATCAATCTCTGAGCTATTGGCCATCGCCAAAGAAATGGGTCTTGATAATATGGCGCGTAGCCGTAAACAAGACATTATCTTCGCTATCTTAAAAACCCATGCCCGTAACGGCGAAGCCATCTATGGTGACGGCGTGCTCGAGGTCTTACCCGATGGCTTTGGCTTTTTGCGCTCATCAGAGGGCTCCTACTTGGCAGGTCCTGATGACATTTATGTCAGCCCCAGCCAAATCCGCCGCTTTAGCCTAAAGACAGGCGACAGTATCGCTGGGACGATTCGACCACCAAAGGATTCTGAGCGTTATTTTGCGCTACTAAAGGTCGGCGAGATTAACTTTGATACCCCCGATCGCTCACGTCACAAGCTGATTTTTGAAAACCTCACGCCCTTATTCCCCACCGAGCAGTTAAAGCTAGAATTAGGTAACGGTACGACCGAGGATTTGACAGGCCGTATCATCGACCTGATTGCCCCGATTGGTAAAGGCCAGCGCTCTATCATCGTCGCGCCGCCAAAAGCCGGTAAAACCATGCTTTTGCAATCGATCGCCCAGTCTATCACCCGCAACAACCCCGAATGCTATCTGATCGTTTTACTTATTGATGAGCGTCCAGAAGAAGTGACCGAGATGGAGCGCACGGTACGCGGTGAAGTCGTTGCCTCAACCTTTGATGAGCCGCCGCAGCGCCATGTGCAAGTTGCCGAAATGGTCATCGAAAAAGCCAAGCGCTTGGTCGAACATAAACAAGACGTGGTCATCTTACTCGACTCCATCACTCGCCTCGCTCGTGCGTATAACACCGTCATTCCATCATCTGGTAAAGTGTTGACTGGTGGTCTAGACGCCAATGCCCTTGAGCGTCCTAAGCGCTTTTTTGGCGCGGCGCGTAACGTCGAAGAAGGCGGCAGCTTGACCATCATTGCCAGCGCTTTGATTGACACCGGCAGCAAAATGGACAGCGTCATCTTTGAAGAATTTAAAGGCACCGGCAACCAAGAGATTACGCTTGAGCGTGACTTGGCCGAAAAACGCGTTTTCCCAGCGATCAATATCAAAAAATCTGGTACCCGCCGCGAAGAACGTCTGCTTGATGAAGACAAACTACGCAAAGTCTGGATCTTGCGCAAATTGTTACAACCAATGGATGGTGTCCAAGCCACTGAGTTCTTGCTTGAGCGCCTAAAAGAGGCCAAGACCAACGATGAGTTTTTTGAACAAATGAAGCGTAAATCACAAAACTAATGTGCGATGATAAGCTTTACTCATACCAATAGCACCATGTCACTTTTGACATGAATTGATTATAGATATTAAAGACAAATACCAAAAACCGCCTTAGGGCGGTTTTTGTACGTTGGGTCGTAGCAATATAGCCAGACGACAAGCTATCATAAGTGCTAAGTAAAAAGAGTACAGCCTCTATAGCGGATCGCCCATATCACACAAAGCAGATATAGCTGCCCTATTTTTAAACATAGATAGCGCTGGCAGTGACAAAAACAGTTAGCGTATTATCAATACAAATACAATGACACTAAGCAAAACCCCTACCAAGGATACAGAGGGGAAACATCTTTTACAGCTTACTTGCAAAGCTTAGCGCTTTTACTACGCCTAGAGATGAATGGATGGGTTAATATAAGCGTTAGTATAGATATACTCTGCTATCCGGTACGATAGCAGCACACGTATTAAGATGTTTAAGATCCTTAATATAATCCTATGTCTTGCGATAGCAATACAGATTATTCTAAGACAATTGCTGGATCCGCTTGGTATGGTTCATCTATATCAAACACATAGCACTAAAAATCTCGTGTTCTTTTTTTGACCCAACTTGATAATTTGATAGGTGATATTATGAAATTTGCTAAAACTATCGCAATGACTGCCATTACTAGCTCTGCTTTGATCATGGGCGGCTGTGCGACCAATGGCTATAACTCTGGCTTAAGCAACACCGCTAAAGGTGCAGCAGCAGGCGCGGCGGCAGGCGCTTTGATCAGAAGTGGCGGCGACAGTAAAGATATCGCTCGCGGCGCATTGGGCGGTGCTGCTGTTGGTGGCGCTGGCGCTTACATTCTAGACCAAACCAGATAATCGGGTTTATAACGGATAGGCAGCACTTCAAGCAATTTGGTTAGATAAGTCCTTTTAAAGACTTATCTTCTGAGTGTTTTAAGCTTAGATAAGTAAAGACGCTTTGAGCTTAAAAGACAATGAGGTGAGCTTTGATGTGAGCTTTCTAATAAGCTGTCTAAATAGTCTGTAAAGACAAACAAAAGGCCTGCAATCATTGCAGGCCTTTTGCTATCTAGCAAGCTTGGGTTTTTATTTTAAACAACGGTCAAGTCCAGATACATCAGATATACGGCTAGAAAATCGCTCAATTAAGTAGCGCCAACTCACAACAAAAGGACGATACCGTTAAGTGTGCGACTCGGATGCTGTCTTTAAATGTAGGTCGCACCGCTACTGGCCGCATAGACGACCCAGCACACAAGGAAGACTTATACCCGTAACGCTATGTCTTTCTTAGAGTACATCGACTCTAATCTATCCGCATTATAGAGCGCCACTAAAGGTATCACATGCCTGTACATTGCCACTTTGCAGACCGCGGGTAAACCATTGCACACGTTGTTGGCTAGTACCATGTGTAAAATTATCTGGTACAACCGCGCCGCCGCTTGCGCGAGCGAGGCGATCATCACCAATTTGACCTGCAGCATTAATGGCCTCATCGATATCACCTGCTTCTAAGAACTGTACGCGCTCCTGATTGCGCTGCGCCCATACCCCAGCAAAACAGTCCGCTTGTAACTCTTGCATGACCGACAGTTTATTGGCCTGTGCCCGGCTGACTTGACGACCAGCTTCATTCACCTGCTGGGTAATGCCAAGTAACGTCTGCACATGATGGCCTACCTCATGCGATATCACATAGGCTTGCGCAAAGTCGCCTGCCTTACCTTGGTTATCTTGATCCCCTGAGCCTTGCTGATCGCCTGCGATACCTAGGTTTTGACGCATTTCCACGAAAAACGACGTATCCAGATAAATGGTTTGATCTCCAGGACAATAAAACGGCCCTGTCGCAGCGCTGGCACTACCACAAGCAGAGCTGACTTGACCATTAAACAGTATGAGCGACGGCTCTTGATACGTACTGCCCGCTTCATTAAATATCTGATGCCAAACGTCTTCTGTATCGGCCAACACGACTTTAACAAACTGCGTATCGCGGTCGTCACTGGTGGCAGGCTCGCTCGCCGTACTGCTGCCACCGCCTGCCACCACTTGCCCCGTCTGTAATGCCGTCATGGGGTTGACCCCAAAAACCAACCACAAAATACCCGCGATAATAATACCGCCGATACCACCCCCTATCATCTTACCGCCGCCACGACTGCTGCGCACGTTTGAGCTGCCTCGCCTACCTTGCCATTTCATACCTTCTCTCCTTAAATGTATGATTTATACCATCATACCATCGACCGCTTATACAAGTTTTCTTTAGGTCTTTATTATCTGACTCATTATCGTACCTAGATTTTTACGATATTCTCAAGCTTTTTGCTTATTGCGTCTTATAAGTTCAAGCTGCTTTTAGGGCGTACGGCACAAAGATAGAGCCGAAATTAACTACGTTATCGTAAAATTTACTGACCGCAATACGCCAATTACCGAATACCAGCTATCTTCAATGAAAGCACTACACAACACCAACAGTTGAGGAGTACTAAGACAGCAATCATGCTTTTATAATAAGCTAATCTTATTGATTATACGCATATTATTCGGTGTTACTCTTTAAGAGAAGATAAGAGGTTTAAAATGTAAAGTTACATTTACAATTTTATTGTTACTGAATTGTACACCCTCTTTCCATTCAGAAAGAAAACATATAGAATGCGTGAAAGCTGAGTAGTTGTAACTAAGATTAGTTGAACTCTGAAAAACATCAGGTTTCGACCTTTTTTTGGCTTTTGTTACTGCTACTGCTCATTTCATTTTTTCGGAGAAATAACTATGAACCTTAAATTACTTGCTCTAGCTGGTATCATGACTGCATCTATGGGCCTAACTGCCTGTGACAGCAACACTGAAAACGCTGCTGAAGACCTATCTGATGCTCAAGAAGAAGTACAAGACGCTCAAGAAGAGCTAAATGAAGCTGCTGCTGACGGCGAAGCTGTACCTGCTGACGCAGAAGCTGCTGCCGCTGAAGCTGAAGCTGACATCGCTGAAGCACAAGCTGCGACTGCAACTGACGAAATGGACGCTGAAGTACCTGTAGATGGTACTACTACTAGCGTTGATGTAGCTAGCGAAACTGACACTGCAGCTGTTGATGCAGCTGACGAAGTGGTTGTTGAAGAAGTTCAGTAATTTTATTGGTCATACAATAAACACTGTAGTAAAAAAGAGAGCCTATGCTCTCTTTTTTTATGCCTGCTATTTAAACAAAATGCTAATAGAAGAGTCTACTAACTAGATGGACACCTATTGTTTGCGCTAAGCTGGTAGATCAGATATTTCTAAAAAAGTCCTATTAAGCAGCATTATCTTTTCTCTTTTTTTCTCAGAAGCGCCCAAGTATAAACTAAGCATCAAAAAGACGCTTATCAACCTGCTGGCGAAATTTCTGACCTGTCTTAAAGGTCACCACTCGGCGCGCAGATACGGCAACGGGCTCCCCTGTTTTTGGGTTGCGACCAGGGCGGCTATTTTTATCTTTTAGCTCAAAGTTGCCGAAGCCTGAAAGCTTGACTTCTTTGCCATCGATCAAACTCTCTGACAACTCCTCAAAAAAGCGCTCTACCAAACAGCGGCTATCTTGGCGCGTTAGGTTAAGGTGGCTCATCAAGTGCTCAATCATGTCAGATTTGGTTAAAGTGCTCACAGTACGACTCCTATGCTATGTCGTGATGTCGAATATCATGGTTTAGCGGTATGAGGGGATAGCAGTTATTATAAAGGTTTTTTGTGGTCTTTTTAATATAGACGTTATAAAATCTCTTTTATTAATAATCACTTACCATTTGTTTAGACAAAAAAAACGTCTCGATCATAATTTTTTTGACAAATAAAACGCCACAGCCTTTTAATTAAAAAAGGCTATGATGCGTTATCTGTTTTCGGGTATAGAGGTTAGCTGTCACGCAGCTGTACTGAATGCTGCTCAATCAAGGCTTGAACGACTTTATCAGTGGCAGTTTTTACTGCCTCGTCAGATAGGGTTTGTGCCACATCTTGCCATATCAAAGCAAACGCGAGCGAGCGCTGACCTGTCGGTACTTTGTCACCTTGATAGACATCAAATAACCACATATCACTCAACAAGGCCCCAGCAGCACGGCGTACCGTCGACTCTAGCGTCTGTAGGCTAATCTCGGTATCTACCAAGATGGCGATATCACGGCGCACTTGTGGAAACTTACTTGGCGTGGTGATGTCATGCTGCTCGCGGGCCAAGTTAAGCAGCGGTGCAAGCGATAACTGGGCAACCCAAGTGGCAGGCAGATCCAGCTGTTTTGCAGTGCTCGGATGCAGCTGACCCAACCAGCCGACATAGATATCATCGATATACAGCTTGGCGCTTTGACCAGGATGCAAAAACGCTAGCTGACTACGCTCGTAGCGTACGCGCGCACGATCGATTTGGGCTGGAAGTAGCTGCTCGATATCGTGCTTAAGGTCATAAAAATCTAAAGCTCGATTTTGGTAAGCTTGTTCATCCCAAATATCGCCAACCGCGACCAGCGCCATGCTCGGCGTCTGCACCAAGTCACTGACACTCTGACCGACAAAGCTCAGACCCGTTTCAAAAAAACGTACACGCGGCTGCTGACGATTGAGGTTGTATTGTACACAAGGCAACAAGCTTGAAAGCAAAGTACGGCGCATGACCGCCAGGTCGCTTGAGATCGGATTGGCCAATGCCAACACTTCACCTAACGCTTCATCATCAAGTAGCGTCTCAAGTTTGGCATCACTAAAGCTAAAACTAATCGCTTCCATATAGCCATTATTGACGAGTGCCAGCTTCATCTCATGTGTCAAATCAGCCGTATCGTCATAATCCATACTGACTTGCAGATGCGGTAGGACGCTTGGAATATTGTCATAACCGTAGATACGGGCAATCTCTTCGATAAGATCCTCGCGAATGCTCATATCAAAACGATACGACGGCGGCGTACAGATTAGACTATCCGCTTGCTGCGCGACCTCAAAGCCCAGCTGGGTTAAGATACGCACCATGACCGCAGGCTCGATTTCGATACCGACGACCTCACGGACTTTGCTGATTGGCAAGGTAATCGGTGTACGAGCTGGCAAGTGCTCGCTATTTTCTACTTTTACTATTTGCCCAGCTTGCCCGCTTGCGACACTAGTAATCAAATCAACAGCACGCGCCAAAGCAAGCGCTGGCAGCTCAAAGTCCACCCCGCGCTCAAAGCGCTGTGAGGCATCGGTATGCAAACCAAAGCGACGCGCGCGCGCCGCGATAGCCAGCGGATTGAAAAATGCACTTTCTAAAATAATATTGGTAGTGCTATCGGTGACGCTACTGCGCTTTCCGCCCATGATTCCCGCTAAGGCAAGCACGCCCTCATCGTCGGCAATCACCAGCTCATCACCAGTTAGGGTAATGGTTTGCTCATTTAGTAGCGTCAATGTCTCTGCAGGCTGCGCCAAACGCACCACGATATCGCCTTGAATGGTATCGGCATCAAACGCATGTAATGGTTGACCAAGCTCCATCAATACATAGTTGGTCACATCCACCAAAAAGTTATGCGAGCGTAGTCCTGACTGCACCAGAGCATCAGCCATCCATTTTGGCGTGCCGATACTACGATCAATATTGCTGATTGATTGTAAGAGATAGCGTGGGCAAGCCTCAATGGCACTAACGGTGACCGCAGGCGTTGCATCACTGTTCGTTACCGCTACATCAGTAGCAATCTCCGGCTGCTGCATCGGCAGATCATTGATCACTGATATCTCACGGGCAATACCGCGGACGCTAAAGCAGTCGCCACGGTTTGGCGTGATAGAGATATCGAGTATTTGATTGTCTAAACCTAGATAGTCACGGATATCAGTGCCGATTGGTGCATCTTCAGGTAACTCCAGTAAACCGTCGATGTCGTCAACCAGATCGATCTCAGAAGCACCGCATAGCATGCCGTTTGAGGCCACGCCGCGTAGCTTGCTTTTCTTAATCTTAAAGCCTGATTTACCATTACTGGCATCATCACTTGGCAGTACCGCCCCAACGGTTGCCACGGGCGCTTTCATACCGACCGTCACATTCGGCGCGCCGCAGACGATTTGTAATGGCTCAGACTCACCAATATTTACCTGCGTGACGCGCAGCTTATCGGCATCAGGATGCGGCTCGACACTGATGACCTCACCGACCACCACACCGCTAAAGGCTCGGGCAACGGCAAAGCGATCATCAATCTCAAGCCCTGCCATGGTCAGCTGTTCGGCCAATTGCTCACTGGTATTATTGGGGTTCACCCATTGACGTAGCCACTGTTCGCTAATTTTCATAAATATCTCGGATCAGAATTTTGTAATAAAGATGTTGGAGTAAAGCTTGGCACATACACTTGTTGTATCAACAAGGCACGCTTTTTATATAAAAAAAGCACTCTAGCCAAATTGCTTTAAAAAGCGCACGTCATTTTGGAAAAACAAACGCAAGTCATCGATGCCATAATACAGCATGGCAAAGCGCTCAATACCCATACCAAAGGCAAAACCGGTGTATTTGTCGCTATCGATACCGCAGTTGGTCAGCACCTGCGGATGCACCATACCGCAGCCCATGACTTCTAGCCATTTGCCATTGTCATCTAAGATATCCACTTCGGCTGAAGGCTCGGTAAATGG
Organism: Psychrobacter sp. CAM01; assembly: GCF_032842965.1. Lineage (NCBI taxonomy): Bacteria > Pseudomonadati > Pseudomonadota > Gammaproteobacteria > Moraxellales > Moraxellaceae > Psychrobacter > Psychrobacter sp. CAM01. The sequence continues at coordinate 44,120 of NZ_JAWJBL010000003.1, forward strand.
GAAAAATGACGGACGAAAACGTACAGTCAACTCTTTGGCAAAAAACGCCTCTAAAAACTCACTGATCAAACCCTTTAGCTCAGCAAAGGTGCTCGACTCGGTCACCATCAGCCCTTCTAGCTGGTGAAACATCGGTGAATGCGTTTGGTCTGAGTCGTTACGATAGACGCGGCCTGGGCAAATGATACGAATCGGCGGCTCGTTCTTTTCCATGGTGCGAATCTGTACCGGACTGGTGTGCGTACGCAGCAAATAGTGTGCATCAAAATAAAAGGTATCGTGCATCGCGCGTGCAGGGTGATGGGAAGGAATATTAAGCGCTTCAAAGTTATAGTAATCGCTCTCAACTTCAGGGCCTGTCGCAACATTAAAACCTGCCTGCACAAAGTACTGCTGCATACGCTGGGTCACCATCGTCACTGGATGCAAATGGCCTTTTTGGCCACCGCGCGCCGGCAGGGTGATATCGATACTCTCGCTTGCAAGCTTGGCATTCAATGCAGCGACTTCTAGCTGCTGCTGCTGCTCGGTGAGCGCCTGTCCGATACGGCTACGCACACTGTGCAACCAGCCGCCGTAGGTTTTTTTGTCATCGCTACCAAGCTTACCCATCTGTTTTGACCAGCCGGTAAGCGAGCTTTTTTTGCCCGTTAGCTGTACACGCAAGTCTTGTAGGGTACGCGCGTCGTTTACTTGCAAAATTAGTGCTTCAGCAGCACTGGCAAACTCATTGAGCTGTGCTTCATTTAACTCATCAAGCTCTGAGGACAAGGTCGGTAGCGCCGACAAATCGGTGATAGCAGCAGGGGTAGTCATAAGACGCATTATTCCTGATTTAAACGGACTATTAAGTAAGTATGGTGCTTGGTAATTGTAGGGATTTGACCAAATATTGCAAACCATTTGCTCGGTTATCTCACGATGATCATGAGTGATGCTAATGGCTTGAATATGTAGACATATATATCTAGCAAAATAGATATTTAGCAAAAATGCGTGTGCTTAACCGCAATAGTGGTGATGCCAAAATAATTTACTATAAAAAAAGCCACCGACCAGCGGTAGCTTTTATTAATATCGTACTATTAATCAATATTAGTCCGATCCATCTAGGTACTTGCTAAAAAAGCAGGCTACCTAACGGAAAGGGTAATATTTAGGCCAATTCCGCTTTTGCTTTTTCGACCAATGCGGTGAAAGTAGCTGCATCATGCATAGCGATGTCAGCTAAGACGCGACGATCGATTGCGATGTTTGCTTTTTTCAAGCCATTGATAAAGCGGCTATAGCTTAAGCCGTTGATGCGAGCACCAGCATTGATACGTGCGATCCAAAGACGACGGAAAGTACGTTTTTTGTTGCGACGGTCACGATAAGCATATTGACCAGCTTTGGTCACTGCCTGTACCGCTACGCGGTAAACACGTGAACGGGCACCGTAGTAGCCTTTAGCACGCTTTAAGATTTTTTTGTGACGGCGATTTGCCTGTACACCACGTTTTACACGGGCCATAAATTACTCCAAGATTTTTTAATCATTATTAAACGAATCACGATGTCGTTATATAAGTGAATACCAGACATCGTTATCAGATTGCAAAGTCAAATACCTTTAATACATTAAAGCTAAGTGACCATAGGCTATTAGATGTATGGGCACATACGACGAACTGCTGCTTCGTCAGACTTGTCCACCATCTTTAGACCGCGCAACTGGCGAATACGCTTAGCTGATTTCTTGGTCAAGATATGGCTTTTGAAGGCTTGCTTACGCTTAAAGCCATTCGCTGTTTTTTTGAAGCGTTTAGCGGCACCGCTTCTGGTTTTCATCTTAACTTTCATGATGAGTTGCCTCTTTATCTTTGATAGAACCTGGTCGTCAAATCGTCAGTCATAAATAGTGGCTTTAAAAACAACCACTAAACTGTTATTTGCCTCGAGGTGGGAGGCGCTATTTTAGCAGATAGCGCCCTGTTTTGCCAAGTGAATTTTCGCCCAAGCGCTCAGCTGTTTATACAGCCAGCGCTTTTAGTAAGCGCATATCACTATGGCTCCCTACACTCCGCCAAATAGCCTGCCTCAAAGACGACGATATACTTTATAAGGCCGAGTCATAAAATCGGGGATTTTTTTGCAAATAGATTGAATGTGAGACAAAGCTGTGCTTAAGTAGAGGTTTGGCTTGATTGCTTATCGTGCACGAATTGTATGCCAGTAACGATAGCCATTGACTCGGTATTGTGCTCATCCATTTTATGAGCATAATCCGTCCTGACGCTGTACACCTATAACATGATTGGCAACCCCCATCATTGCCTGCCATCACTCTAGGAGATAACGTGTCAAATCAAGAGTTAGACTTTGATGACGGCCTATTTGTATTTGAGACAGTGATGCGAGTGCGTCATACTGAAATCGATAGGAGTCAGCATATCTCGTTTGAAGCGTTGACCGCTCTGGTTTGTGAGGCGCGGCATAGGTTTTTGCATGCAAAAGGCATACAAAAAATCAATGCGGACCATCGAGGACTAATCATCGATGGCATACAGCTAATCACCAATAGCCGTGTACGGGCGCGTGAAGAGCTGTTGTTTGAGGTGGGGGTCGAGCCACTGTATGATAATGGCGGCCATATGCTCATCAAAATATCGCGTATGTATGGTGGCGAGGTGGTGGCAAAGGCGCGGATCCATTTTATCAACTACGATTTTCGCCTCAACAAAACCGCCGTTTTGGATAAAGACACAAAATCGGCGCTATATCCGCATTGATTTCGGCTGTGATATCCTTCCCTTGACGCTCTGTACTCCTACCACCATTAGGCCAAAATATCATATATAGGGACGAGCGCAGCCCCACTAACTATCTATTTCCTATTTCTCATCACAAGACAGACATATTATGACTTTACCTGCTTGGCTTACCGCCATAAAATTTAATGCTGATGGTTTGATTCCTGCTATTGCTCAAGACCATGAATCTGGGCGTATCCTCATGATGGCATGGATGAATAGCGAAGCCCTCCAGCTTACCGCCGAGACAAAGACAGCGGTATATTTTTCGCGCTCACGTGGTCAGTTGTGGCACAAAGGAGAGTCGTCAGGCCACACCCAGACAGTCCATGATATCCGCTTAGACTGCGATGCAGATGTGATTGTGCTGAGCGTGACACAAGCGGGCGGCATCGCCTGTCATACGGGACGTGAGTCTTGTTTTTATCAGCGTTTAGACTTATCAGGCGCGCAGCCTCAATGGCAAACAGTGGATAAAGTATTAAAAGATCCGGCAGAGATTTACGCGTCTACTTCGGCGGCCGAAGCCGTCTCTGACCCCCAACGTCACGATGCCAGCACTAAAGGGACTACTAAAAAAGAGACTGCTCAGATCGATACCCGCTCGATTTTACAGCAATTAGATCAGGTATTAGCAGAGCGCAAACACGCCGATGCTGACAGCTCTTATGTGGCAAGCTTGTATGCAAAAGGCCTAAACAAGATATTAGAAAAAGTGGGCGAAGAGAGCACCGAGAGCATCATCGCCGCCAAGGACTTGGCCATCTGCGACGTTTCTGGCGACCAAGCACACTATAACGACGCACGTCATGAGTTTATCTATGAAGTGGCTGACGTGTGGTTTCATACGTTGGTCGGGCTGGCATGGTTTGATATCGAGTCAGACGCCATCTTACACGAGCTGGGCCGGCGCTTTGGTCTCTCAGGCATCGATGAAAAAGCGTCAAGATAACCTATCATATAGTAAGTTCAGTATAAAAAACGATACAGTGGGACTGGGATAAATTTTTCGCAGCCTCTGTCTGCATAGGCACAGCACGCAAGGAAAATTTAGACCAGTTTCACGTTGATATATAATGTATCTGTTTTATTTAGAATCGACTATATGTCGAAAATAAAAGTGCCACTACCTATTTACTCTGTGTGATTGCTGCGACTTTCACCTTTTTGTCATAACGGCAAGGTATAATAGTATTTTTACGTCAGCGTTATGTCTGTATTTTTGTCAAATAGATCAATATTCTATAAAATAACAGTAGGGCGGTGGCGGCAATACTGATGCCAACAACTAAAGAGCAGCATTCACACTCAGAAATCTCAGACATGAGGTCTCAGACATTAAGGATATCATTATGGGCAGTTTTTCTATTACGCATTGGCTGATATTACTGGTGGTGGTGGTGGTGGTATTTGGCACCTCAAAGCTTAGAAATGCCGGCAAAGACTTGGGCGGTGCGGTCAAAGGCTTTAAAGACGCAGTCAAAGACGAAAATGCTGAGCATGCCAAAAAGCAAGTGGTACTCGATCACGACGACGCAGCTCATCCAGCAGAGCGCCGAGCACCTAATAAAGTCGATGAGCATAGCAACACGCTCCCTACTGACGATAAGCATCATTGATCATAGCAAATACCATGCTAGGTATAATGCCACTAGCATCCAGATAGTGACAATCCACCATTATGTTTGATATTGGGTTTTCTGAATTACTGCTCTTTGGCGTGATTGCTTTGATCGTCTTGGGCCCCGAAAAGCTGCCGCAAGCGGCGCGCACGGCTGGGCAGTGGTATGCCAAAATTCGCCGTACTGTCTCTACCCTACAATCGGAAATAGAGGCTGAGCTAGACTTGGCCGAGACTCGGCAACAAATGCAAAAAGAGCTGGCAAAAATCCGTCAGACAGAGGCGGAGATGAGACGTGAAATGGCAGAGATGCGCGGCAGTATGCAAGAGTTTGAGTCGTCACAGAATCGCGCTCTAACAGTCGATCCGCATGCAGAGCATCAGCCTGTGATTAAGGATGATACTGCGCGCAATACCGTAAACGAGCAGCCTGAGGCGGCAACCGCATTTGCGCACGCCTATGAGCGTAATGAGCCCTCTGACGGCATCGATCAGCAAGCAGCGCCGCCCCTCATGACCAAACCTTGGGAAAACATGTGGTTTCGCCTCGGTGATTATGATAAAGCGCGGCGCCTACCCGCTGCCCCCTATCTCCCCAATTATCAAGCAGACATTCTATTAAATAGCACACCTGCCAATCCTATCGCCTCACAAGCATCTGCCCAGATGCAGGAGGCCGACTGATGGATTTGTTTGAACGCAAAAAAAGCCGACAAGAAAAAATCGGTGATACAGGAACAGAAAAAACCCGCTCAGTCGATATGGCTTATGATAGCGATGATGGAGATATGTTAAGCTCGCTTGGCGATATGCCCATCACCGAGCATCTCATTGATTTACGCCGTCATCTGATCAAAATATGCGTGGCGGTGCTGGTGGTATTTTTGGCCTTGGTTGGGTTTTCACGCGAGCTTTATAACCTGTTATCGGACCCATTGGTCGCGCAGTTACCTGCCAACTCGACAATGATTGCCACCGATATCACCTCAAACTTCATGGCGCCGATACGCTTGAGTATCTTTGTCGCCGCCTTTGTGGCCATGCCTTATATCTTGTATCAAATTTGGTCATTTGTCGCCCCAGGTCTGTACAAAAAAGAAAAAAAAGTCGCCATTCCAGTGCTGATGTCTTCTATCGTATTGTTTTATGCTGGGGTGGCGTTTTCTTATTTTATTGTGCTCAAAGGAGTTTTGAAATTCTTTATTACCTTTGCGCCGCAAAACGTCTTACCCATGACAGATATCGACAGTTATTTGAGCTTTGCATTAAAGCTTTTTATGGTATTTGGCTTGACCTTTGAGATACCAGTCGTCACCTTACTGTTGATATTGGCCGGCATCGTCTCCATTGATAGCCTAGAGGATAAACGCCGTTATATCATCGTTGGCTGCTTTGCAATCGCGGCCGTGGTGACACCGCCGGATGGGGTGTCGATGTTGATGCTGGCTTTTCCGATGTGGCTGCTGTTTGAGCTGGGGCTGTTTTTGGCGAAGATTTTGATTAAAGAAGAGCGCCGCCCTGCTCTGGCAAATGAGAGTCAACTTGATAAAAAGTAATACCTTAGGCAACAAACAACGCCGTTGACGATAAGCTACGCCCCTGACAACTATCGGTATTTGACAAGCGCCATCGACCTCATCGCCAGCCATTGTTTATGCAGTGGCTTTTTTTGCCTTTATGGTTTTTGACCCTATGGCTTTGCTCTTAGAGCTGTTGTCCTGTCTTATTTGTCCGCATATTTTTCGATCACTTTTTACTCATCCATCGTGTCAGCAGATGCTGATACCGTTAGTATTTTAGGTAGCTTTTATGTCCGCATCTATGCCCGCTTATATGAGCGACCCCACCGATGAGCAGCTAAATGCGCTAAATATGGCGATGGACCACAAGTCGTTTAAAGTGGTGGCGTATGCTGGCGCGGGTAAAACCACAACGCTCAAGCTCATCGGTGAGCGTCTGCGCGGGCGCGGCTTGTATTTGGCCTTCAACAAAGCGATCGCCAATGATGCTCGGCAAAAATTCCCCAGTCACGTGGACTGCCGTACATTTCACTCACTTGCTTATCGCCATGTCGCGCGTGATATCACTGCCAAATTGTCCTTGCCACGGTTTTCACCCAAGCGTTTGGGCGATGATTTGGGGCTACAAGCGGTGCAAGTACGTCGGCAAATGGATGGGATAAATAAATACATCACTTTGACCCCAGCCCGCCTTGCGCGGTTTGTCAGCGATGCAGTCAGTCATTTTTGTAGCACCCATGCCAGCTACCCTGCGCCTAGGCATCTATTATTTCCTAGCTGGCTCGATGCGTCAGATAGCGAGCAGCTGCGTGAGATGCTCTACCCTGCCGTCGAGCAGCGCTGGCTACAGTCTATCGATGCCCGCCATCCTGCTGGTATCGGCCATGATATTTATCTCAAATTATGGGCACTCTCCAAGCCCAGTATCCCAGCGGATTTTATCTTGTTTGATGAGGCGCAGGATGCTGATCCGTTGATGATGGGAATTTTGACCCAGCAGCCACGGCAAGTCATCTATGTGGGCGACGCTCATCAGCAGATTTATGAATGGCGCGGTGCGGTGAACGCGATGAAAAAACTACCACTACCGCAAACCCTATTGACACAATCGTTTCGCTTTGGCGAGCCTATCGCTGAGGTGGCCAACACCCTACTCAAAGCTTTACAAGAAGAAGTACCACTAAAGGGCAATCCTGCTAAGCAGTCCTCTACCGATAAAGGCATGGTCCATAGTAAAAAAGACGCCATCCTCTGTCGCACCAATGCCGCCGCCATGGCGCAGCTATTGACGGGACTCAAGCTTGGGCACCGCGTGGCTCTGCAAGCCGATACCGATCGTATGCTGAAATTCTGCCAAGCGGCTGAGAACTTAAAAAACGGCAAATCAGCTTACGGCGTACCAGAGCTGGCGTATTTTTATAATTGGGGTGATGTGCAAGAGTACTCTGAAACCAATGAAGGCAGCGACCTTAAAACATTGGTCAAGCTGGTCGATGATCACGGTACCAACGTCTTAAGCCAAGCGGTCAACAGTTTGACCAGCATCGATAACGCCGATTATGTCATCTCTACCGCGCACAAAGCCAAAGGGCTTGAATGGGGGCGCGTACAGCTCGATGACGATTTTTATTACGACGTGACCACCAATGCAGTCAAGATCAGTCCAGAGGAGCTGCGCTTGCTCTACGTTGCCTGTACACGCGCGCAAAGCAATCTCGACATTCATCATATCAAAGACTTGATCATCGGATTGCAAACGGGGAAAAAGGTCATCTTTGGCAATACCTAACACCGCCCCGCTCTATTCGATCACGTTATCGCCCTTCATATCGCCTTTTATTTAGATACTAAGCCTCAATCATGACTCAACATTCATCTCTCGAAATACGCCAGCGTACCCTGCAGCAACTATTTGCCCATCCTGTGCGCCTACTCGCTCCAATGGAGGGCTTGACCGATCCGTTAATGCGGCAAATCTTAACGCAAATTGCCGCCGACTTAGGTCGCCCTTATGATTGGTCAGTCAGTGAGTTTATACGGGTGACTCAAACGCTACTGCCCGCACATGTGTTTTATAAATATGTGCCAGAGCTACATCAAGACACCAAAACGACTGCTGGTACGCCCATACATATCCAGCTACTCGGCAGTGACGCTAGCCTAATGGCAGAAAACGCCGCGTACGCCTGTGAGCTTGGCGCGCCAGCGATTGATATCAATTTTGGCTGCCCTGCTAAGACCGTCAATAGCCACCGCGGCGGCTCAGTACTGCTCGATGAGCCAGAGGTCATGTATGATATTATCAGTGCCGTACGCCGCGCAGTGCCTGCCCATATTGCCGTCTCAGCAAAGATTCGCTTGGGCTACACAGATACCAACCGTATGGACGATATCCGAGGTGCGATTGGGGCTAGTGGCGCAGACTGGCTGACCATTCATGCCCGCACCAAAACCCAAGGCTACAAGCCGCCCGCTTATTGGGACAAAATCCAAAATTTTAATAAGCTTGATATCCCAGTGATTGCCAATGGCGAGATTTGGAACAGTGAGCAAGCACAGCAATGCATGAGGCAGGCAGGCACGCCGCACCTGATGCTAGGACGCGGCGCTGTGACCCGTCCTGACTTGATTGCCCGTGTCGATAGTGGCTATGATGATGAGAGAGCGGCGGCCAGCGTTAGAGCAGATAGCCAGATCTTGACGTGGCACGCGCTCATACCGCATCAAATTAAGTTTTTGGAAGGGGCAGCAAAAAACGATGTGGTACTGGTGGGCCGCTATAAACAGTGGCTGGGGATGCTGACCAAAGGCTATGATGAGGCGCAGCCGGTGTGGGAGCGCATCAAGCGTGAAAAAGACAAAGCCGTCATCATCGATGCTCTTATCATCAGCGTCTCATCAGCGACGGCATAAACAGCAAAGACAATAACGGCTCGTCTTTTATCATAAAACAGAAGCTCGCCGCGGCGGCTAATTGTTTATAAGCCCTAGCGCTAGACGCTCACACGTATTGCTAAATAAAACAGCATGAGTGGACACGCCATCGACAGCGTCCACAGTATCGAACGAAACGTCGCTAAATTGCTGATATAAGCGATGCAAAAGCCAATACGAGTCAGTACGTACAACCAAGCCAACACGTTGACAATCAGCTGAGGCACAAAAAACAACATCGCCACCAGCACTGCTGCCAAAAATACCGGCAACGTCTCATAGCTGTTTTGCTGAGCGGCATTGGCGCGCGCGGCGGCGCCCGTTGTCTCTTGCAAAAAACGGCGCGGATGGGCGTTGTCAGCCAGTCGAAAGCCGCCAAGGGCTTTTGCACTCAGCGCCATCAACAGTGGCAGTAAACTTGCCACCACCATCGCCCAAATCGCAGATGCGGCGGTATCAGGAATCAATCCAAAAAATACATTCATGCGCGCTCTCGCCTCTACCCTGCAACCACTTCAAAATCATGCGTGACATTCACCCCGCCCTGTACCAGCATACGACTGGCCGAGCAGTATTTTTCTGCTGATAGGTTCACCGCTTTTTCTACCTGTTTGTCCTTGATGTCTTGACCGGTCACGATGAAGTGCATATGAATGTCGGTATAGACAGCAGGGACGGTCTCAGCGCGGTTTGCGGTCAGCTCACAACGTACATCCGTGACCTCCTGACGTGATTTTTGTAAGATAGACACCACATCATAGCTGGCACAGCCGCCCAAGCCGAGTAAGATCAGCTCCATCGGGCTTGCGCCATTTTCTTTGTCGGCGTCGATTTGCACATTATGCCCTGAGGGTGAGACGCCCAAAAACGCTTTTTTCTCTTGCCACGTGACACTTGCTTTTGATTCTGACATGTTGGTTTTTCCTTATTTTGATTGGCAAATGATCTGATTATTATTTTCAATAATACACACAATATGGTTAGTGTAGCACAAGCCAAAACCAGATTTTATAAAGACCTGGTAAAGCAGCAATCATCTGTATTTATTTGGCGGCAACGTACCGTCATAACCTTACGTACCTTGTTATTAAGCAATAGTTAACAAACCCAACCCGTGTTTGGTCATGTTTATCAAAATTACCTTAAGAAAAAAAACTTACAAAAGTCTATTTATAAGCCATTGATTTTAATAGGTAAAACTCGTGAAACATTTTATAGCAAAATACTGTTACACATTTTGCTTGTTTCTTGGTTTAATAACGGTAATGAATCTTATTTTGGCCAAATATAGGTGACAATCGACTTATAATAATTAAGATAGTCATCATAGTATCGGTTTGAAATAAGCTATTTTTAAACAAATTAAAAGGGTTAGTCATGATAGATGCAGACGGCTTTCGCGCCAATGTCGGCATCATCTTGGCAAATACACAAGGGCAAGTACTGTGGGCAAAACGCATTGGTCACAACGCTTGGCAGTTTCCGCAAGGCGGTATCGACCGCGGGGAGACGCCGATGGATGCGATGTATCGCGAGCTCTGGGAAGAGGTCGGCCTACATCCGCGTCATGTAGACTTATTGGCCGTCACTCAAGATTGGCTGCGCTATCGTCTGCCTAAGCGTTATGTACGCCATGGACAGCACCCTTTGTGTATTGGGCAAAAACAAAAATGGTTTTTGCTGCGCTTAGATGAGCCAAATACTCAACACATTCGCTTTGATGAAGGTAAACCAGAATTTGACCATTGGCAATGGGTCAGTTATTGGTACCCTCTGGGACAAGTGATTCATTTTAAACGTGGGGTATATCGCCGCGCCTTGCAAGAGCTGGTGCGCGAGCTTCCCCTAAAACAAGAGCTGATCCTTCCGGAACAGGACAACCATTTGCTGGCATGACTTTGACATAGTTTTGGTGTGATTTAGGCATCGCTAATTAACTATCATATGCTCAATATGCTCACCGTGATACTGTTATGGAATCACCGTGAGCATTTTTATGCGCCGGTTGCAGCCGCGCTTGCTTCGCGGCTAACGAGTGTGGCGGTGGTTTTACTACTTGCCCCTTTATGCTTGTCTTGGCGCAAGGTTAAGATGCTTTGAGTACGGGTACCATAAATAGGAAGAGATGCCTGCCGCTGATCAAATGCCACAGGCTCGATATAGATAGAGGACAGCATCTGCTCAACCTCCCTACTCATGCCGGTATCGGGTAGCTGATCGGCGGGGGCTTGTCGGTTATCAGATAGCACCGCATAGGCAGCGTCCTGCCAGTAAGCAGGCGAGCTGTCTTCGGCGATAAGTGGCAGGACTTCCTGACGCAGCCTACCACGCAGTTTTTCGGTTTTGAACCAGCCATCGTCTGGCTGACCGTTTGAGACCACATGCAATCCTGCATACAGTGGCGCGGGCGCATGGCCGCGATTATTGACCATCACTGCTTGCAGCGCATCGCCAATGATTAGGTTAAAACCTGCATAGTCTTGCAACTCAATTTGCCGCGCAAAGTCCATCGGGCTTCTATCACTGGTCAAAAAATCTGTAACCAGTGCCCCGCGCGAGCGCTCATCTGCCCCTGCCTGCACGCCATCACGAAAATTTAGCACCGCCGCCCAGCGTCCATTTTGCTCATAAAGACCGTCGTGCATGACTTGGTGAATACCCAGCCAAGTACCGCCACTTTGCTGATCGCGACCTGCATAAATCGGCTTATCAGGCCACTGGTGCAGTGGCTCAGTCGGACGCTGCAAAAACTCATCTCGGTTGGATAAGAGCACCAGCGGCATCTCATCAAACAACTGCCAAGCGATGGCGACGATACACATAGTTTTCCTTTTATGGGATTGATAGTCTTTTTAATAGGTAATCTTTTTAAGATAAAAAAGCGTCGTTCAAAATGGCCTGCATCTTTCTATTCTTATATCAATTGGTGCGGAGCTTTTTATCAGCAGGATAGCTAATCTGTGTGGTCGATTGAATCACTTTTGATTGTTTACTTGGCAAATCAAACTCCCAAGCGACCATGCCAGTATTGTCATTCCAGTCGCGTTCAGTGACGGGCGGGGTATGCACAGTGGTTACTTTAAGACTGTCATCACGGCTGATAGGCTCACTGCCCAGTACCTGCAAGCGTCTGGTGCGGCTATGCTGATTGGTCAATTGATAAGCTTGGGTGCGACTTAAGGTTTGCTTACGATTAAACGCGCCCTTATCGCCTTGCTTATCTTCGTCGGTTATTTGTTTGATGAGGATATTTGGATCAACGCCAAAGCCGATACCCTGCTCTTTGAGCGTTTGATACTGATAGCGCGCTTGACCAATATAGTTATCATCACGGTAGAGCTGAAGCGCTCCCTCGGCCCATGCAGGTGTCAAAAATGGTGCCGATGCATACCAATAAGCCGTTTGCTCAACACTTGGCGTACTGCGGATCCAAAGCTTGCTACGCCCAGACTGCTCATCGATGACCGTACGCACATGCCTGCCATCGCTTGGCAGGCTCACGCGCTGCGGCAACCGGTACTCAATGATGCCGTTTTTGTTTTGACGACTCACGCTAAAGCTTGGCAGCGATGCCGTCGTCGGTGCCGCTGCTTTTCTGTCATCGCCACTTCTTTCTGAGACGACGATGGGAGCAGGCTCCATCATGGATGATGCAACCCTAGCACGTGATGCTGGCTCTTTTTCATACAAAGACAGGCGCGCCACATTTGGCAGCTGGCCTGTGGTGCGTTGATTGGGGTTGACTGAGCTGAGTACGACAGGGACGTTTTGCCAATTCTCTCCGGTCTGCTGGGCGATGATGGCTGATGCGGTGATGCTAAGCTGCTCGGTATTGGTATCCAGACGCGCCTGATAAGTCGGCTGCCAACCTGCGCCGCGCACTTGATAATGGAGCTTTACCGCGGCAGGCTTGCGGCTGGCAGTACGCACACTGACCTGTGTCACGCGACTTTGCGTCGATGTGCTACTGCCCGCCATCGTTTGATTAAGCGCGGCCTGTGCCCGCGCTTGCCGCTGCTTGATATCCCATATGCGTTTATTGATACTTGCCGCTTGTGTTTCTATATCACGGGCGTTATTGGCCACTGTGCCCTCTGTACTGAGTTGACTGACCTTGGTGAGGTTTTGTAGATAGGCTTTTGCCAGATTGGCGGCTTCTAGCTCGGCATTGATTTTAGCAAGCGCGGCTTGTTGCGATTGTACGTTGGCATCGCCCTCATACTGACACTGCGCTGCTTGCTCACCGCTTAGCGTCTCGATACTGACTTCACCGAGATTGACGCCTGTGACGGCCTGCACGCTCACGCTGTCTTTGTCGATATAAGGAGACAAGCAAGAAAACACCAGCGTCTGCTCTCCATTACCCTTGACAGGTAGCGCGCGGGTGACACTGGCCAAGCCTTGATAAATGGTGACTTGCTCGATACTGCTACTTGCTGCATATGCAGGCGTCAGGGATAGTGCCAGCAGACTGGGTAGACTGAGCAAGATCGGGCCTTTTTTTGCCCAACGGTACTCAGTGGCTGCTTCTACTTTTGATACATCAGCTTGCATAATCTATCCTTAAAATACGGTTTATCCATTCATACGGCTTATTAGCGCCAGCCCATATCCGCTCATGCTTCTGAAAATATTGAGGTATGTATCATTAGCAGCTTTTTTATATCTTAGCGGTTTTCTGTCGTGGTTTCTAGCGGCTGGCAGGCGCAAATCACATTTATGCAGTCTCTGTGATGCAATTGTCTAACCGTAATTTGGTATGCCTGCCCAGCTATTTTTGCTATTATGACCCCCATTCTATTATCAATAATTATGATGTCCTTATGATGATTCATCCTCAGTACGATCCCGTAGCGCTGTCCTTGGGCCCTGTAGAAGTACATTGGTATGGCTTGATGTATCTGCTGGCATTTGCCGCCGCGTTTGGTCTGGCATGGTACCGCAGTGGCCAGCGTGAGAGCTGGACCACTGACATGGTGTCAGACCTTGTTTTTTATGGCGCGCTCGGTGTCATTTTGGGTGGCCGTATCGGCTATGTGCTGTTTTATCAATTTGGTGAGCTGCTACAAAACCCCGCCTATTTATTTAAGGTGTGGGAAGGCGGTATGTCGTTCCACGGCGGCATGATTGGGGTTTTACTCGGCATGTTGTATTTTGCCCGTAAGTACAAAAAAACACCTTTTCAAGTGCTGGATTTTGTCGTGCCGTGTGTACCGACGGGGTTATTGTTTGGCCGTATCGGCAACTATATCAACGGTGAGCTGTGGGGGCGCGTCTCTGATGGCGGCTATAATTGGCTGACCTACTTCCCGCAGGCGGCGGCTTTTGATATGCAGCAATTGCAAGCCAACCCTCAATTACAAGAGTTGATGGTGGAGGTCAACGGCCAGTATTTACTGCCCCGCCACCCATCACAGCTCTATGAGGCCTTTGCTGAAGGTCTGCTGCTATTCTTGTTTTTGTGGTGGTACTCTGCCAAGCCGCGCCCACGTATGGCAGCATCGGCGATATTCTTATTAGGTTACGGTATCAGCCGCTTTATCATCGAGTTTTTCCGTCAGCCAGATGCCGATCAAGGCTTTATTTTACTTGGCTGGATGACCAAAGGCCAAATACTGAGCACACCAATGATTATCATCGGCTTTGTGCTGTTGGTTTATGCCTATAAACGTGGTATCTATGACTGGGGTAAGCAAGCGGCCTATTAAGCGCGCTTGCACTATAAACGTCTAAAAAAAAGATTAAGACTTATTTAATGACGCGCTTTGATAGCGTAGAAGAGCAATATTATGAGCAGTTACAGTAGTAAAAACGAGCAAGCTTATTTGGATTTGCTGCGTCACGTCATGAGTGAAGGCAGCGAAAAAGGCGATCGTACGGGCACAGGTACGCTAAGCCACTTTGGCGCGCAGATGCGTTTTGACTTATCAGAGGGCTTTCCGTTACTGACCACCAAAAAAGTCCACTTTAAATCCATCGTGTATGAGCTATTGTGGTTTTTGAGCGGTAGCACTCATGTCGATTATCTACAAGAGAACGGCGTGCGTATCTGGAACGAATGGGCCACAGCGGAGCAGACGGCTCGCTTCAATCGTCCTGCGGGCGATTTAGGGCCAGTATACGGTCACCAATGGCGTAACTACGGCGCGACCAAAGACGAGAATGGCCGCTATAACAATGACGGCGTCGATCAAATCGCCCAAGTCGTGGAGCAAATCAAGACCAATCCCAACTCCAGACGCTTGATCGTCTCTGGCTGGAACCCAGGTGAAGCCGAGCAAGTCGCCCTGCCGCCTTGTCATACACTGTTTCAGTTTTTTGTCGCGGACAACAAACTCTCCTGCCAACTTTACCAGCGCTCAGCGGATTTATTCCTAGGTGTGCCGTTTAATATCGCCAGCTATGCCCTGCTGACCCACATGATTGCGCAGGTTTGCGGGCTGGGCGTGGGCGAGTTTATCTGGACCGGCGGCGACTGTCATATTTATCAAAACCACCGCGAGCAAGTCGAGCTGCAACTGACGCGTGAGTGTTATGCACTACCGACATTGACGCTCAACCCTGATGTCGATGATATTTTTGCGTTTCGTTTCGAGGATATTAGCGTAAACGGTTATGAATCACATCCCGCTATCAAAGCAAAAGTCGCGGTATAAAGACTGTTTTTTACTTCATATGACTGACGAAAACAATAAGGACATATTATGAGTTATGCCAATACCCAGGTCGCCCAAATCGCGGCTATCAGTAGCAATCGCTGTATCGGCAAGGACAATGAGCTGCCGTGGCATATCTCAGCAGATTTGCAGCATTTTAAACAAATGACCACCAAAGCAACAGGCGGTGCGATTCAAGGTATCGTCATCATGGGACGCAAGACCTTTGAGTCGATGGGCAGCAAACCGTTGCCAAAACGTGTCAGCTTTATTATCAGCAGTCAAATGGACTATGCCGAAAAGAGCGGCCTAGTAGGCAAAGACAATGCGTATGTGGTGCATAATTTGGATGATGCTTTAACGCAAGCTGCCAGTCTCGCCCATGGTGCTCACTTAGATACGATTTGGGTCATCGGCGGCGAGCGGGTATTTCGTGATGCCTTTATGTACACCGATCGTATTGAGCTGACACACGTCGATACTGAGATTCCTGACGGCGAGGCGTTTTATCCTGAATTGCCGAGCGACTTTGCAGTCGCAGAAGAGTCTGCGCCGATGCATGATGAAAAAAGCGGATTGGATTTTAAGTTTGTGACTTATAGAAAAAAAGCCACTGAATAATAGAAGCTATTTTACGAAAATATTAAAAAAATGGGGCTACCTTAGAATCATCTAAGGCAGCCCCGTTTTTTATTGCCATAAGTCCGAATTTAGCAAATATCAATCGGCCTATTCATGCAGCACTTTATAAATGGTCTTAGCCAATACAGGCCCAATCCCCTGCACACCCGACAGCTCTTGCTGTGAAGCTCCTAGCAGTTGTTGCATCCCGCCAAAGTGATTGAGCAAGTCGCGGCGGCGTTTTTCCCCCAGCCCCGGTATCACCTCCAGCACCGACGACGAACGGCGCTTATCGCGCTTCTTACGGTGCGCTGTGATAGCAAAACGATGCGCCTCATCGCGAATATGCATCAGTAAATGCAGCGCCTTGCTATCCATAGGCAGATCCAGCGGCTCATGATCGACAAAGTGCAACACTTCCAGACCCGCCTTGCGCCCTTCTCCTTTTGCCACACTCACAAGCAGCGTGTCATTTAAGATACCCAGCTCGGTCAGCACTTCTTTGGCGATATTAAGCTGACCTTTCCCGCCATCAATCAGCAACAGATCTGGCAGTGGCTGCTTTTTATAGCGCCGCGTCAACACTTGCTGCATCGCCGCATAATCGTCACCGCCTTGGATATCGTGAATCGCATACTGGCGGTAATCACGGCGGCGCGAGCCACCTTGATCGAATACCACACAGCTACCGATGGTCGCCTCGCCCATGGTGTGCGAGATATCAAAGCACTCGATACGGTCTATGGCGCGATCAGTGACATCAGCCAGTACGTCCTTTAGCGCACCAAAGCGCGCATGCAGCTCTAGATAGTCGCCCAATTTGGTTTTTAGTGCATTGTTGGTATTCAGCTTTGCCAAATCCAGCCACTCTGAGCGATGCTCGCGTACATTAGTCTTAATTACCACTTTGCTCTCAAAGTGGGTAGCCAATGCTTCGCTAATTGCTTGTTGGTCAGGTAGCGCATGACTGAGAATAATCTCGCCTGGCAAGTCATCAGTCACCTGAAAATAAAACGAGGTAATAAAGGCGGACAAATTATCCGCGAGCGACTCACTGCTATCGACATCCGGGAAGTAGTTTTTGCCACCAAGTACACGGCCGCCGCGCACTGTCAGTACATTGACACAGGTCATGCCAGCTTGGCTAGCAATGGCAATCACATCCGCTTCGCCCTGTACGGTATATACAGCCTGTTTGGCCTGCACTTCGCGTAGCATAGACAGCTGATCTCGATAAAAGACTGCTTTTTCAAAATCCAACGCTTCAGCAGCACTTTCCATTTTTTCGATTAGCGCACTGTGAATATCGCTTGAGTCGCCTTTAAGAAAACGAATGGTATTATTCACATCTTCTGCATACTCTTCTGGCGACACCAAGCCCACGCAGGGTGCACGGCAACGCTTAATTTGATATTCAAGGCACGGTCGCTTACGCTGTTTAAAAAACGTATTGGTACACTGGCGCATCTGAAACATTTTTTGCATGAGCACCAAGGTTTCTTTGGCCGCATGAGCAGAAGGAAAAGGCCCAAAAAACCGACCTTTTTGATGATTGCCTTTGCCGCGGCCATAAGCCAATCTTGGATAAGGCTTATCCGCTGAGATAAATACATACAGATAAGACTTATCGTCACGCAGTAGGACATTATAAGGGGGACGGTACTCTTTAATCAGGTTTTGCTCAAGCAGCAATGCCTCGGTCTCACTACGGGTAATGATGGTCTCGATATCGTGAATCCGTGCCACCAGTGCCCGCGTCTTTGGATGGTCAATGGTCTTGGCAAAATAGCTATTAACGCGACTTTTTAGCGATTTTGCTTTACCCACATATAAAATATCGCCGTTTTTTCCCAGCATTTTATAGACCCCTGGCAAGTTTGGCAGGCGCTGGATTAGATGTTTGAGGCGGGCTTTTTTATCATCGACAGGACTCGACTCTGAGACATTAACCATAAAATTTATTGCTCTTAAGACACTGATATACAGCTATTTATGGGGCGATAGCTTGCGTTTTACAAGCCATCAAACTTATCCGCTTACGCACAAAAAAACCAGCACGAGGCTGGCTTTTCTTTTTTATGCTAAGCAAAACTTCTAATGACGGAAGTTCGGTAATAGTGCAGGAATGCCCGGCAACATCCCAACCACCGCCATAACACCGGTCAATATCACAAAGGTAATGACAGGAATAATCCAGCGGCTCATCTTTGATAGGCTCGCACTACGCTCCTTCGAGCCAATCAGCCCTAGGTTATCAAGCACCAAGGTAATCGACCAGCCAAAGGCGGGGTTGACCAATGCTGAAGCAAAGACCACGATAGCAGCAGACTGCGTGGTTTTACCTTCGCGCGTCATCTCCATCCCCGCCTCAAGCAGCGGAATAAAGACCCCGACGATCAGCGCCACACACATCACCGGCTCCCAAATCGCCAAATCCATCGGATAGCCCCAGATACCAGCGATCAAACAAAACAGTCCTGTGAGTACTGCTCCCGCTGGAATCGGACGCTTAGCGATCGCCGCTGGTACGATATACGTACCCCATGATGACGCAAAGTTTGCCCCGCCAAGGACAGAGCCTGCGACCTGACGAATAGAAGCACTGGTCATAGTGTCATCGATATCCATTAGCACGCGCTCGGTACGCTTTGGGTAGCTGATCTTCTGAAAGACTTGATGACCCAAAAAATCCGGCGACCACATGGCGACGGCCAATACCGCAAATGGCAATACCACCACAAAGCTTTCAATCGTCGGCAGACCCAGCATCCAGCCCGTGTCCTCCCCCCACCAGTACATGGGGTTCATATTTGGCAGGCCAGGCGCTGTCTCAAAGGCAAAAGGCGCGCCCATAGCAAAGGCCACACCGCCACCGAGCAAGCAGCTTAATGGTACAGCCAGCCAGCGCTTTTGGAAATTTTCTAACACCGCATACAGGATGATGGTCAGCAAAATTACTACAAAGGCAATATGCGCCATGCCGATACCTTCGGCCCATGCAAATAGATTTTTGACCTGCGAGAGAGTGCCAATAAAACCCAAATAAAGCAGCAGACCGCCACACACGCCTTTACTGGTCAAGTTTGCCAGCAGACTGCCTCCTTTACTAATGGCTAGTAATAGCCCAAAAGCACCGATAAGCAAGCCAAAGGCCATTGGGTGACCACCAGCGGCAACGACGATAGGAATCAGTGGAATCAGCGGCCCGTGCGTACCAGCAAGGTTGGCCGTCGGAAGCAAAAACCCTGAAAACAAAATCACAAAGAAAGCGACAATTAACAACTCATAGCGCACGTTTTCTAGGACAAAGGCATCGCTTAGCCCAAGCGGCCCTGCAAACGTAGCGGCAATAGCGCCTACCATCACGACCTTACCAATCGTTGCGGCCATCGCAGGGATAGTGTCTTCATATTCAAAACGATAATCACGAAACGGCAAGTTTACCCGCCAGCGCTTGGGTTGCATGATTTGTAGTTCATGATTTAGATAGGCGTCGCGACTCTCAAAGCTTGAGCTGGGCTTGTGTAGATCAAGATAGCTGCCTTGTGGCTCGCTGTCGTAATTGGATGGATTTGATGGTGGCGGATTAGACCCTGAGGCAGGGATCTGAGTGTTACTCATCACATTTCCTTATGTCGACTGAGGCTTCGATGGACGGGCAGTGCACTGATGTGACTTGATAAAATCACAGGGCAATACAAATTGCAGGCTATTGTATGTCACAGGACAGTGAAATGCGAGGGCGGAACCATGTAAAGATACTATGCGTCTCGGTTCGATTAATAACTTAAAGTTTTAATTTGTCATTTTTGCAAACATATCAATCATTTATTTAGAAAAACGTCCACAGATTGCTTAGCAATGACCGTACTCAGGGCGACGTGCTGCCGCATATACTCATCATTTATCTTATTTATAATGAGGCATACTTACGCTTTAAACCTAGCGGTAAAGACGATTTTTACTTATGATAAATAGCTTTCACGCTAGATACCCTGCAACAGGTGTCAGCCATTTGACTTAATAATTAAAAATCGAAAAGAAGTAACAGGATTTCTTTATGAGCTTACTACCCACCAACTTTGAGACCTTAAAGCGTCGTGCCAAACAAAGCATCATGCCGTTGCTGACACCGCATTTACTCAAACTGCGGATCAACACCTACGCGCCTTACGTCGGAGCTGGTATTAAAATCGAGCATATCAGTCTCGATCAAGGTTTATGTGTGGTCAGTATGGGTTTGAATAGCTTGAATAAAAACATCGTCGGCACCCAGTTCGGTGGCAGCCTATACTCTATGGTCGATCCGTTTTATATGCTCATGCTGATGCATCAATTGGGCAGTCATTATGTGGTGTGGGACAAAAGCTCACACATCGACTTTGTCGCGCCAGGCCATAGCAAGGTCACCGCAAGGATGAAGATACCGAGCGCTGAAATCATTACCATTCAAGAGCTGGCCAAAGATGGAAGGGCGGTATTTCGTGACTACAGCGTCGATATCGTCGATGAGCAGCAAAAGGTTGTGGCCACCGTCACCAAGACACTGTATATCCGTTTGCGTAAGCACAGTAAATCAAAGGATCAAAGCATACGCATCGACACCGATGCTAATAGCGCTTAACCTCATGCATTTGCGTTCATAAGCACACACGTATTTGTGCCCATACAAAAACCCCAATCCAGCTATCGCATAGATTGGGGTTTTGTCTTTTTGGTATGGCCCGCTTATTTATAAATAAACCTATGAATAAGGGCTGGTATCTATGCGTGTCCGAGTTTTTGCTAGCAGTAATAACCACAGACTAACAAAGACTCAGAGCACAGCTTAGATACTTATGACCACGTATGTGCTCACGTAACTTGTGCTTAGATACCTGGCGCTGTTTCGACCGCATCAGGAACACCAGCGTCAGTTTTTTTCTGAGCTGCTGGACGAGCACCAAGCTTTTCGCGGATACGTGCTGATTTACCAGAGCGCTCACGTAAGTAGTATAGTTTCGCACGACGAACCGCACCACGGCGTTTCACTTCGATGCTATCGATCAATGGTGAATGCAGCTGGAATGCACGCTCAACACCGACGCCGCTTGAGATTTTACGTACGGTAAATGCTGAGTTTAAACCGCGGTTACGCTTAGCGATGACCACACCTTCAAAAGCCTGTAGACGCTCACGCTCACCTTCACGTACTTTTACTTGTACAACAATGGTATCACCGGGTGCAAAGCTTGGGTGTTCACGCAATTGAGCGTTTTCGATGACCTGAACCAATGGATGCTTGTTGCTCATGAGAGTTATCTCCTCACATTAGATAATAGAGGCTTCACGCATATCACCTGTTTGTAATAATGAATTGCATCTTATTATAAAAAGACGCAACGTAAATGGGTTATAACCAACGGCCACAATGTGATGACTCGTTTTATTATTGCTCAAAATTTTATTTTTTAACTGTTTATCAAATTTAAAAACGATAAAACGAAAGGTTAACCCCTATTTTTATCTGTTTTTGCCAGTGCCTTTAGCCACTTCGCTTGCTCTGCCGTTGGGGTAAACGCTTGCCATAAGTCTGGCCGACGCGCTTGCGTGCGACTGACTTGCTGAGCAAAACGCCACTTAGCAATATTGGCATGATGACCTGAGAGTAATACCTCAGGGACGCTCATACCTGCAAACTCATGCGGCTTGGTATAATGCGGACAATCAAGCAAGCCATCGACAAACGAGTCTTGCTCCGCGGACTGATCATCGCCCATGATATCAGGCAAACGACGTATCACACTATCCATCAATACCATGGCAGGCAGCTCACCGCCTGTCAGCACATAATCCCCTAATGACACCTCCCTATCAACATATCGTGATAGTAAGCGCTCATCAATACCCTCGTAACGACCGCACAATATAATCATGCCATCGTACTCGGCCATGCTGACCACACTACTCTCACTGAGCGTCTGTCCTTGTGGCGACATATAAATCACCGGACAGTGCTCACTATCGACACGGCAGCCGTGCTGACTCGCTCGCAAGCGCGCATCCTCTATGGCTTTTGATAATGGCTCGGCCATCATCACCATGCCAGGACCGCCACCATACGGGCGCTCATCAATACGGCGATAATTATCGGTAGTATAATCACGGGGATTAATGCACTCAATCGTCACGTGCTTTCCAGCGACTGCCCTTCCTGTGATACCAAAATCACGAATCGTGGCAAACATCTCAGGGAAAATACTAATGACGGCAAAATACATCTGATGTCTACTTAATTGACGCAATGATCATACTGGCGCTAACGCCAAAAAATTGTCTTACTTGTACTATTACTAGTTAGTTGCTTAATAGCTACTTGATTAATAACTATTTGACTAATAGCTATTTAACTAATAGTCACTTGGCCATGCCACCAGCACCGTTTTTTCAGTCATATCGACCTCAATGACGGTTTGTTTGTGCCATGGAATCAGGCGCTCTTCATCATCCAAGCTGTCTGAGTTTGCTTTCACGCGCATGATGTCATGCGCACCAGTTTCAAACATCTCGGTGATATCGCCCAGATACTCTTCTTGTTCGTTTATCACGCGCAAGTCGATCAAGTCTGACCAGTAATATTCATCCTCAGCCGTTTCTGGCAAGACGTCTTGCTCGACCCAAACGGTCACACCGTTCATCGTCTCCGCAACATTGCGATCAGGTACCTGCTCAAACTGAGCGACGATTCCTGTGCCTTGTTGACGCCATGCTTTCACCGTCAAAGGCTTCATGCCAGTGGCAGTTTTCATCCACCACGGCTGCATGTCAAATATCGCCGTCCGATCTTCTGTATCGCTAAACACCCACAGCCAGCCTTTAATACCATAAGGCTTTTTAAGCTGACCGATTTTCATGAGGGTACTAGCGTCTGGAACAGATGACATAACAGCTAACCTAGCAATAACTAACAAACGGTAAGTAAAACAATCGCGATTAAAACAATAATCATTAAAAACTGCGTTAAAAGCGATAAACAGTTAATGGCGCACCCTGGTCAGACCAGTTACGCTATGTGTTCTTAAGTCTATTGAGATTGCCATAGTCAAACTATAACCACCTCAGCGACCGACAAACTTAAGCAGTGGCTTCAGTTTGAGCAGCAGACTTGCTATAAGCTTTTGCTAATGAAGCAACGCGATCTGAAGGCTGTGCACCTTTGGCGATCCACGCATTGTACGCTTCCATGTTTAGGCGTACTGCTTCTTCAGACTCTTTAGCGAGTGGGTTAAAAAAGCCGATGTTTTCAATATAGCGACCGTCACGCGCGCGGCGTTGATCAGCAACAACTACTTGATAAAATGGGCGTTTCTTGGCACCGCCCCGTGCTAAACGAATAACAACCATGTGAATTCTCTCTTTCGCAGGTATACCAAAAAGGGCATAATTATATCACAGTCTTGATTTATTGAAAACATAAACTGTGCTTATTTAATTATTTATTAACAATAGCTTAAATGGCTATCGATGTAAAATCCTTCTAGGATTTGCGTATGACAACCCTCTGCTATTGCGCCGTTATTTTTGGTGAATGACATCCTTTCTAGACCAAATAACGCTATACTTTATAACGCCTCATGTAACCTATTGGATTGTTATGACTCCATCAAATCTGCCAACCCGTCGCAAAGGCTGGCTTGCGCGCTCTTACTCCAACACTTGGCTGACGACTTTGATGGTCGCCTTTATCGTGATGATCAGTGTCAGTTTATCGATTTTGTTTTTTTGGCGCAGTCTGTATTTGCCAGAGCTCAAAAATCATGCGCGTTATTTGACCAGCGAGCTAAAGCTGATGAATAGCGTCAATAAAGATTGGCAAGCGCGCCCTGAGGTGCGCCAGTGGATTTATCGGCACTCGCATGTGGTGGTGGTGGATAATCCAAGCGACTTTCCGGAGGTGGCTGATAAAGCCTTTGTCGGTGTCTTTACCGACGTATTGCAGCGAGAGATTGGCGCTCAATTAGGCCGACCTGTTGAGGTGTATTTTAAATTTAAGCCCACGCCGCAATTATGGGTACAAGACAGCCGTGACGACAGTTTTTGGATTCGTGAGCCTGTGGTGTATTACTCACAGTATAGCCCAAGTCTGCTGGTGTTATTTTTGATTGGCTTGCCTATCTTGTCCTTGCTCACCATTGTTTTACTGGCGCGGCAATTAAACCGTCCGCTGCGCTATCTGCAGCGCGCCGCGACCAATTATATTCGTCTTGGTCACGCCACCACCCTGCCCACTCAAAAAGGCCCAACAGAGATACGTCAGGTCAATATGGCCTTTAATCGTCTATTTACCACGCTCAGCCAAGCGCAAAAAGAGCGTACCATCATGCTCGCCGGTATCTCACATGATTTGCGGACGCCGCTGACCCGAATGCGGTTGACCGCCGAGATGCTGCCGGATGATTTTTTTCGTGAAGGGCTGATTTATGATATTGAAGATATGGATGCTATTTTGGAGCAGTTTATCTCGTTTATGAAAGATGGCTCTGATGAGCCTGTGAGCCTGACCAACCTAGACACCATATTTAATGAAATCATGGTGCAATTTGCGCCAATGGAGTTTATCTATCAATCTGAGTGCCATAAAGTTGTACCCGTCCGGCCGCTTTCTATCAAACGTTTGATTATCAACCTTGTAAATAATGCCAATCGCTACGGCAAACCGCCCATTTATCTATCGGCAACCGTCATACCGACCTTTGTCGAAACCGCTGTAGATGAAGAAACCGATGTGGTGACGGAAAACGTAGTAAACCAAGAAGCACAAGAACAATTGGTAATCTGTGTGCGCGATTGCGGCGATGGCGTGGCAGAAGACCAATTAGAGCGAATCATGCAACCATTTGAGCGCGGCGAGACGGCACGTACCACACAAGGCAGTGGTCTAGGCTTAGCCATCGTCAGCCGTATTGCAGGGTTACATCATGGTACGGTTGAGGCCATCAATCACCCTGATGGCGGTTTACAAGTGTGCGTACGTATCCCGCTACTCTCTAAGGTGGCTGGCGATGAAACCTTAGCCGCCGATACGCCCACTACCTCAGAGCCATCTGATGAGAAACACGCCACAGACAAGCCGCCTTACCCTTAAAAGTTAGGGTTAGGATTAGGGGCAGACTCAAGCCGCCCCTTGGTCTTAAATCTCAGTCTTTGCTGCCAATCACCGGCGGGATGTACTTAGCACTATTGGTAAAGGCCAGCGGCTGGGTAATCTCAGCTTTGGCCGCCTCTACGGTCTGAGTGCTGCTCGGCTGCTGCACAAATAAATAATACCCCAAGGTAATCGCATTTACTATCACCAACCCGCCAAATAAGTATGGCATCCTTTGCCCTCCTCTACTATTGCTCTGCTGATCACTGGCTGTCTTTGCTTATCATTGGTTTTCAATATCACGCTCACTTCTTTCTTGCGTCAACTCATCTGCCGCCAATATCTGTGTCAAGGGCTTAATCGGCCAAGTCATGACAAACCTCGCGCCGCCAAGCTCACGGCTTTCATCTACCTTCATACTGCCGTTAAACCAAAAGGCAATGCGCGAAACGATAGACAGACCAAGTCCATAGCCACCCGATGCACGGGTGCGACTGTCATCCAAGCGCGAAAACGGGATAAACACCTTTTCGCGGTCTTCTTCTGGGATACCGTGACCATCATCTTCGACACTGACAAAGGCATTGCCCTTTTTGACGCCAGCACTAATGATAATGGTGGTTTCTGCATAGCGTAGAGCGTTGCCAGCCAAATTCTGAATGACACGGTGTAAATAGCGCTTATCAGCCACCGCCGTGACCTTCGCACTGGGGAGTTTGGTCACTATCTTGATGGGTTTACCTAGCGCATTGGTTTCGCGCTCGACCTGCTCTAGCAGCTCTCGAAGATTGACAGGCTCTAGATCAAGCTTTGGTGAGCCTTCTTCTAGCTTGGCGTACGTCAAAATCTCGTCAATCAAACCATTTAGCGACTCAATATCTTCATCGATATAGTCACGCTGCATAAAGCGCGAGTCCTCATCATCAGTATCGGCCAGCATATCGACGGCAAACCGTATACGGGCAACAGGCGTACGCAGCTCATGCGAGACCGCGCGTGTCAGCTCACGCTGTGACTCAATCAAACGTTTGATATGCGAGGTCATGGCGTTAAATGTCGCTGACAAACGAGCAATCTCATCTTGGCCGATGACCTGTACTTGGATATCTAGATTGCCTTTACTGACTTCGTTGACGCCCACTTGTATCAGTTGTAGCTTACGCTCAAGCGGAAAAATCAGCGCATACACACCCAAACTAATAAGGAACATACTGATCAAAATCATACTGATGATCAGATTGAGTGGAAACCAGTTAAACAAAGGAACCGGGCCGATCAAGATAGCCATGTCATTGATTTCGGAGGGCACTATTACTCTGATCGCTGAATTGCTCTTACTACTGTTGGTATCCTGCAAAG
Organism: Psychrobacter sp. CAM01; assembly: GCF_032842965.1. Lineage (NCBI taxonomy): Bacteria > Pseudomonadati > Pseudomonadota > Gammaproteobacteria > Moraxellales > Moraxellaceae > Psychrobacter > Psychrobacter sp. CAM01. The sequence goes on from NZ_JAWJBL010000003.1 coordinate 70,747, forward strand.
AGATGACCACCTCATCACGGCGCAAACGCGCTATCTGATCAGAATCCAGATCGAGGGTGTTGACCGCCTGAAACGCAAGCGGAAAAGAAAACTTGTCTTCTAGCTCAGCGAGGCGTGCACGCTTATCCGATAAAGTCATGTGATAAGACAAATCATCTAACAAAAACACAGCAATAGCACGCACTTGCTGTTCGGTCACCTGTGATACCCTCGCGGTCAAGACGCTCTGGCTGTCGGGCAGACGATAATAAACATCTGCATACACCGGCTGACTGTTATAACGAACCACGGTATTGTCGTTTTCAAAACGGCGTAGCTCGCTGGCGGTGAAGTCCACTTTATCAATCGGTATGACGCTAAACGTCGAGCCAAACAAGCTACTGGCATCTGACAACCAATACGCTCGCTGCTGCTCATTGTCCTGATGCGCAATTCCTTCACTGACCAAATGAAACGCCCCTTTGGCCATGGTTTCTCGATAGGACTGCACCCGCTCTTTATTGATGGTGTCCATCAATAACTGCGCAAACAAGGCCACGCATAAACAAACGATAAGCAGCCCGGCATAAATCCGAACGAAAATACTGTGTTTTAAAGAAGAAACTAATGACATACGTGCCGTGACCAACTTAGTAAATAAAATCCGCTGATAGTACCCAGCATAGTGCTGCTACATTATGATGGCTTAATTAAACCACATAACGCTGTATTTAAGTTTAAAAATTAAAATTTAGCCACAAAAAAACCAGCAAAGGCGCTGGTTTTTTTGTGAGAATGCGAGACAATCTGTCTTCACTCAGATGCGGGGCTATTAGTTGCCTTCTTTAACGAACAGATAACCCTTACTACGGACGGTCTTGATACGCTTAGGGTTTTCTGGATCATCACCGATTTTTGGACGGATACGTGAGATACGCACATCAATCGAGCGGTCTTGACCATCATATTCAATACCGCGCAGGCGCTCAAAGATATCTTCACGTGATAAAATACGACCAGCATTCGACGCAAGCAACCATAATAGGTCATATTCGGCGCTAGTAAAATCTACCAGCTCATCACTAAGCGTGACTGAACGACCACCATTATCGATGACCAGCTCACCAAATTCAAGACGCTGTGGCACATCTTCTGATGGCGCGTTTTCTGAGCGACGTAGCAACGCACGAATACGAGCAAGTAGGACGCGTGGCTGCGCCGGTTTGGCCACATAATCATCAGCACCCATCTCAAGGCCAAGTACTTGATCCATATCTTCAGTGCGGGCTGTCAGCATCAAAATTGGATTCTGGTAATGGGGACGTACTTCACGGCACACTGTCAATCCATCGCTACCAGGAAGCATGACATCAAGCACCACCATATCAGGCTGTTCGTTGACGATACGGCGAATCGCACGATTTCCATCGGTTTCGATGGCGACTTCTAGACCGTTTTTGACCAAGTAGTCTTGGGTCAACATGGCCAGACGCTCATCATCTTCAACAATCAAGATTCGGGGGGTGTTGTCTTCTTCAGTCGTTGTCATTGTTATATCCTCTAATACATCTCATTTAAAAGCAGTAAAAGTAAGAGCGGTAAAATTAATAGCACCATATTGTGGCACGATTGATGTTTGTATAGCTGTTACAACTTGGTAGCACAGTATACTATTAAACGTACGGCTTCCTATACTATAGCCTATAGTCAGTAACAAAACCTATAAACTATAACGATTAAAACTTTAGTTTACGTCCAAAAACTCTACCTTTTTCATGCAAATTAACGGTTTAAAGACTTTTTTGGCGCTTTAATACTGGCATAGACATTGACGCATCGCTCGGCGCCTATGACAATAACAATCATGTTTTCAACGCTCATGCAGCATTTACATACTATCGTCTCTAATATAACCAGATATGCTCATTGTCGCCAGTGCCTTTTTATCTCTATTAATAAAGTCATCAGCGAACTGCAATATCGATTACTTTTGTCATGTGATTTTAGCTAAAAACGAGTGTATGACAAACGATCCTATATAACAGACATAAAAAACAACAGACATAAAAAAAACAGCCCTTGATGGACTGTTTTTTATGCTTACCAACCATACTAAATAAGAGAGGCTACTTAGTATGATAAAAAATACATTAAGCGCGGTTTTTATATTTACGAATCGTTTGTAGCTGCGCCACAGACTCTGCTAAAGAAGCCAAAGCGGCATTGGTCTGAACCGTATCAGACTGATTGACCAGCATTTGCTCCGCTTTTTTACGCGCTTCGATGATTTTACTTTCATCAAGATTGTGTGCACGCATGGCAGTATCCGCCAGTACAGTGACCATCTTTGGCTGAACTTCTAAAACGCCACCTGAAACATAAATCACTTCTTCTTCACCGTTTGGTGTTTGCACGCGCATCGCACCCGGTTTTAGCAAAGTAATAAGCGGTGTGTGACCTGGCAATACACCAATCTCGCCTTCGGTACCCGTAGCTATTAGCATGCTGATCTCGCCCGAATACAACTCTTCACGAGCACTTACGACGCGACATTGTAACGTTGCCATATTTAACTCCTTACGATCAAAACTCAATCAAAACTGCGATGCGTTATCTACTGGCAAGTAGACGGAAAGTAGCCCACTTGCCTTTTAGCAATTGCTAACGCAACTTACGCTGCAGTAGATTTCATTTTTTCTGCTTTGGCCACTACTTCTTCGATGCTACCAGCCATGTAGAACGCTTGCTCTGGTAGGTCATCATATTCACCAGCGATGATTGCTTTAAAGCTGGCAATGGTATCGCGTAGTGGTACATATTTACCAGGCGCACCAGTAAAGACTTCGGCAACGTGGAATGGCTGAGATAAGAAGCGCTGGATCTTACGAGCGCGATAAACAACCAGTTTGTCTTCTTCTGACAACTCGTCCATACCTAGAATGGCGATGATGTCTTTTAGCTCTTTATAGCGTTGCAACACTTCTTGCACACCGCGAGCGACGTTATAGTGCTCTTCACCGATGACTTGTGGATCTAGCTGACGTGAGGTTGAATCTAGTGGATCAACCGCAGGATAGATACCTTGTGAAGCGATGTCACGGCTTAGTACGACTGTCGCATCCAAGTGAGCAAACGTGGTCGCTGGTGATGGATCCGTCAAGTCATCCGCTGGTACATAAACAGCTTGCACTGAGGTGATAGAGCCTGATTGTGTTGAGGTAATACGCTCTTGCAGTAGACCCATCTCTTCAGCGAGTGTTGGCTGATAACCAACCGCTGATGGCATACGGCCAAGTAGTGCTGATACTTCGGTACCCGCTAGTGTATAACGGTAAATGTTATCCACGAACAATAGTACGTCACGACCTTTGCCAGTGGCAGGATCTTTGGTGTCACGGAAGTACTCCGCCATGGTCAGACCCGACAGGGCAACACGTAGACGGTTACCTGGTGGCTCATTCATCTGGCCATATACCATCGCAACTTTAGACTTACTGAAGTCTTCAGTGTTGACAACGCCAGCTTCTTGCATTTCGTGATAGAAATCGTTACCTTCACGAGTACGCTCACCCACACCAGCAAACACGGATAGACCTTCGTGTTTTAGAGCGATGTTGTTGATAAGCTCCATCATGTTGACGGTTTTACCAACACCGGCACCACCGAACAGACCAACTTTACCACCTTTAGCAAACGGGCAAAGTAGATCGATAACTTTGATACCCGTCTCTAGCAGCTCAGTGCTGTTTGACTGCTCAGCATAGCTTGGTGCATCACGGTGAATCGACCATTTTTCGTCAGCGACAACTGGACCTTCTTCATCGATAGGACGACCAAGAACATCCATGATACGACCTAGCGTACCTGTACCCACTGGTACAGAGATAGCCGCGCCAGTGTTGGTCACAGGCAAGTTACGCTTTAAGCCTTCAGTTGATCCCATCGCAATAGTACGTACAATACCATCACCTAGCTGTTGCTGTACTTCTAGGGTGGTTTCGGTACCATCTACTTGCAAGGCATCAAAAATTTGAGGAACTTCATTACGGTCAAACTCAACGTCAAGAACCGCGCCAATAATCTGTACAATACGACCGCTACTCATTGCGTTCTCCTTGAACTTCTATATATAGGTGTAGTCAATTATGAAACAGCAGCAGCACCGCCAACGATTTCCGAGATTTCTCGGGTAATCGCCGCTTGACGCAGCTTGTTATAAACCAACTGTAAATCGTTAATAAGGTCACCAGCATTATCTGTTGCCGCTTTCATCGCAACCATACGAGAGGACTGCTCAGAGGCAATGTTTTCCATTACCGCTTGATAGACAATCGACTCGATATAGCGACCAAGCAATTCATCAATCAATGTCTTGATGTCAGGCTCGTAGATATAATCCCAGCTAAGCTCTGTCTGTATGCCGCTCTCTTCGTCACCAAATGAACCCTCTGGTAGCGGTACTAATTGATTGACTATAGGTTTTTGAGTCATGGCATTTACAAACTGGTTGTATACCACATAGATACGGTCGATATTACCGTTACTATAATCTTCAAGCATGGCCTGAACTGGTGCGTTTAACTGCTCAAACGTTGGTTTGTCGCCGTAGTCAGTCACCGCTGACGTCACTTTACCACCAAAGTTTTTGAAAAAACTCACCCCTTTAGCGCCAATGACTGCAAACTCAGTTTGTACAGACTGGTCTTGATAATCTTGGATACTTTTAGATAATTCTTTGAATAAGTTAATATTCAAACCACCCGCCAGACCGCGATCAGAGGTAATGACAATATAACCAACCTTATTGACCGGACGCGACTCCATATACGGATGTTTGTAATCTGATGAGGCATGCACCAAATGTGAAATAACCCGGCGCATACTATCAGCATACGGGCGACCCACTTCCATGCGCTCTTGGGCACGGCGCATCTTACTCGCCGCTACCATTTGCATAGCACGAGTGATTTTTTGGGTGCTTTTAATACTGGTGACTTTGGCACGTATCTCTTTTAAGCTTGCCATAATGATTCCAATATAAGAGGGTTAAAAAGCATTGGCGCATGCAGCATTTGATAAATACTCACCTTTGAAAAAGGCAATATTTTGTGCATAACGCGATCTAATACCGACGGTGGTTAAGACAGTGGCGCTTTTGTCTTAGCAAAAAGCGTATCAGACAGCGCGCCACCTTGTAAACGATCAGTCATCACCAGATCGGCTTAACCCATTAAATTAATAACTGTGATTTTGTTTAAAAGTCTGTACTGCTGACTTTAAACGACCTGCGATATCATCGTTGTAGTTCGCAGTGTCATCAATCTCGCGCATCAATTCACTTTGCTCATCATGCATATAGCGTAAGTAGGCTTCTTCAAAAGCACCAATCTTTTCAACTGGTACATCGGCTAAGAACCCTTCGTTTGACGCATAGATAACGGCCGCTTGTTCAGCAATTGACATTGGCTGATACTGTTTTTGTTTCATCAGTTCAGTCACGCGCTCACCATGATCAAGCTGCTCACGAGTCGCATCATCAAGATCAGAGGCAAACTGAGCAAAAGCTGCCAATTCACGATACTGAGCCAGTGCGGTACGAATCCCACCAGAGAGCTTTTTGATGATCTTAGTCTGCGCAGAACCACCAACACGAGATACTGAGATACCAGCGTTTACTGCAGGACGAATACCTGAGTTAAATAAGCTAGACTCTAAGAAAATCTGACCATCAGTGATTGAGATCACGTTGGTTGGTACGAATGCTGATACGTCACCTGCTTGGGTTTCGATGATAGGCAGAGCGGTCAAAGAACCGGTTTTACCTTTCACTTCACCATTGGTGAATTTTTCTACATAATCGGCGTTGACGCGTGATGCACGCTCAAGTAGGCGTGAGTGTAAGTAGAACACGTCACCAGGGTATGCTTCACGACCTGGCGGACGACGTAGCAATAGTGAAATCTGACGATACGCGACGGCTTGCTTTGATAGATCATCAAAGACAATTAGAGCATCTTCACCGCGGTCACGGAAGTACTCACCCATCGTACAGCCTGAGTATGGTGCAAGGTACTGTAGTGCTGCTGGCTCTGATGCAGAAGCGACTACAACGGTGGTATATTCTAACGCACCGGTTTGCTCAAGCTTACGTACGACGTTGGCAATAGTAGAACGTTTCTGACCGACTGCGACGTACACACACTTAATACCAGATGCTTTCTGGGCGATGATCGCATCGATAGCCATGGCGGTTTTACCCGTCTGACGGTCACCAATGATAAGCTCACGCTGACCACGACCGATTGGAATCATGGTATCAACGGCTTTATAACCAGTCATTACTGGCTGATCGACTGATTGACGGTCGATAACGCCTGGAGCGATTTTTTCGACTTTATCTGTCAATTTGGCATTGATAGGGCCTTTACCATCGATAGGATTACCCAAGGCATCTACAACACGGCCTAGCAGCTCAGGACCTACTGGTACTTCAAGGATACGACCAGTACAATAGGCTTTTTGACCTTCTTGCAGCTGTAGGTAATCACCAAGTACTACCGCGCCGACAGAATCACGCTCTAAGTTAAGCGCCATTCCATAGATTTCGCCTTCAAACTCAATCATTTCGCCGTACATGGCATCTTCAAGACCATGAATCTGCACGATACCGTCAGATACTTTGACAATCGTGCCTTCATTCTTTGCAGTTGCACCCGCATCAAGGTCTTGAATACGCTGCTTAATCAGGTTACTGATTTCCGCTGGATTCAATTGTTGCATTGCCTTGTTTCCTTTAATTTATGATAACCCGCCCACTGACTTAAATGCTCTTACGCTCACGCAGATTTTATTTGGCTGCGCTGCTGAGTGGCATTAGGCAGTTAGCTGTGTTTTTAACTGTTGTAACTTGCCGCGCATCGAATCATCAATGATTTTGTCACCGACTTTGATCGTAGCGCCTGCCAATAGACTTGGATCGACCGACTCGTGAATCACCACACTCGCATTTAACGAGGCAGCAAGACGCGTTTGAATCGTTTCACGCTGGGCGTCGGTCAATGGATAGGCAGAGGTCACATATGCGTCAAGCTGCTTTAAGCTTATTGCCTTGTGACGGCGATAATGCTCATAAACTTCAGGAAGCAGCGCCAGACGCTCTTGTTCTGATAACTGTTTAACGAAGTTACTAAGTGCTACTGATACTTTAGGATAGCTGGTGTCAGCGCTTGATTGAGCACCTTGGTTCTCATCTAATAGCTGCTTAAAAGCAGAGTCATTAGAACCAGCTACTTGCGTATCATAAAGATCGACCAAAGCAGCTGACTTATGCTCAGCAGAAACAGCTGGATTGTCCAGCCAAGTACTGAACGACTTGTCATTGACAACGCGGCTGGCAATAAATAAGAAGTTTTCCCACTCATTTACCACACCATTTTCGTTGGCATAGTCAAACGCGGCTTTAGCGTACGGTCGTGCTAAGGTTGATAAGTCAGCCATGATATCCTCACAATTACAGCTTCGCCGCCAGTTGGTCTAACATACTGGCATGTTTTTGCTCATCGACTTTGTCTTGCAAAATCTTCTCAGCACCAAGTACAGCCAGTTCAGCAACTTGCGCACGTAATGATTCACGCGCTTGATTGATTTCTTGGTCGATAGATGCTTGTGCTTGTTGGCGAATGCGCTCACCTTCTGCTTGCGCTTGCACTTTTGCATCTTCGACAAGCTGGTTGGCACTCTTATTGGCTTGCTCGATTAAAGCTGCGGCTTTAGTCTTCGCAAGATCAAGCTCCTGCTGGACATCTTGCTCTGCGGTCGCCAAGTCTGCTTTTGCTTTTTCTGCGGCATTCAAGCCTTCAGCGATTTTACGCTGACGCTCATTAATGGCCCCGATAAGTGGTGGCCACACGAATTTCATGCAAAAAATCACAAATATTGCAAAAGCAATGGCTTGACCGACGAGGGTAAAATTGATATTCACGTGATCACCTCTTTGTTAATGAAAAATCAGTTTCATTGATCATGTTTGGCAGTCAAATCTTGACTATATTGGATAATAAATCTTTGAATACCAAACATTTACAACTGAGCTTTCGGATTAACCTGCTAGAGGGTTAGCGAACAACAACAGCATAGCAATACCAACACCGATCATCGGAATAGCATCAAGAAGACCTGCTACGATGAACATACGAGTTTGCAACTGAGAGCCAAGCTCTGGCTGGCGTGCAACACCTTCTAAGAATTTGCCACCTAGAATAGCAAAGCCAATACCTGTACCAAGTGCGCCAAGACCGATAAGTAGCGCTACTGCGATAACTGTGTAACCACCTAATACTGGATCCATTGATGTATCCTCATTTACCTATTGAATGTCTAATTAATGTTCAGTTGATGATGCAAGCGACAAGTAAACTATCGTCAACATCATAAATACGAACGCTTGAAGTGTAATAATCAAAATGTGGAAGATAGCCCACGGTACCGATAACGCCCATTGAATCCAAAACGGCATTAGAGCAATCAGTATGAAAATCAATTCCCCAGCATACATGTTACCGAATAAACGCAAACCTAATGAGACAGGCTTTGCAATTAAGGTAACGGCTTCTAAGATGAAGTTGATGGGGATTAAAATAATTTGTAAGATAGGATTCTTGGCACTAAACGGATGCAGCGTTAGCTCACCAATAAAGCCGCCCACGCCTTTCTCTTTGATGCTATAAAAAAGAATTAACAAAAAGACAGAGAATGACATGCCAAGCGTGATATTAGGATCAGTCGTTGGAACGATCTTGAAGAACACATGATGTGGATCATGGCCCATCATAGCGCCAATCTGCCCTGCCAGACTTGGAATAAAGTCGATAGGCAATAGATCCATCAAGTTCATCAAGAAGATCCAGACAAAAATAGTCAACGCCAAAGGCGCAATTAGTTTTGACGTACCACTGTATGAATCGCGCACGTTGTTATCAACAAACTCAACGATCATCTCAACCGCAGCTTGCGTCTTGCTTGGCACGCCTGAGGTGACTTTTTTGGCAACCATCCAAAAGATGGCACAAAATAAAATACCCAGACCAATTGACCATAGCATAGAATCAAGATGGATAGCGTTAAAGCCCATTTGCCCTGCTTCTTCAGCAGTATAAGCAACTTTCCAGCCCTCGCCCGGCAGATAACCGTACGTCCAATTCGTTAAGTGGTGAGAGATATATTCTGATGATGTTTGCTCGGATGCCATAATGTAAGCTTCTTATTAATCAACGATTTAATCAACTACCAAAAATATGGTTGTCATCTGATGAGGTGTGGTGTTTCTATATATGTCGCGATTGAGCAAATATATAGAACAAACCAAAGCACTCATGTAACCAATAACATCCAACCCATAGTTCTATTACGATGCGATGTTTGATGGCGTAAGTTAAATTTTAGCTATCAAAAAAGGGCTTATGATAATTCAGTAATAGCCCTTGCATGTATACGCAAAATTATTATATATGTGCTTGCTTACTGCCACATTTTTGTAGCTATCGCTCAATTCGGCGCTTATAAGCAAAATATTTAGCTGCCTATATTAATGCAGCGTTGTATTCGTGTAAAGTCAATTATGACTTTTTTATCCGCCGTATGAATAAGTTAGCGGCCACTGACCTTTAGTCGTATAGGTTTGCTTCATTTGCTGGGTAGAAATATTTAATACTAGACCCAAAGCTTATTCAGACGTTGTGTTGTTTTAATCGTCATTTCGCGCTTATCAATGAACCTTCGTCGCCTATATCGCTATCTTTATATTCCTATCGATAAAAATCATATTAATAGGAATAAAGCACATGTCGTTTTTTGACTTTATAGAATCAGTCATAGAGAAATTGGACGGCAGGGTGACTTGCCTAGTACTATTTAGTTAGTAACCATCGCAGATAGATCATCATCGATACCATCATGAGCTACCAGCACTAGCGTATGTGCCACAACATCCAACTGTGACTAATTTGCATTACCATAAAACCGATAAACAGCGCTGGCGCAGATAGGGGTTGTACGGTAATAAAAATTAGTGCAAAACCAAACACAGCCAATAGCCATTTGGCCATCTGACCTCGATATAGCTGGCTGACAATGTGTCTGCGCGCGCGATATCCGGTGTACCAAAAAACAAAAAAAGCAAATACAGCTTGTGTGATAAAGCTCAGTAGTGCACCGATTGCGGTGCTCTTTGCTATGACGAGCTGACTATGTAGCCAGCTTATATCTATTATCCAAGCAGCAATGATTAAGATAAATAATAGCCAGGCTTGGCGTTTGATATAAATACCAATCTTGTCTTTTTGGGTGCGTTTGGCAGGTTTGGTCATGGTACGCCTATAGCCTTCTAGCATTGGGATAAGACAGCAAAAATACTTGCGACCTCTTTATCCGTGAATGACTCACTCTACAGGTGTTACCTTTTAACCAAAATAAAACGCCACTTATTATAAGGAGGCTGCAGCCGTTAAGCAAGCAAAATCTACCTTTTATCCCTCCCCTACCCCAATCACTGCTCATAGCTGTCATCAAGAGCGGCGAGCCTGTGCCCGTTATCCTTTATCCTAAATAAAAGGAGTAGCGCTATACCAGCGTGCTCCTATGCTTATCTTATCGTCGAGCGACTATTTTTCAGATAGCTTAAATACAGATACCCTAAAAAATACTGTGGCATTTGTATAATAGCCGTCAATCATACAAACCAATGGTATAAGTCTGTCAGATATTTGAGCGTTATTGCGTTTATTTATCGATACACTGATGGATTTGCTGCGCCATCGTTTGCCAGCCCCTGATAAAGTCTGTGCTGTTACTCATGTCTTCTGCTTGTACTGTGGTACTGACGGGCTGTAGTTTGGCCAGCAAGCCTTTGGCAGGTGCATTTGGACTGACCAAGCACATTCGCTTGGTTGGGCGCTGCTCATTTAACCGGCGTAATTGACTGGCTTTTGGTGCTAAGTGGTGATCGACACTCAAGCTACCAACAAGCTGTAAATTGATGCTGTCTTCGATATATTGATACGCGTCGTGATAAGCCCAGTAGGGTGAAGGTTTTTTTGTGCTATCAAAGCTGGCGGCGGCCACCGCACTGTCTAAACGCTGGGCGAATTTTTGTGCATTGGCATGATAAAGGCTTTTATATTGCGGATTGGCATGGCTATGGATGACAGCTAAGGCACGAGTGATGGCTTTGGCATTCTCAGGATCAAGCCAAATATGAGGGTCTAGCGTGCCGGCGATGGGTTTGCCTTGGACATCACGTAACGGATGACGATTAAAGGCATCAAACTCAAATAAGGCAATGGCATTAGGCGCTGTCTTTAAGCTTGAGGCCAAGTTGTTTTCTAGCGGCTCACCAAACCAAACCACAAACTTACTGTCGCGTATCGCCTTGATATCACCAGGGCTGATACTGCCGTGATGCCCGACCTCGCCAGCTTGTAGTAGCCGCTTGGCAGACGGCGCGCCTTCGGTCACCGCTTCACTCAATAAAAACAGCGGGTAGTTGCTGACGCTGACACTGGCTGCATGCACACTCACACAGGCCAGCCCCAACCATAGCAGTAGCGGTGCTAGCAGACGCTGCAAAATCGGATAAACACGCAAACAATCATAAAATGTTGGATTCATAGTCAGCTCTTTGGTATATAGTTGGCAAAAAGTTAAGCAAATATAGATGCTGGGCATCGGACATATCGTTTGACGGTTGCTATCACCCCGACTCGACTACCTTCATCAGATCACCCTTTGACAGTGGCAAGTCCATTTACTTGGTTATTCAGTACTTTGGTTGCTCGGTAATTTTGTTTTATTATGTTATACTATAACAACACAAAACGCCATTGCTAAAATGCCACGCAATTTTTAGGAGTTTGCCTCATGTCTACTAATCTGTCAGCCTGCGATCACTTGCATGATGTGCAAGACTTTACGCCGCATGATGTGACTGAACGCCTGCGCGCGGCAAAAGAGCAGTGCCGACTCAGTGGTGCGCGTTTTACGCCGTTACGGCAGCAGATATACCAGCTGGTACTCGAAGCCAACCAACCTGTTGGCGCGTATGATCTGATCACCCAGCTGCAGCAAATGCGACTAGTCACAACTGATGGGGCTGATAATGCGTCGGTGCAAAAAACGACAAAAAACGTGGCACCACCCACGGTATATCGCAGCTTGGAGTTTTTACTCGGTGAAGGCTTGATTCATCAGCTCACTTCTATCAACGCCTACGTGCCCTGCTGTCATCCTCGCGCTCAGCATACGGCGGCGTTTTTGATCTGTGCCCAGTGTCAGCGGGTACAAGAATGCAGTAGCGTACCGGTACAAGAGATGATGAGCTTTGCTGAAAAAAATGTGGGGTTTGTGGTGGAACGTAGCGTCATTGAGCTGAGTGGTCGTTGCCAAGCCTGTCAGTAATACCGACGGTTTATTACTTGCTCGTTGATTTATCATCCATCGTTTATCCTACCTTGAGTCACTGCCCTATGAACACGCTTATGTCACCGTCTATATCTACCATTACGACTGATACAACACTTGATCGTAAAAAGCTACTGAGCTTGAGTGATATCAGTTTTCATATTGGTCAGCAGCGTCTACTGACGCATATCGATATCGATATTGCTGTCGATGAAACACTTAGCCTCATTGGGCCTAATGGCGCGGGCAAGTCAACGTTGGTAAAGCTTATTTTAGGCTTGCTTGAGCCGACCAAAGGGCAAATCACCGCTCACCAGCCTCTACAGCTAGGTTATGTCCCGCAGCGCTTTGCCGTGCCGCCGATACTGCCATTACGCGTCTGTGACTTGTTGGCACAAGCGGACAAAAAACGCCTAACGGCCAAGCAGCGACAATTTATTTTTGACAACTTGTCTTTGACGCATCTGCTGTCACGGCAGATGCTGCATTTGTCAGGTGGTGAGACGCAGCGCGTGTTGTTGGCGCGGGCACTGCTGGACAAACCCAACTTGTTGATTTTAGATGAGCCGATGCAAGGGCTTGATCCTGATACTGAGGTTTGGCTGTATCAGTTTATTGATGAGCTACCAGCGTTTTTGCGCTGCGCCATGCTCGTGGTGTCGCATGATTTACATTGGGTGATGAAAGGTAGCCGGCGGGTGATTTGCCTCAACAAGCATATTTGCTGTGAAGGTCAGCCAAGCGAGCTTGCGATTAGTAGTGAGTTTCAAAAGCTGTTTGGTCACCACTATGAGCAACCGTATGTGCATCAGCCGCACGCTTGCGAGCATCATGCCCCCAGCGAATTATAATACATACACTCAAACACGTTGATGACTGCCTTAAAAACACAGCGTTAATGCAAACTAAAAACTGTTACGGATATCTTTTATGAGCGCTTGGTTAGCCATCATTGCCCCGGCTTGGATTGCAGGTAGTATTTTAGCGTTGCTCTCAGCGCCTCTAGGGTGTCTGGTATTGTGGCGACGCATGGCTTTTTTTGCCGATGCACTGGCGCATGGTACGCTGCTGGGCGTTGCTTTGGCAGTGTGGTGGCAATTACCGATGGGCGTTGGGATTGCTATCATTAGTATCGCGGTGGTCTTAGGACTGGTCCTTATCGATGATGAGCGCTTGCCTGTCGATGCTGTACTGGCCGTCGTCGCGGTGTCGCTGCTGTGCTTGGGACTACTGGCATTGACTCAGCTGACCGACCAGCAAGCCAATGTACTGGGGTTTTTGTTCGGTAATTTACTTGAGCTGGATTGGGCTGATCTGCCGCTGCTCGCCACCAGTGTACTGGTGGGTTTAGGACTGCTTATCTATATATGGCCTGCACAAATCAAGCTGGCCACTCATGAGGCCTTGGCACGGATACAAGGTATCAATCCTGCGCGCCAGCGGCTATTTTTTATGGGGGTATTGGCAGGGTTTTGTGCCATTGCCTTGCAGGCGGTAGGTAGCCTACTGATCAGTGGCCTTTTGGTACTGCCAGCCTTGACTGCACGTTTATGGGTGTCCTCGCCCAAACAAATGGTCCTCGTATCTTTACTGATCGCTCAGGTTGGCGTCACGCTGGGCGTGTGGGGCAGTATTTGGCTGGACATTCAGACTGGTCTTGCTATTGTTTTGATATTAGCGATTTTGTTTTTTATTGCATTGTTTTTTAGCAAATTAAAAACGCTTAGGTTTTGGTCAGCAGAGCGCAGGCGTTAGTATAACTGCTGGATTATAAACCAGTTTAACCACAATGTTCTCCAACTTTATTTCATCAATATTGCTAGAGCTTTCATTCACTTTATGTTATAAACTTGCTCTAATAAGATTGGCAGTATCCATGCCAAATCGCCATTATTTATCTATAGTCGTTCTGACAACTTTGCTTGTTTTGAGCCGATGAGGGAGCGCCCCAATGCCAAGCTATCCTGTCAACACGCTTTGCCCACCTGATGAGCAGCTCAATATTTTACAGATCACGGATTTGCACCTATCAACGCCTGTCAACAAAGGCACGGGCAATAGTAGCGGTGACGCTGTTTTGTGTCAGCACAGCTTTGAGACGGTACTGGCGCAGGCATTAAATGACGATATTCGCTGCGACTTGATTGTGGTGACGGGCGATTTGGTCAACCGAGTAAAACCTGATATCTATGATCATATTTTTGCTGTCCTGCAAACGACTGGCATTCCTTTTGCTTGTATCGCCGGCAACCATGATGTGACTGATGAGCTGGGGTATGATTTGCCATTTTCCCAGCGTGAGCTGGTGGCCAAACTCGCTGACCCTCGCTTGCTCAGTCGGCATGTGATTGAGTCTGATCATTGGCAGTTGTTGTTTTTGGACTCATCTATCGCAGGTAAGGTCTCAGGTGAGATCGCGCCAAGCGATATCGATTGGCTATGTCAGCAGCTCAGCCACTGTAGCAAGCCTGCGCTCATTGCCGTACACCACCATCTGATTCCTGTAGATTCTGACTGGATCGATACCCATATGGCAAAAAACAGCGAGGATTTTTGGCAGCAGATGAAGGCGTTTACGCACTTAAAAGTAATCATCAGCGGTCATACTCATCAAGAGCAAGTACGCCACTATCAAGGGGTCACGGTATATAGCACCCCCTCTACCTGCCATCAGTTCAAACCTCTTGCAGATGACTTTGCTTATGATAAACGTGCCCAGCCTGGTTACCGCTGGTTGCAATTAGCCAACAATGGAGAGGTTGCAAGCTGGGTCGAAAGACTGGATACTTGACGCCCAGATTTATCGCGGCGAGCGTGATGTAGCCCTGATGTATCGGACTTCTTGCCGATATTGCTGGCTTAGATAGGTGGTGTCTGACTGCATTAAAACACCAACAATGATAAAAACTGCTTCATTATTATGAAAAACAGTGATACAACTTATAAAACCAGATGATGATTAAAATATAAAGATAACCTATAGCCGAGATTAGACAAAATTATAATAGCTAGGATGGCTAACCTGACCACACGCTAAGTATTCATAGTCCGTGTTTTGTTATATTGTTTAGCGACCAGTAGGCCAATTACCCTATTTACACTGAGGTATTTGCACCAAGGTATTTAAATAAAAATATACATAACCATATACTGGGGTACTGATATGTCGCTGTCGTCATATCGAGACAACTTTATTATTAGATCAGCTGTGTTACTTGTGTTACCAAGTGGTAAAACGTTTTATAAAGGGACAACTTATAGCGTTTATAAATTGATAACGTCTTGTCTTTTGATGCGTCGTTTTATTGAATTAATTTGAAAAAGTAGGATACCCATATGAGCACCCTGACCACGAATCCGAGTGAAGTGAAGTTTACTCCTTATGTGCCAGCCGAAGGCGAAGAGTATATGTCTGATGCGCAATTGGCGCACTTTAAGTCAATTTTATTGGACTGGAAAAATCAATTGATTGGCGAAGCAGACCGTACCAAGACTTATATTCAAGATGAGTCGAGCGCCATGCCAGATATCAATGACCGCGCCACTCAAGAAGAAGAGTTTGCTTTGGCGCTGCGTACGCGTGACCGTGAGCGCAAACTCATTCGCAAAATCGACAAATCCATCGCAGAAATCGAAAATGACGACTATGGCTTTTGTGAGACCTGCGGCGTAGAGATTGGCTTGCGTCGTCTCGAAGCGCGTCCAACCGCGACCCAGTGCATCGACTGTAAGACCCTCTCAGAAATCAAAGAGCGCCAAAACCAAGGTGCGTAGGTGCATAGATGTATAAATCCGAGAGATAACAAATCAATAGCGCTATCTCAGCACAAGCGACCCTCATGTGGTCGCTTGTTGCGTTTTATAAACATCTTTTGGTCGGCAGATACAGTATCCTATATCACCTAGTCCGCGATAACGGCGTCTCTTAGACCGTCATCGTTTATTTTAATTATCCCATAAACGCCTATGCCCACGACCTCCATACCCACGCCGCCAATCGGCCGCTTTGCCCCCTCCCCAACCGGCGAGCTACATCTTGGCTCACTGACCACTGCCCTTGCCAGCTACTGCCATATAAAATCACTTGGCGGTAAGTGGTTATTGCGTATCGAAGACACAGATACAGAGCGCTGCGATCGGCAGTTTACTGAGCAGATCTTGATCGACCTAGAAGTGCTAGGGTTACACTGGGATGGTGATGTGGTGTATCAATCTGAGCGCATCGATATTTATAATGAGTATCTGGCCTCGACCCTACGGCCACTCACCTATGGCTGTCAGTGCTCACGTAAAGACCTAGAGCAATATTGGGCGCAGCAAGATCAAATCCCTGCCCATACAGATACTGCGACACAGCTGACCATGCTGCCAAACAGAAAACGCTATCCACGGCGCTGTGTCACCAAAGCACTAGATAGACTACAGCACAAGCTACGCATACAGCTGCCCGATTATCTCATTGGGTTTTATGACGGTATTCAGGGACAACAGTGGGGCAATCCGCAGCAGACCTTAGGCGATATGGTGGTGCGCCGACAAGACGGCATGATCAATTATATTTTGGCCGCCAGTCTCGATGATGGCTTGCAGAGGGTTACGCACATCATGCGCGGTTTGGATATTCTGCCCATGACCACCGCCCAAATCAGCATCATGCAAGCAGCATGCCTGCCCGCGATTGACCGCTGGTATCATCTGCCGCTGATCTGCAGCCCAAACGGGCAAAAGCTGTCTAAACAAAACCTAGCGCAGCCAATAGACACCCGCGACCCAAGTCAGCTAATCGCGACTGCATTACAGCTCTTGCAGCAGCCTAGTGTCGTGATAGACACGCCTGCGCGGATGCTCAAGCAGGCAACTGCGCAGTGGGACAACGCGCCGCTACAAGGCCAGCAGCAGTTGAGCTTGGGAAATAAATAACAGACCAACAGCAAAAAGCGCCACTCATAATAGCGACGCTTTTTAAACACTTTGCAATACAGTCAAGCCCTAGGCATTAAGCATTAAGCATATAGTAACGAGGTTTGGTTTAGGGCTTAATAATAACGGCACTGGCTCTTTTCAATCTCAGGGCTTTCTTTGTAGATTTTTAGCAGCAGCGCTACCATCACAAGACTGATCAGCATAGATGAACCACCATAACTAAAAAATGGCATGGTCAAGCCTTTGGTCGGAATCGCTCCCATATTCATCGCCGCATTGATGATGGTTTGCGCAATAAACACCACACCGATACCAAAAGCGGTATAGCTCATGCGCATCTGCCGACGTTTTAGCGCGTTGTAACTGATGCGCATCGCACTACCGATGATCAGCGCCTCAAGCACCAAGACCATCGTCACCCCGACAAAACCCAGCTCCTCACCTGTGATGGCCAATAAAAAATCGGTATGCGCTTCAGGCAAATGCGAGAGTTTTTGAACACTCTCACCATAGCCCACGCCAGTAAACTGCCCACGACCAAAGGCAATCAAACTGCGCGCCAACTGATAGTCGGTATCTTGCACATCATCGAACGGATCCATAAACGACATCACTCGCACCAAGCGGTACTGCGCCGTTGTCACCATCAACACAGCCCCACCGATGGCAGCGGCAGTCAGTGCGACAAAGTGCTTGTAAGGCGCACCTGCGATATAAAAAATCGCAAAAATCGTGCCTAAAATAACGACAAACGAGCCAAAGTCTGGCTGCGAGAGTAGGAGCATGGTAATCAGCACCACCACCAACATAATGCGCAAAAAGCCATCTAAACCATTGCGCACTTCAAACGAGCGGCGCACCACAAAGTCAGAGACAAAGACAATCATTACAAGCTTGGCCAGCTCGGCCACCTGAAAGTTAAAGACACCCAAATTTAACCAGCGTTTTGAGCCGTTAATCGGAGTACTAAACAAGGTAGCAACGAGCAGCAAGCCGGTAACCCCCAGCAATATGAACTGGGTCTCTGTCTTATAAAGTCGCCGCAAAGATACCCCATAATAAGGGATGGCGGCGATGATAAGTCCAATGGTCATATAAAGCAGCTGGTTTTTAAAAAAGTACAGCTCGCTCATACCACGGCTCAGGGCGAATGGGATAGAAGCAGAGGCGACCATCAACAAGCTGAGCACCAGCATACAGCCAACGCTCGCTATCAAAACAGCACGCGCTGACGGCATCGATAAAATACCATCAGCGCCAGTGGCTGTCTTTGGTTGGGACGAAGAACGAAAAAGAGAAGAGAGCGCCATAATTTTATATACACTAACGAACGAAAAACACGGCGTCTATACAACGCCACCGTTTAAAAAAACACATACCAACAAACAAACCTGAGGCTAAGGCTAAGACAAACAACGACTGGCCATCATCAGCCATCAGCGCAATTAGACGTCACCCAAGCAATGATACAGTCATCTCTACGCTTGATTGGTAGGCTAGCTATAAAAGACAGTAGCAGCAATCTATAAGCAAAACAATCATTTATCAAAAAACACCTGTGCGCCTTCCCCATCCACCAACTGCCGGCATAGGATGCCAGATGGCCACTCATACCACTAAGGGGTCGCTGTCTCTGCCGACTCGCTTACTAACTGATGAACCAATCGACCAAAATGCTCACCGCGCGCAGCATAACCGCTGTATTGATCAAAGCTGGCACACGCAGGCGACAATAGCACAGCCTGTACTTGCGAGAGACTGCTTGAGGTCACTTGCAAGATAGTGGCAAAGGCGTTTTCTAGCGTTTGGCACTGATGCAGCGTCACGTCATGACTGATCTTAGCCGCGCGCAAATGCTGCTCTATCAGCGGGGCATCTTCGCCAATAAACAAAACCTGGCTGACGTACTGATTGATAAAAGGCGCCAGCTCACCAAACGCCTGCCCCTTACCCTGTCCGCCTAATACCAGCAGCAGCTTGCCATCTTTTGGCGCATAGACAGCGCCAAGCCCTTCGATGGCTGCTATGGTCGAGCCGATATTGGTGCCTTTTGAGTCATTAAAATAATCGATACCAGCCACGCTTGCCACGTATTCACAGCGATGCTCTAGACCTGTGAACCGCTGCAAAGTCGTCAGCATACTCGCCAGCGGCAACCCCGCCAGCTCGCCTAATGCCAGCGCCGCCTGCGCGTTGAGCAAATTATGCCGACCTTTAATCAACAGTTTGTCTGCCGACAGTAGTTTTTGTGTACCGCGCGCCAAATAAATCTGCCCATCAGAATCGACAATCAGCCCATATTGGTCTTTGTCAGGCGCATGAATACCTGTACTGATTCTAGGTAAGTTATCAGCCACCAGGGGTCGCGTCAACGCATCTTCGCGGTTGATGACCACTGATTTAGCGCCTTGAAAAATACGATGTTTGGCTTGATGGTAGCCGAGCATATCGCCATGACGATCGAGATGATCAGGCGACATATTGAGCACAGTCGCCACTTGCGCACCCAGATTGCTCACCGTCTCTAACTGAAAGCTCGACAATTCAAGTACAGCAAGCGCCATCTCACTATTTTCTAATAGCGTCAGCGCCGGTACGCCGATATTGCCACCGACACCGACATTGACGCCCGCATCTGCCGCCATCTGACCAACCAAGGTGGTTACCGTGCTTTTGGCATTAGAGCCTGTAATCGCGACGATAGGGACACGGCAGACGTCACAAAATAATTGAATATCGCTGACCACTGGGATATGGGCTTGACGCGCCGCCGCCACCGCAGGCGTGCTAAGGGCGATGCCTGGGCTGATAATGATACGCGCCGCCTGCTGCAATAGCTCGGCGTCAATCGCGCCAAACTGACGCGTTGTCACGGCCTCTGGCAGCTTCACTGCCAACGCTGGCGCCGCTTGCGCATCGGTAACAGCGACCTGATAGCCTTGCTCGACCAAATAATGCGCCACCGACAGCCCCGACTGCCCCAAACCGACCACGACTTGTAACCCACTGCCTTTATGAAGTAAGGCTTCTGTTGTAGTACTGGTGGTCATATCTATTCCTTCTATTAAAATTAAACAAGCAAACGATGGGTAATATGGCTAAGATACAGGATAAGACGATTAAAAGAGGCCGTATATAGTGGCTGAAGCGGCTGGCATGGCATTAGCGATGCTGCTGTATCAAGCGTTAAGCGCTACCGTCAAGACAACAATCATGATAACGGTATCGTTCAGGTTTCGGTACTGATTTTTTATGACTTTATGCTATTATGCGCCTGTTTTTATATTCAGGGTCTAATGCTATAATAGCCGCCCTGATCTATCAGCACAGGGTTTTTGCTAAGTCCTACTCTAAGTCTTGGGCTTGGCATTTTAGTGTAGCATGTTGTTAGTGTTTGCGTGCGATTTGCCCCTCAGTCACTTTTGATTTGCGGCGACTGTAGGCTACCTTGCTATCAAAATCAAACTACTGTGCTTGTTGGACAGCGTTTTATCACCTTCTATTGCAGCATCTCATTGCTGACTCTATACGTTATTGTAGGTGCTATTTTATATACACTACTTTAAGCACCCATTTTAAATACTATTTTTAGGCAATCTGATAGGATTTATCATCATAGTTATTATTGGTGAGTGTATTTGTGATACCCATCAATAAATCCATCGATGTGTTGATGATTGACCTCTGATAATTCAATGCCACAACATGACAAGGCGCATGTTGTGGTAGAAAAAGATGAACCGCTATTTTATAGCGACGCGATCATTTTATGGATGATTACTTTTTTTGCCTCTAACCCTACGCAGTTTACTTATGACATCTTTTATTGATAACTTACGTGACGAGTGGTTTTCCAATGTTCGTGGTGATGTGTTATCAGGTCTGGTCGTTGCCCTCGCCTTAATTCCTGAAGCCATTGCCTTTTCTATCATCGCTGGGGTCGATCCAAAGGTCGGCTTGTATGCCTCGTTTTGTATCGCGGTGGTGATCAGTTTTGTCGGTGGTCGTCCAGGTATGATTTCGGCGGCGACAGGCGCGATGGCACTGGTGATGGTCGACTTGGTCGCTGAGCATGGTTTACAGTATCTACTGGCCGCGACTTTGCTGTGCGGCGGTATTCAGATTGTGATGGGTATTTTAAAGCTGGGTAATTTGATGCGCTTTGTCTCGCGCTCGGTGGTGATTGGCTTTGTCAACGCCTTGGCGATACTCATCTTTGCCGCCCAGCTCCCTGAACTAAACCCAATGACTGAGCGCGTCGGGATGACGGTCTACATCATGACCGCAGCGGGCCTTGCGATTATTTACTTGTTTCCGCTGATTCCGAAAATCGGACGGGTGATCCCATCACCGCTTATCTGTATCGTGGGTCTGACAGCGGTGGCGATGTATATGAACCTTGATATTCGTAACGTCGGCAGCATGGGTGATCTGCCAGATTCGCTGCCGATGTTTTTGTTGCCAGACATTCCTCTAAACCTCAATACTTTACTGATCATCGCGCCTTACTCTATCGCGCTTGCCATCGTAGGTCTGCTAGAGTCTATGATGACGGCGACCATCGTGGATGAGCTGACAGATACGCCAAGTGATAAAAACAAAGAATGCCGTGGTCAAGGGATGGCTAACGTGGTGTCAGGTTTCTTTGGCGGTATGGCCGGCTGTGCAATGATTGGCCAGTCGATGATCAACGTCAAATCTGGTGGTCGGACACGCTTGTCGACCTTGATTGCCGGTGTGGTGCTGCTCATCTTAGTGGTGTTTTTGAGCGACTGGGTCAGTCAAATCCCGATGGCCGCACTGGTGGCGGTGATGATTATGGTGTCGATTGGCACTTTTAATTGGCAGTCTATTCGCGAGTTTAAAACGCATCCGATGTCATTTAACATCGTCATGCTAGCCACGGTCGTGACCACAGTATTTACGCACAATCTGGCGTACGGTGTCGGCGTCGGTGTCCTGCTATCTGCCTTGGCCTTTGCCAATAAGATTGGTCAATTCTTAACCATCTTTAGTGAGTACGATGAGCGTAGCAACACGCGTTATTACTATGTGCAAGGACAGGTGTTTTTTGCCTCGACCACGCAGTTTTTGCACAGCTTTGATACCAAAGAAGCCGTAGATAGTATCGAGATTGACGTCAGCCAAGCGCACTTTTGGGACGTCAGCGCCGTGGACACTTTGGACAAGCTGGTCATGCGCTTGCAACGAGAAGGCATTGATGTCAAAGTGGTAGGACTCAATAATGCAAGCCGAACCCTGATTGACCGTTTTTCTATCCACGATCGCCGAGACATTGGCTTGCTGGATTAATGCATTACCAGTAGATAATTGAATATATAGTTTAATAAACAGCTGCGTTGGTTGAGAGAGTTGGGTATCAGTCACATTGCCCAGCTTTTCGCCAAGCAGCTGTCTTTTTATTGTCGGAATGATGTGGTGGTCTTATGAGTAATTTAAAACCAGATAGTGTGATTGCCTGCTTGGACTGTCCTGATCATGTGCAAGCCGTGTTAGAGGCCAGCATGTGGGCAGCCACTCGCCTGCAGGCGCCTATTGGCCTGTTGCACTCGGTGCCAAGCTTGCAACAAAAAGCCGCGGTAAACTACTCTGGCTGCCTCAATATCGACGACGAAAACACCTTGCTTGAGCAATTTACCAACAAAGAGCATCTAAGCAACTGTGAATTAAAAGCCCAAGGCAAGCTGCTGTTACATCAAGCCACTACCTACTGCGAGCAGCAACGACAAAAACTCAAAACCTATACGTTGCATCGGCACGAAAACCTGAGTGAAAGTATCGATTATGTCGATGACAAAGCGCAATTGATCGTCATCGGTCATCATGTTACTTGCAAATCGACTTTAAGCCGACTCATCAGAGTCAGTCTTTGCCCCATTTTGGTGACTCATGCACCATTTTTGCCCCCTACAACGGCGCTATTTGCCTTCGACAACAGTCCCACTTGTCATAAAATGCTCAATTGGCTCTGTAAAACACCGCTTATTCGCGCCTTAACCGTCCACATCGTGATGGTGGGCAAAGAAAACTCTGAAAACTGCGATGCGCTGCGCGAAGCTTACGCACGCCTCAAGCAAGCGGGCATCAAGTCGAAAAAGGCGTTACTCGATTGCCGCGACGTGACAGCGGCACTCAATTATTATCAAACCGAAAATGACATTGGCCTATTGATGTCAGGGGCGTTTGGGCAGTCGCGCTTACGTGAGCTATTGCAAGGCAGCGATACGGAAAAACTACTGGTCAGCACCCAAACCCCTTATCTGCTTTTTCCTAAAGCATAAGGGCTATCCCAAAGGCTATACGCCACACCGTCTGCCGCCTGATTCTCTTATCTTATCAGCGCTGAGTATTGTGTTTATGCATTGCGTTTATGCTCGGCGCGTTTTTTTGACCGCATCCCCTATACCTCATCCCTTATATAGTGATGACAGGTATCCCTTTTCGTTTTTATTATTTATAAAAACCGCTTAGCAAATCGTCACATGAAATAAATCGATAGCCTCCCCTAGCGCCTAGAAAGTTGGTTATAATAAAGTTTTCATAGGCTTAACGCCAAAGGTTGATTGACGCGGTATAACGCATGACGATAAGTATAATCGCGGCGTTATAGTGCGTGATGTGTGTCATGATACTGGTGATTTTTGTACCAATAAGCCCACTCCTACCTACCCCCTTGAGTAGGTTTGGCACAGTTCTTGAATGACCTATATCAAGCATGACCACGATGAGACGCACCACAACTTCTCTCAACCTGCGGCATCACACAAATAAGGAATTTTTTATGAAGCTAATCACTGCGATCTTAAAACCGTTTAAGCTCGATGACGTGCGTGAAGCGCTTTCTGACATCGGTGTCAAAGGCGTTACTGTCACTGAAGTTAAAGGTTTCGGTCGCCAAAAAGGCCACACAGAGCTCTATCGCGGCGCAGAATACGTGGTGGACTTTTTACCTAAAGTAAAAGTCGAAGTGGCTGTTATTGACGAGATGGTCGAGCCTGCTATCGAAGCCATCACCCGCATCGCGAGCACAGGTAAGATCGGTGACGGCAAAATCTTTGTCACAGCACTCGAGCAAGTCATTCGTATTCGTACGGGCGAGACAGGTCCTGACGCTATCTAAAGCGCACGACCTACTTACAAACGCTGATTTGTAAGTCCTACCTAACGCTCTATATTGCATCAATTCAAGGGGGAATTAACATGCAAAACCAAATCTTTGAGCTTCAGTACGCACTTGATACGTTCTATTTTTTAATGTGTGGCGCGCTCGTCATGTGGATGGCAGCGGGTTTTACCATGCTAGAAGCAGGGCTGGTCCGCTCCAAAAACACCGTTGAGATTTTAACCAAAAACGTCGCTCTATTCGCCACCGCCTGTACCATGTATATGATTTGCGGTTATGCCATTATGTATGGCGGCGAGTGGTTTTTGAGTGGTATCGCAGGTGGCGACGCCTTGGTCGCCGATGCGCTAGCTGCCTCTAGTGAAAACGGCTTTGGCGGCGACTCTGTCTACTCTGCAGCCTCTGACTTTTTCTTTCAAGTGGTGTTTGTAGCGACCTGTATGTCTATCGTCTCAGGCGCAGTGGCTGAGCGTATGAAACTATGGTCGTTTTTGTTGTTTGCAGTGGTCATGACAGGGCTGATTTATCCATTAGAAGGCAGCTGGACATGGGGCGGCAACGATGTGTTTGGTTTATATAGTCTTAGCGACTTGGGGTTCTTTGATTTTGCTGGCTCGGGTATTGTGCATATGGCAGGAGCGGCGGCGGCTTTGGCGGGCGTACTACTATTAGGTGCGCGCAAAGGCAAGTACGGACCAAAAGGTGAGATACGGGCAATACCGGGGGCCAATCTGCCATTAGCCGCCCTTGGGACATTGATATTGTGGATGGGCTGGTTTGGGTTTAATGGCGGCTCCGTTCTCAAGCTGGGCGATATCGCCAGTGCCAACTCTGTGGCCATGGTGTTTTTGAATACCAACGCCGCAGCCGCAGGCGGCGCTATCGGAGCATTGCTGCTGGCACGTTTGATCTTTGGTAAAGCGGATCTGACCATGCTCTTAAACGGCGCACTCGCGGGGCTGGTCGCCATCACTGCTGAGCCATCGACCCCTTCTGCCTTACAAGCCACGCTCTTTGGGCTGATCGCTGGGGCTATCGTGGTTTTGTCTATCTTGGCACTCGATAAACTGAAAATAGACGACCCAGTGGGCGCAATCTCAGTACACGGCGTCGTGGGTCTGTTTGGTTTACTTCTCGTGCCTATTACCAATCCTGCGGCGACTTTTTTGGGTCAAATCGCAGGCGCGGCAACGATCTTTGTCTGGGTGTTTGTCGCAAGCCTAATCGTTTGGTCACTGATAAAGCTGATCATAGGTCTGCGCATCTCTGAAGAGGATGAATACGAAGGCGCGGATATTGCGGAGTGTGGCATGGAGGCATATCCTGAGTTTGTGATATAAGGCTCAACCTAACGTCCCTTAATCTAGTGCCTCTTAATTTAGAGCCTCTTCATCTAGTGTACTTTCACTTATTGTATTAAAGAGATGCCCCATCAAAAATCCCGCCAAACCGAGAAGTCTGGCGGGATTTTTGTGTTCTAACGCTTAATATAACGCGTATGGTTTATTTCTTTTTCCACACTTGGCTACGGGAGAATGGACCGATATAGCCTTTTAGCTTTAGAGTGTTGCCATTTAAACTGGCTGTCATACGATAGTCTTTACCCTTTTCTGGGTCAGTGATCGTACCACCGCTATATTTACCACCACCGTCAGCTTTTAGGCCTTTGATGACGGTCATGCCGACGTGTTTTTTGCCTTTGGCGGAGTTCGTTGCAATGAGTTTACCGGTCAGCACCCCGTTAGACTCGGTGATTTTTACCGTGCCTTTTGGCTTACCGTCGTCATACGTCTGCCATGTTGTATTGTGTAATGGATCGGCGGCAAACGCCATGGTCGCCATACTGATACCGGCAGCTGCTAAAGCGGTTTTTGTAAATAGTTTCATAGAGTGACTCCCTTCATACAATGATTAATCAAACAATGATTACTCGAAACGTGATGTTTCTGCTGTTCTATGCTCATCCTTTGCTAGAATCTTTTATATAAGCGCTGCGATTTTACTCATCAACACCGCACATCGTGAGCTAACATGTGCCATTTGATAGTCGTTATCGCAATTGCTCACAAGCTTTTGTCCAAAGATTTGAGCGACATAAGCGATGTCTTGACCCATTATAAGCAATTTTATCTGTTTGCCTAGTAATTTTTTTGTACTTTATTATTTCTATAAAACCAAAACCATATCAAAGAGTTACAGGAAGGGGTTGTCGATATTTTTGTCCGATTGGTCATCATTTTCTTTTGACTTTGCCTCGTTATTGCTATAAGGCAAACCATCATCAAAAGCTTGCATAATTTTGGTTGTCAGCTCGTGTAGCTGCTGAGCCTGATGATGCCCTGCCGCATCGAAGGTCACATCGATATCGCCATAAATCGTGATTTTGTCCTGCTGGTTTTCGATGACCAGCTCTCCAATTTGCATGCTTTGGCGGTTATTGGCAAAGGGTTCAATCATTTTGTCATCCTTTTTATAGTTATTCAATCATGCATATCAGCACATTGAGATGTCGCTAAAAGCGCGTCAAGCCTGTAATTGAGCCAGTAGCCACTCAATAATGGCCAAAACAAACAGCAGCCATGTCGGCTCCTCTACCGGCTGATCAGGCAAGTCGGCGCTTTCACCTGCCTTTAGTGGCAGCGCAAACGCTTGCGCTTTGGTCTGGCGATCGAGCACCGGCAAGACATCAATGCCGACTTTAGCCGTTAGCTCATCTACACTAATGACCTCTATGCGCTCTGACTCATCATTGGGCGCGTAATACACCCCTGCTTGATCGGTCGCTGGAATATAGACAGCCTTAAAAAAATGGCTGGGTACCAATACGCGCTCGGCAAGCTGTTTGGTCTTTTTGCCCGTAAAAGCCACGCCCGTGATGGTATAGACTTCGCCATACTGCTGGGTTAAGTAGCGGGTAGCAGACTCGATATTACGCCAAACATAGCGGTTGTTGCGCGGTGACTGCGGGGCAATATTGGCCAGACTAAAACTGTCGTATTGCTGGCTGCGATTGGCCATATTGGCATTGGGCGCTAGATGCCCACGATCATAGCCTGAGCCTGAATAATCAGACAACGAGGCGCGCATAGATTTAGGTAGACGGCTCTCCTCATGAAAGCTGTCTTCGCGGTCGATGGTTTTTGCTTGCTGCAAGCGGCGGCGGTCTAGATGCTCAGCTGACCACAATGGTGTCCGTGACACGCCCGAGTACATAACGGCAAACCCGTCCATACACAGCGCTTGAGTATTCTTATCAAGCTTGGTATTGGTAAACTCTGGATAAACGCCGCCATAAAAAGATTGACTGCACTGAGTAAGATCATCTGCCTGCGCTGATGATAGCCCTACTACAATAGCAAATACCGCCATTATGCTGTTGTTTAAAACACCTTGATACCCACCAACTCTTATCATGCAACTCTCAATCGTCTATACTAGTTATTACGTATGCGTATCCTAGCAGGCGTCCATCAATAAAGAAAGATAAGGCGTAAGTGGTGACTTTTTAAATGGTATCCGCTATACTTAGCCAGTCTAAAATCAGTATCGTGCAAATGCGGTCTGTCTAAACGGTGAAGTGGGTGAGTGGCTGAAACCGCACGCCTGGAAAGTGTGTATACGTTCATAGCGTATCGAGGGTTCGAATCCCTCCTTCACCGCCAATCTTACTAAATGCTAGTTTTCCTACCTCTTCCCATATATCCCTATATATACCTACAACCCTTTATAAATAACGCGTCTAGCGTTTTTTTATGCCTGCTATTTTCCCAATGCGATCCAATGTGACCCACCTATCCTGTGGCTTGTGTTGGTCTATGGCTTCATTAGTCTGTAAATTAAAAATACACTTACCGCAATACGCAATATCTGCTCTAAATACTAGACCTCTTGCAAAAGTCATAGTCTAAGCTCGGAATTAATGATACCAGCAAACAGCTTCATTCTAAGATCGTAGCGCTGACGACGGTTGCGATATTTATGAGCCACGATTTTAAACAACTTGATTAAGCCTATTTTGTGCTCAACCACAATACGGAACTTTGCCAGATAGTGATTGGCCTGTTTGCATATCTCCAATAACTGACCACCACGAGGTTTCTTAAATGGTGTGAAAGTTTGGTTATGTAGCTTTGCTAACCCTTGATAACCACTGTCTGCTAGATAGTTAGTATTCTCAGGTAACCAATCAGGACAAGTATCTTTATACAGCTTAAAATCGTGGATTGAC
>NZ_JAWJBL010000004.1:0-1506 GCF_032842965.1 Psychrobacter sp. CAM01
AACTGAGCTTGTGTCTCGGTGGTAGACAGCGAGGCCTCGACGGCCTCACGTTTGAATGTGTCGCTAAAGCGACGGCGGGGTTTGTATTTCATAACACCTTCTCATTAAATGAAGGTGTCTACTTTTCTCGGGCCAGTCCAAAGGCGCTTTGATACCCTTTGTTTTCTTTGGGAGACTAAGGTGCTGATCGTTAGTAAACAGACAACGCCGATATTGCTCGAAGCAGCAGTGGGGATTGCCGAAGCCGACCGTCGCATGCCAAGGAAGGCATGCGCCGAGCGTCCCATGGATGGGCTTGAAGCGTGTCGGCGGAGCGCAACCGCATTGATGCTTCGCGTTGCGATCGTCTTTGGTTACTTTTTGACTGCGACAGGCTTCCCGCTTGCCCCGACAGGGGCCGCGTGTTACCATCCGCGCGCTTTTATCAAGGCAAAGGCCGGTCGCAGCCTTTGTCATTAACCTCAAAGAGAGAAGATTATGTCATTTGTATTTGAAGCCGAAGTGCGTACTGACCTGGGGAAAGGTGCGAGCCGCCGCCTGCGTCACGCTGACAAAGTGCCTGCCATCATTTATGGCGGCAACCAGGAGCCGGTAGCGGTTGCTCTGGACCACAAAAAGGCCATCATCGCTCAGCAGGAAGACGCCTTCTACAACGAAGTGCTGACCCTGGTTATCGATGGTCAGGAAGTAAAAGTGAAGGTTCAGGACGTTCAGCGTCATCCCTTCAAGCCCAAGCTGGCTCACCTGGACTTTGTTCGCGCCTAAGCGATACACATTGTTCACAAAAGAACCGCCTTCGGGCGGTTTTTTTTGTCCCTTTTTTATACGCTTTTGATCCAGAAACAAAGATCTTTGACTTTCTGTTCAAATAGAATAGCGGCTTACAATGAGAGGGCTATCATGGCGGCAAAGCATGTTTAACAGTAAAAGGTTGCAAAAACGCATCAGTGAGCTTGAGGCAGAGCTGAATATTTTTCATAACATGCGGCGAGATCTGGGTGCTCAAATGATTTACTTCACCCTGAACTGCAAAGGGATGATCACCTACAGTAACCAGAATCTGCACCAGTCACTGGGATATCAAGCCATTGACTGCTCCCCTCCCTAAAGGAAGGGGATTCCCAATTCACCGAGAACCGGACACGGAGACTGGCCCCATGCCGCTTACATTCTCTCCAAGGGCTAACACCGCCAGCCCGACGGCTTTAATGTTGGTCGCGGCGTTGATGTCGCGGTCATGGTGTGCGCCACATTCGGGGCAGTCCCATTTCCTGACCGACAACGGCAGCGACGACAAGGTATGCCCGCAACCCGAGCAGCGTTTGGAGCTGGGGAACCATTGGTCAATGGCGACCAGTGAGCGCCCGGCCCATTCCGCCTTGTACGCCAACTGGCGCACGAACTCGCCCCATCCTGCATCAGCAATGGCCTTGCTGAGTGTCGGGTTGCGGATCATGTTTTTCACTGTCAGGGATTCAACGCAGACTACTTGGTTCTCGTTAATCA